>CAYQXO010000097.1:0-10961 GCA_964421495.1 uncultured Balneolaceae bacterium | reverse complement strand
TGCACTTGCCGTTCCAGTAGTTTTCCTCCAGCGAGTAGGCGATGTCGATGCCGCCCTGCGGGGAGTTGCGAATGGTGGGCATGTATTCGTGCATGTTGAATCCGATGGCGTCGAAGGCACCCGATCCGTTGTGAGAGATACTCATTTTCAGGTGCCCCTTGCCCACAATCGTCGGAATACCGTTGACTTCCACGCCCCGGCTCACAAACACGGGGCGGTGGTTGCCGGGACCGAACGGCTCGAACTGGCTGAGCAGTTTCCAGAACTTCAGATCCATCTGGCTCAGGTCGAGCTCGCCGTCGATGTTTAATTCGGGCTCGAAGTCGGTCTGCGTGAGATCCTCGAAAGCAATCTCGTTCATGCGGCGACGAAACTCTTCCAGGTTCTCCTTCGCCATTGTCAGGCCGGCCGCGTATTGGTGTCCCCCGAACTGCTCCAGCAAATCCTCGCATTGCTTCAGGGCCTCGTAAATATTAAAGCCCTCGATGCTCCGGGCCGACCCTTTGATCTTGCCGTCCACGGTGCTCAACATAATCGCGGGACGATAATACTGGTCGACCAGCCGGGAGGCGACGATCCCGATTACGCCCAGGTGCCAGTCGGGATGATGCAGGACCATGGAGGCTGTTTTTTCCATATCGTAATAATTGGTCACCATCTCCACGGCCTGCTCCATCGTCTCGCTATCAGTGCTGCGCCGCTTATGGTTGATCGACTCCAGCTCGTGCGCTCGCGTACGGGCCTCGGCTTCCTGATCCGCTATCATGAGCTCCACGGCCCGGGCGGCATCGCCCATACGTCCCGCGGCATTGATGCGGGGACCGATGGAAAAAACGATATTGGAGGAGGTCAGCGTCCCCACATCCATGTTAATCAAGTCGAGCAGCGCTCGAATTCCAAGCCGTGGATTTTCATTCAGCAGCTCGAGTCCCTTCCGCATCATTATACGATTTTCATCCACGATGGGGACGATATCGGAGGCTATGGAGATGGCCACCAGGTCCAGGTATTCATAGGCCACCCCGGGTTCCAGTCCCAATTTCTGGAGGGTCCCCTGGATCAATTTGAATCCGACGCCCGCACCCGACAAACCGTCAAAAGGATAGCTGTCGTCGGTTCGCTTCGGATCCAGCACGGCCACGGCACCGGGGATCTCCTCGCCCACGGTGTGGTGATCGCAAATAATCAGATCGAGTCCCCGGTCGCGCGCATATTTGGCCTCGTCAATCGCCGTAATGCCACAATCCACCGAAACAATCAGGTCCATCTCTTCCCGCAGGGCATATTCGATTCCCTCCGGATTGATGCCGTATCCCTCTTTATGGCGGTCCGGTATATAGTAGTCCACTTCCACCCCGAAATCCTGAAGGAAAGTGTAAAAAAGAGCGGTGGCCGTGGTCCCGTCTACGTCATAATCACCATACACAAGAATCTTCTCCCCCTCCCGAATCGCCTCCGCCAGGCGCGTGGCGGCCGGCTCCATATCCAACATCAAAAACGGATCGTGCAGCGCATCCAGGTCCGGCCGAAAAAACGCCCTTGCTTTTTCGTAGGTATCTATTTCGCGAATTGCCAGCAGTCGAGCGATCGTTTCCGGGACGCCGAGCTGCTCCTGTAACATAGAGACAGTCTCCTGACGTTCGGGTTCTTCATAAACCCATTTAAAAGCCATAATTTTCGTTGTGTTTTTTTAGTTTGCATGAAAAGGCTGAAGGCGTATCAGGCCCAAAACCATGGAAAATTCTATGTGTTCATTCACTAAATTGCAGGTATCACACTTGTTAAGCCGATATCCATTATATGAACAGTCATACCACCATCATCATTCGCTCGAAGCACTCATCCACATTCACCTGCATTGCTATATTTCCCAATTATATAAAATACAATTTAACGGCAATTTTTCATCCAGGAATCGAAACTTGTCGATACTTTTCCTTACACGTTGATTTCGGTCGGAACGGAAAAAAGTTGATCAGTCAGGAATGTTTTCCTAATATCCTCCTTCTTCTCCCGCAATGGTGTAGCCGATCCGAGAAGTTTTCTATGTTACCCTTGATTTTATTCGTACTTCGTAACCCTCATAAATTCTCAATTTGACTACTTCATCCCCCGATGCGTTGGACAAGTCGGATTCCGCATACCCTTGCACGACATCAATGGACGCTCCTGTCATATCTATACAGGGGGTAAAGGGATCTTTTCATCACATGGCTGCGGAACTGCTGTTCGGCCCCGGTCCCTCGTACCTGGAACGGGATACCTTTGACGAGGTGTTCGACGACTGTGCCGGCGGACGTGCCCCGTATGCGCTGGTCGCCATTGAAAATTCGATTGCCGGGTCGCTCCTGCAAAATTACGACCTGTTGGCCAAAAACGATTTGACGATCATCGGGGAAGCCCTGCTGCGCATCGAGCACCATCTGATCGCCCACCCGGGCGCTACTCTCGACTCCATTCGGGAAATATGGTCCCACCCGATGGCCATCAACCAATCGCAGGCTTTCCTGGATCGGCTGGACGCTGAAGTGATCGAGAAGCGGGACACGGCCGGATCCGTAAAATACATAAAGGATCATGAATTGAAGGCGACCGCAGCCATCGCCAGCGAGCGAGCAGCCGAGCTGTACGGCATGCAAATCCTGCGGCCGAACATCGAGACGGATCCCCATAACTATACCCGTTTTCTGCTGATGTCGCGGAACCACTCCATCGAAACGGCGAGCGAGCTTACCTATAAGACGACTCTCCATCTCAGCGTCATCGAAGAACCCGGGTCCCTGGCGTCCCTGCTGCAAGTCATCGCCGACGAGGGGATTAACATGACGATGATTGAATCACGTCCACAGATCGGCAAACCCTGGCAATACGACTTCTTTATCGATCTGCAAGTCCGCGTGGACGATCTCGAAGAAAATGTCCTGATGGAAAAAATAAGATCAAAAACGATCTTTTTGGAAGTGCTGGGTTCCTATCCCTGCCTCGGGTATTTAAATACGTAGAGGGTTACAAAACTGAAAGAAAAGCGAAATATCCAGCAGAACAAGGCTGGCCGGCGTGCTGACGTCATTAATGATACACGTCTTCGCGGGTGTAATTATAGTCAATCGCGTTTGGAGTCAACCCTTCCTGCATTTTATAGAGAGCGTCGCTGTCGTATTCCACCGATACATTCCCCCGGAAATCAATAGTGGCGTCGCAGTCACTCGACGTCGTGCCGCAGGGGGGAACCGACATCAGGGAACCGCGCAGCTGGGGAGTTCCTTTTGCATCAAATATTGAATGCTGGTTATTGTTTATAATCAATCCGTCAAATTCAAAATTCTTTCCCATATCAAGCGTGGCATTATCCTGAATAAGCAGGATTCCCGCCCCGGTCGTGTTACCCTGGAACTGGGCGTCGTCCCGGACCACCGTTATCTGCGGATCATCCTTCGTACCAAATGTTTTGCCCTTGAGGCTATGGGGCTCATCCCCATCCGTCCCATAATCTCCAATTATCGTATCACTTTTGGCTTCCCATTCAGGTATCAAGTCCGTTATTTCACTGGGATCCATGCGGGGTTCTTCCAGGACCGACGGCAATCCTCCAGAACCTACAATATTATCCTCCCGCTTACTGGAAATATTATTTACGATATCATTATAGGAGTTATTTCCCTGCGCCATGATGCCCGGCATACTGGGCTTGTCAGACGCTCTGTCGTGACCGCTAATCTCGAAAGCATTGCCGCCCGTGGAAAAGTTTACGTCGTTATTGCCGTAGAAACCCATCGCTCCCCGCGGAGTCGGATAGTCCGATCGAAACAATCCCCTTGTTTCACTGGTATGCCCGCCCATACTGCCCGTAGAAACAAGACGTACCTGGTTGTACCGCAGATTTGAATTCTTGCTGTGAGAAATATCCACCGAAACGTCGGCTTCCCCTATAGTAAAGGTCTGAGGGTTTGATACATCGGAAAACTCATAATCATTCTGCTTCAAAACCTGCATCGTCAATTCAAGACCGGACTGCGATGCATTCTGGGCGCTGGTTTTCTCATAGTTATCTACATTCCCCGCCGTAACCATCTTGCGCTCTTGCTGAATATTCAAGGCCACTATCCCAAATATTGACAAGAGGAGTACTACATAAATTATCATTGCACGTCCCAAAACGGTACCTCCTTCGTATATATTTGCTTAAATATTCTCCCCCTGAACTTACATTCCTTCATGTTTCACTATATTAACAATATTGTTCCGAAATTCAAATATTATAAATTATTAATGTTTGTAAGGCTGTAATTGAGGTGGTTTAGTAACCGAGTAAACCTATGATTTCTGGAAGCGCTTTTCTATATTTTAACCAGTACTTTTTACCAATACGAGGTATCATCTGGAAAGTCTCTAAATAATATTATAAAACTGATTTTTATATGAATAATTCTCACACACTAGCCGGGGTAGAAGAGGAGACCAAGTCAGCTTTCCCGCTATTTGAACGACTTCAAAGCCGGGAACACGAACAGATTGTCATGTGCTCCGAACCACAGATCGGACTCAAGGCCATTATTGCTATTCACGACACGACGCTGGGACCCGCTCTCGGCGGAGTTCGAATGTGGAACTACAATAACGAAGATGAAGCTATCCGGGACGTACTGCGCCTTTCCCGGGGCATGACCTACAAAGCCGCCATTTCCGGGCTTAACCTGGGCGGCGGCAAAGCGGTAATTATCGGCGATCCCAAAACCGAAAAAAGCGAAGCCTTATTTCGCGCATTTGGGCGGTATGTCGACGGATTGGCCGGACGATATATAACGGCCGAGGATGTCGGCATCGATGTGCAGGACATGGAATGGGTGCACATGGAAACCAAATACGTAACCGGCATTCCCCATTACCTGGGCGGGGGCGGTGATCCGTCGCCGGTTACGGCTTACGGCGTATACATGGGAATGAAAGCCTGTTCCCAAAAAGCCTACGGTACGGATTCGCTCGGCGATCGTAAAATCGCGATCCAGGGGGCCGGACACGTAAGCTCTCATCTCGCCGATTATCTCAGCAAAGAAAATGCCGATCTATACATCAGCGATATCGACGAAGAAAAAGTTCATGAAGTAGCGGAACGCACCGGGGCCACCGTTGTAGATCCCGGGGATATCTACGGACTGGATGTGGATATTTTCAGTCCCTGTGCCCTCGGAGGAATTATCAACGACGAAACCATTAAACAACTGAAGTGCGATATCATCGCCGGTGCCGCCAACAATGTACTGGATGAAGAGGATCGCCACGGACAAATGCTGTGGGATGCCGACATCCTGTATGCCCCTGACTACGTTATCAATGCCGGCGGCCTGATCAACGTATTTTGCGAGCTGGAGGGATACCATGAAGATCGAGCCTATAAACAAGCCTCTCGAATCTACGATACCATCTATAATATCCTGAATTACGCGGACGAACATGATACGTTGACCTTCCAGGCCTCCAATGTACTGGCCGAGCAGCGAATTGATTCGGTCAGACGTATTCACAAAATATACGCACCGAACAGCAATTTCTCGGGTCGCCTGGGCGAAATGTATATGAAAGATCGGTATTAGGATTCTGTTGGGCGTTGCCGTATCCGGGTCGGGCGACCGTGCCTTCGATTGAAAATTTTTTCTCACGGCTTTGCTATCTTTTTATTAGCAGCCGACAAGGACTGATTTTCTGGCTTCTAACGAAATCTGTTCGAAAAATTTTTAGTTCTCCGGCACGGTCGCCCGACCCGGGTGGTGCATCAAACCCGTCGTTAATAAGCGGCGGAAGAGTTGACCCGGAATGGTATCCGAGATTTCTGGGAGCCTGTCGTACTTTTCGGATCGTAGCGAAAAAAAGTCCGACAGACTCCCAGTAAAAATCATTATTTTTCACCCGTTTAATACGGACAAGGAACAGATCCTCCTTAATACCTTCCATTCGTTTTTCTTAATAACTCTGAAGGCAATAAAGCCGTTGTTTCTCCATTGTATTAATTTGGAAGCTTACGGGCTGCAGTCAGGGTCGATATTTCGGGTCAGCGAAATTGCACCTGGCACCCTCAGGGTGCAATTCCCGCTTAAAAATACTGCATACCCCGGCGGACTTTAATATCACAGTGCATTATGGAATTAAAGTATCACACAACAACCGCTATTTGTTCCTGCTTGTCTTGAGCATCGAAAGTATTTCGAACGTGGACTTGCAGACAGTACCAATAACCCCCTATGATGGACAAACAAGATTTTAAAAACAAAGACCGCCTGATCAAGGGCATCACACAGGACGGACACTTCAAGGTATCGGTGGTGAAGACGACCGATGTCATAAAAACGGCCCGCAGGAAACATCATCTCTCTTTATTGAATACCGTACTTCTGGGTCGGGCCTTAACCGGTGCCATGCTGATGGCCTCCGAACTCAAGGGCGAGGAGCGCATCCAGCTCCGCCTGGAGGGTAACGGCCCCGTCGGTATGCTGGTCGCCGAAGCCAACCGGGTCGGCGAGATCCGGGGATACGCCCGGCATCCCGGCGCCGAACTGGACTATTCCAAAGAGGATCAGTCGATCGGCAACGGACTCGGTATCGGGATTATGACGTTTTCGAAAACCCTGTACAACGAATCGAATCCCCGTACCAGCACCGTCAAGCTGGTCAAAGGGGACGTGACGGCCGACCTGGCTCACTTTATGGTGCAATCGGAACAGGTTCCCTCGGCTATCATGCTTGACGTCGGCATTGACGACAGCGGTCGGGTCGGAGAAGCCGGCGGCGTTCTTATTCAACGCCTTCCCGATGCACCCGACGGCAAAATTGATGAACTGCAGAAGAACCTCGAGGAACTCAACTCGATAAACCTGCTCTTGCGCAACGACTATTATATCGACGACATCATGCACATGGCGGTGAGTCCGCTTTCCACCCGTGAACTGGATCGGCAGCCGGTCGACTTCTTCTGCCGCTGCACTCGCAAGCGATTCAAGGATGCGCTTGCCATGGTCAGTTACGACGAACTCAAAGAGATGCGAAACGAGGGACAGGAACTGGTGTGCCATTACTGTAACGAACGGTACAATATAACTCCCGAGGAAATCGATACGATTATCGATAACGCCAAAGCCAAACTCAACTGAATATCTCGTGTCACCCACCCCAACATCGAAACGACGTCACATTGTAATAGTCGGAGGCGGCTTCGGAGGTCTCGCCGCAGCGCGGGCCCTGCGCACGAAGTCCGTGGACGTCACCATCATTGACAAAACCAATCATCACCTTTTTCAACCTCTCCTGTACCAGGTGGCCACGGCCGCGCTCAACCCGGGCGACATCGCCTCGCCGATTCGCTCCATCTTTCGAAAACGTAAAAACTTCAACGTGCTTATGGGTACGGTCGTGGAGGTTCACAAAGAAAAACAAAAACTGCTGCTGCAGGACGACCGCGAAATCGATTTTGACGAGCTGGTGCTGGCACCCGGCGCCCGCTACAGTTATTTCGGGAATAAAAAATGGAGCCGGAACGCCCCCGGACTCAAAACACTGGCCGACGCCCTTCATATCCGGGAGCGCATTCTGGTGTCCCTCGAAAAGGCGGAGGAAACCGGGGATCCCGACGAGCGTCAAAAGTATCTGAATTACGTGATTATCGGCGGGGGCCCCAGCGGGGTCGAGATGGCCGGGGCCATCGCCGAAATTGCGAAAAAACAACTGATCCGGGATTATCGGAACTTTACGGCCGATGACACCCAAATTTACCTGGTGGAGGCCATGCCGCGGATCCTGAATCCCTATCCCCCCTCCCTGTCTGAAAAGGCCCGCGAGGACCTCGAAGACCTGGGCGTCAATGTGCTGCTCGACTCGCCGGTTACCGACGTGCGCGAGGACGGGGTCGAAATAGGCGACCGATTTATAGAAACTCCCAATACGATCTGGGCGGCCGGCGTTTCGGCTTCTCCGTTAATACAGACGCTCGATATGCCGACCGACAAGGCGGGTCGTGTTTACGTGGAAGAGGATTGCAGCTTGCCGGGATATCCCCATATATTCGTGATCGGTGATGCCGCCCACCAGAAGGACCCGGAAGGCGAACCCTATCCCGCCCTCGCACCCGTAGCCCTGCAACAAGGGCGGTATGTGGGACGCATTCTGAAAAAGCAATTGCCTAAAGAACAACGAAAACGCTTCACCTATATCGACAAGGGTACCATGGCTACGATTGGGCGGGCCAAGGCGGTGGCCGATATCAAGGGACTCAAATTCAAGGGCTTTTTCGCCTGGCTGATCTGGTGTTTTGTGCACATTCTCTACCTCATCGGCTTCCGCAACCGCTTCAGGGTGATGGCCGAGTGGATGTGGCACTACCTCACCCTCGACCGCGGCGTCCGCCTCATTACGCGTCGCATGGGCCGTTCCTACTCGGAAGAGGACTTTGACCCGGATGCTCAGGATTGAGCCACGTCCGCTACCACGTCCTCGATGCGATAGAAACCCGGTTTTTGCGTGACGACCCAGCGAGCCGCCTGCAATGCGCCCGAGGCAAAAGCGTCGCGTGACCGGGCCCGGTGGGTGATTTCAATATCGTCGAAAGCCGAGTTGAGCCGCAACTGATGCTCCCCGAATACGCTTCCCAGACGCTGGGAGGTAACATAAAAGTGGTCCGAATCCACACGTCCCTCTTCAGGCACCCCATACTCGATATCGCGTTCCTGTCCGGCTCCTTCCAAAAACTGCTGGGCCAGCGTATAAGCCGTTCCACTGGGGGCATCCGCTTTGCGGGTATGGTGGACTTCATTCAGCGCCTCGTCAAACAGTTCACTGCTTCCAAACAACTCACCCGCTCTCCGGATGAGTTTGGCAAACAGTTGTACGCCCAGGGAAAAATTGGACCCGTAAATGACGGGCGTGTCGGCCTCTTTACATTTCGAATCCTTTTGCTGGATCCGATTCAGCCAGCCCGTGGTTCCAATGACCAGCGGGGTTCCCGTCATCAACACCTTGTCAAAATTGATAATAAAAGCGTCGGGATGGGAAAAATCGATGGCCACATCAATGGATTCCATGGCTTCCTCGGTAATGCCCTCTCCATCCTCGTTATTGTGCTCATCCAATATCAATTCCACGTCGGCATCCGCTTCTTCACTCAACGCTTCAATGCGTTGGCCCATTTGTCCATGCCCGATTAACGCTATATTCATAGTTTTCCCATCCATTTTGATTGTCAATTATTCAAGCTGAAAGGTACAAGAAAATGGTTGGCGCAAAAAAATTCGATCCAGGAATCCCCAAATGGCAGGAAAGGCATATTCATGCGGAAAGCAAATAGGAATTATGAAATACTGCGCAACTAAAAAGTCACCGGCTTTCAGGTTGCAAAAGAGGAGCCGCAGCCGCAGGTTTCGGAGGCATTGGGATTGTCAAACGTAAAACCGCGCGCGTCCAGTCCATCCGGATAATCAACGACTATTCCGTCCAGGTAGAGTTTATGTCGGAAATCAACGACGATTTGCACGCCATGGCTTTCTACCACCTGGTCGTCCTCTCCCTGCTCATCAAAACCCAGTTTATAGCTCAGGCCGGAACATCCTCCACCTTCGACCGCCACGCGGAGATATATATCATCCCCCAGTCCTTCCTCCGATTTAATTTTCTTCACCTGGCTCGCCGCCCGCTCGGTCAGACGAATCGGCTGTACCTCTTCCGTATCGGAATCATCGGTTTCTTCCGGGGGAGCCTTGACAGCAGACGTTGGAGCACCTTCCGCCCCCTCATCCGCATCGTCATCAACCAGTTCAGAAATTACATCGTCCAGTTGTTCGTCCTCAGCCATAACTACCGTTTATTAGATCAACCCAGGAGGCGGTCGGAATTACATAAATCTACTGCAGAAAAATCGATTTTGGCGTTTTACACCGATTTTTTGGATAACTTCGCTATACTACGTCAAAATCGGCCAAAACCTTCTTATCCTGACAGTTGTCGGGATTCACGCTGCGACCCGGAAAATCCAACAACCTCCTGGTAGTTCGTTATACTTCTTTTAGTTCAATGAAACTGCATAACGTCACAGGTGCTTCTATTATTTTAAGATAGCAGGCAGCATCCGCCTCTACAAACGGAATTTACTTACCGGCTTTGCCGGGTAAAACAAAAATACTCTTTCTGGTCCTGTGTAATCAATTTCAAAATGCCGGCACTGACCAGGTTTATAAGAATTTCGGCCGCCTGCTCATCACTCGCATCAATAAGATCCGAATATTTCACGGCGGTGATTTTTTCATATTCATTCAAGTATCGGAACAGCTTTCGCTCCCGGGGACCGTATTCAAACCTGACTCCATTGGAGGATGATTCTTTCGTCAGAAGCATAACACGTTCATTGCTGGCAACCACGCTTTTGTCGCGGTCCCGAATATACACTGTCTCTTCTCCCTCAGCCTGCACGTACACCGGTCTATTCCCGTCACCCGGAATGCTGACAATCAGGATATCACGTTCGCCCAGGTGGACCAGCTCCATCGTTATATTGACCTCGGGGATACAGTTCTCGCGGGCTGCTTTGCTAAGCAGGTACTCATCTTCCTGGTACGCTTCAATACCGACCAGGCTCTTATCATCATCCACTCCCACCAATATCCGGCCACCCTTACTATTGGCAAAAGCGGCAATTTCACGCGCTATTTTCTCGGCGGAAGGAATAGTTCGCTTAAACTCGAGGTACATCCCCTCCCCGGTTTGCGCCAAATTCCGCAGATCATCCAGCGTCATTTCCGATAGATGGGCTGTATCAAACATGGTTGCTGATAATCTTGGATCTATTCAGGATGTCGCCCTGTCACCGTCCACTAAGAACCGGCTGCCGACCATCCAATTTATTGCTGTTTACTTCGGTACCATCGTTATCTTCTCTTATAGTAATAACGTGTTCAGCTTTTACTATTGCATTGATACCACTGTTT
>CAYQXO010000096.1:0-11094 GCA_964421495.1 uncultured Balneolaceae bacterium | reverse complement strand
GTGGGTTAACGCTCCAGGCCCATCGCTTCTTCTATGAGTTTCTGCTGTTCCGCTTCGTGGATCTTTTTCTGTCCGGTGGCCGGTGCGGCGGCTGCTTGTCGGCCGACATACCGTAGTTTCTGTCCCTCTTCCAGCAGGTTGGACATACGCATGTAGATAAACTGCCAGGCGCCCTGGTTACTCGGTTCTTCCTGGCACCATATAATGTCCTCGACATCGGCATATTTCTGGAGGGTCTCCCGCACGTCGCGGTCGGGGAAGGGATAAAACTGTTCAAGGCGCACCAGCGCTATTTGGTCGATCTCATTATCCTGCCGGTACTTGAGAAGATCATAGTATAACTTGCCGGAACAGAAAACAACGCGATCGACAGAGCTGTTGTCGTCCAGCGTTTGTTCGGGCAACAGCGGATGGAAAGTGCCTTCCGCCAGTTCCTCGGTACTCGAGACGGCCATCGGGTGACGAAGCAGACTCTTCGGTGACATGATGATCAACGGTTTCTTGTAATCCTGCTTCACCTGTTTGCGCAGAGCGTGAAAATACTGGGCGGGGGTCGTCAGATTCATGACTTGCATATTGTCCTCCGCGCAAAGTTGCAGAAAACGTTCCAGGCGGCTGGACGAATGCTCCGGTCCCTGGCCCTCGTAGGCGTGGGGAAGTGTCATAACCAGGTTGGTTTTTTGTCCCCACTTGGCTTCGCAGGCCGATATGTACTGGTCGATGGGAATCTGGGCGCCGTTGACGAAGTCTCCGAATTGGGCTTCCCACTGGACCAACGCCTCGAGATTGGCCGTACTGTAGCCAAATTCGTATCCGACCACGGCAAACTCACTCAGCAGGCTGTTGTAAACGTGAAAGGAGGCCTGATCGTCTGAGAGGTTATTCAGCGGCATGAATTTCTGCTGGGTGTCGGTCCCGTGAAGGACGGCATGGCGATGCGAAAAGGTCCCTCGCTCGGCATCCTGACCCGTCAGGCGCACGGGTGTACCGTTTTTGAGCAGGGTCCCATAGGCCAGGGCCTCGGCAAGTCCCCAGTCAATTTTCTTCTCATTATTTTCCACAATTTCGACCCGCTTGGCCAGGTTGCGCAGCAGCTTCGGGTTGGCGTCGAAATCCTTGGGAACCGTATTTATCTGGGTGCCGATCTCCTTCAGCTCTTCCAGCGGATAGGTGGTATCGGGCGGTTCGGGCCACTCTTCCTGCGGAGTTTCCGTGCGGGTCATCATGTTCTCGGTGACCTCCAGGGGAGAGGCGTTTTTGGCATCCTCGAAGGCGTCTTGCAACAGTTCGTCAAACTCCTCTACAATCTGGTTGGTTTCCTCTTCCGACAGGTCGCCTTTTCGAACCAACTCCTTGGTGTAGATATCGCGAACGCTTTCATGGTTTTCGATCTCCTTGTACATGCCGGGCTGGGTAAAGCCGGGTTCGTCGCCCTCATTATGCCCGTGACGCCGGTAGCAAACCAGGTCGATCACCACATCCTTGCCGAACTTCTGCCGGTAGTCCATCGCCATACGTATAGCATGAATGGCGGATTCCGGCTCGTCGCCGTTCACGTGAAAGATGGGAGCCAGGATCATTTTGGCCAGGTCCGAGGCGTACTCCGTGGATCGTCCCTCGTGGGGCAGGGTGGTAAAGCCGATCTGGTTATTGATGATCACGTGTATGGTGCCACCGGTTTTGAAACCCTTGAGCTGCGACATATTCAGTGTTTCGGCAACCACGCCCTGACCGCTGAAGGCCGCATCGCCGTGCAGAAGCAGGGGTACAACCTCTTTTTCGCTCTCCTCGAACGCCTGGCCGTTGCTCGATCGGGTATCCTGCGTGGCGCGGGTTGCTCCTTCGACCACCGGGTTGACGGATTCGAGGTGACTGGGATTGGGCATCAGCTCAACCTCGATCTCCTCTCCGTTTTCCGCCTCATGTTTGCCTTTCGCTCCGACGTGATATTTCACGTCCCCCGAACCCTGGATGGTGTCGGGATCAATATTTCCTTCAAATTCTGCAAATACCTTGTGATAGGGCTTGTTCAGGGTGTTGACGTGTACGTTCAGCCGACCGCGGTGGGCCATGCCGAGGAAGATCTTCTCCACGTCGTGCTCGCCCGCTTTTTCCAGCAGAAAATCGAGCATGGGGATGAGCGTGTCGGCGCCCTCCAGGGAAAACCGCTTGTGGCCAATATATTTTCTATGCAGAAACTTCTCGAATGCGCCGGCCTGGTTGAGTTTATGCAAAATGCGGCGTTTTTCGTCCTGCGACAGGTCGGGATCGTTGGTAGTCGATTCCATGCGTTCTCGCAGCCAGTTGCGCTCCTCGAGGTCCAGCAGATGCATATATTCGGCGCCGATGTAGCCGCAATACGTATCCCGCAACAATTTGATGATGGTTCGCAGGGGAGCTTTTTCGTGGCCGCCGAGTCCGCCGCAGTAAAACTCGCGATCCAGGTCCCACATCGTCAGCCCGTAATACTCGAAATCGAGGTCGGGACTGTGGCGATTTTCGGTCTGCAGGGGATTCAGGTCGGCCTGCACGTGCCCCCGGGTACGATACATGTTAATGAGCTGCATAACGGCAATCGCCTTCTTGTTCTGCTCCAGCGATGCGCCGTGGCCGTCCAGTTGTCCGGCGTATTTATCAACGCCGTAGGGGACGGGCTTGTGGGAGACGTCCAGCTCGTCGAAGATCTCCTGGTAGAATTCCTCGTCATTCAGCAGTTCCTGGACGTGTTTGAGGAAGGAGCCCGAATCAGCGCCCTGTATGATCCGGTGATCATAGGTACAGGTCATCGTCATGACTTTGCTTATTCCGAGCTGACTCAGGACTTCCTGCGACATCGACTGGTATTCGGCGGGATAATCGATGGCGCCGGTGGCCAGGATGGCGCCCTGACCTTCCATCAGTCGGGGAACCGACTGCACGGTGCCGAGCATCCCGGGATTGGTGATGCTGATTGTCGTTCCCTGGTAATCGGAAAGATTCAGATTGCCGTTGCGGGCGCGTTTGATCAGGTCGTTGAAAGCCCGTACAAACTCGACAAAACTCATCTGGTCGACCTGCTTGATATTGGGGACAACCAGTTGCCGATCCCCGTGTTTGTCTTCGATATCAATGGCGATTCCCAGATTTATTTGGGGCGGCTTGACGCGATAAAACTGTCCGTCTTTCCGTGCAAAAAAGTGATTGAGGTTCGGAAAGTCCTCCAGGGCCCTGATTATCGCCCAGGCTATATAATGGGTGAACGAGGTTTTGGATTGGACCCGGTGCTGCAGGTGCCGGTTGATGATGTCCCGGTCCTCTATCAGCATTTTGACCGGCATGTCCCTTACGGAGGTGGCCGTCGGCACGCGCAGGCTGTTTTCCATATTTTCCGCAATCTTGCTCGGAATGCCCTTGATCTTCTCGAGTTCAGCATCTTCCGGTATCTCAACCGCCGTATCCATATCGTCCGCCTTTACGGCCGGCGCCTTCTCCCGTTTCTTCGAGGTGGTCTGCGCAGGTGCGCCATTGTCGAGAGCAGCATCTGAGGCAGGAGACTCCCGGCGGTCCGCTTCCTCGTCGACCGGCTTTCCTTCCAGTTTATCAAAATATGTACGCCAGTGATTGGGTACCGAATCGGGATCGACCTTGTATTGGTTGTATAGTTCCTCAACCAGGGCGGAATTGGGTCCAAAAGCGGATTCCAGAGACTTCAAAATAGTATGGTGGTTTAAGCTTGTTACAATTTATAATGAAACGGCGTTACTGCGTAAATTAAAGCGTAAAAACGGAACATATGAGAGAAATTAGGCCAAAATCAATATCTATTGCAAAAAATCCGAAAAAATCAGATATCTTAACGGTGTTTGCCGTGTGAAATTATGATTTATAATCTTTGTTTTATTACTTGATGATCTTTGAAAAACGCGGGGAGGGTTCTTCAGCCAGGGAAATTCGGCTGACTGTTGCTGTGAATAGGTATGAGTCTTAAATAAAAGCTTTCAGAGATTAACTCATTTTTTGCCTTAATGCCGAACAACCCAAGTGCTTCAGAACCCTCCCCGCGTTTTTCAAATAACCACTCCCACAATTCAACATAATTAAATACTGCTTTTTACATGTCTGAACGTGCGAACGAGGAAACGAGCGGAGCTGAAAATATTACCTGGGATCTGTCCGATCTGTATTCGGGTCTGGATGACCCGCAATTATCGGAAGATCGCGAATGGGTTCGGCAAGAGGCCGACCGGTTTGCCGAACAATATAAGGGTTCTGTCACAGAGTTATCACCCTCCTCTTTTAAAGAGGCCCTGCAGAAGTATGAGGAGATCCTGGAAACGCTCCACGGAATCGGGGCGTTCTCGCACTTGAAGTGGACGACGAACACCGAGGACGCTTCCTTCGGGAAATTGGTGCAGGAGGCCAGTGAGCTCTCCTCGGAGATTAATCAAAAACTTGTGTTTTTCAATGTCGAGTGGCTTCAGATGGAGGAGGATGACGCCCGGCAGATCATAGAAGACGAACAACTCAAAAACTACCGCCATCACCTGGAGACCTCCCGTCAATATAAACAGCATATCCTGGGTGAGAAGGAGGAACAGGTGATGTCGGCCAAGTCGGTTACCGGTCGCAATGCCTGGATTCGCTATTTTGACGAAACGATGGGAGCGGCCCGCTACAAGCTGGACGGCGAGGAGCTCACGCAGCAGGAGGCCCTGAGCAAACTGCATCGACCCGACCGCGATCTCCGGCAACGTGCCCAGCAGGCCCTGACCGATACCTTCCGCGAAAAGAGTCGCACGCTGACCTTTGTCTTCAATACGGTGCTGGCCGACAAACATACCAATGACCGATTCCGCAATTATAACCGCTGGATCTCTTCCCGGAACTTGTCGAATGAAATTGACGACGATACGGTGGACACCCTCGTCAAGGCAGTCACCGAACGATATAGCCTGGTGCAGCGTTATTACCGTTTGAAGCGGGATCTGCTGGGGTACGATAAGCTGTATGATTATGACCGCTATGCGCCGCTGCTGAAAAGCGAGAAAACGATCAAGTGGGACGAGGCCAGGGATATCGTCCTGTCTTCATATGAGGATTTTCATCCGAAAATGGCCGAAGTCGCCGGTCTGTTCTTTGAGCGTAACTGGATCGATGCGGCCATTCGAGACGGAAAGCGGGGCGGAGCTTATTCGGCTTCCACCGTGCCCTCCGTTCATCCCTATGTATTTATGAATTTTGACGGACGTTTGCGCGATGTTCAAACGCTCGCCCATGAATTGGGACACGGCGTGCATCAATACTTGTCGCGCGACCAGGGCCTGCTCGAGGCGGATACGCCGTTGACGACCGCCGAGACGGCTTCCGTTTTCGGCGAGATGCTGGTCTTTCAAAATCTGATGCGCAGGCTGGATGACGACCGGGAACGGCTGGCGTTGCTGATCGGGAAAATCGACGACACGATTGCCACGGTATTTCGCCAGATATCGATGAATCGTTTTGAGGATCGCATTCATACGACGCGTCGAGAAGAGGGCGAGTTAACTACCGGACAATTTTCTGAATTATGGTATGGAACCCAACAGGCTCTGTATGGTGATGCGGTGGAGTTGACCGATAATTACCGTATCTGGTGGTCCTATATCCCGCATTTTCTACATACGCCGGGATATGTTTATGCGTATGCGTTCGGTGAATTGTTGGTTCTGGCGCTGTACGAGTCGTATACCCGGAGTCAAAACGGGTTTGCGGATAACTACCTGGATATGTTGAAGGCCGGCGGATCGGATTGGCCCGAAAATATCGTCGGTAAAATGGGGCTCGATATAACACAGCCTGATTTCTGGGATAACGGACTCCATGCGATCGAGCAACTTATCGGGCAGGCAGAAGCGTTGGCCGGTAAAGTGGAGCGCTGAAATGAACGAGGCCGCGCATAATGATCATTCTTCCAAGATCGGGGACTGAATATGAAAGATGAGCACAATGAAAAAGTGTTGCAGGATTTCAAGTTGGTTCTCAAACACCAGATTATTCTGCTGCGCGAGGCTACGGGGGCGAATACCGCTTATTTTTACTGGGTAAACCGGCGCCGCAAGCAGTTCGTACTCGAATCGCGCTCCACCCGACATACCAATGTAATGTTCCAGGATCGCGTCTCTTTCGATCAGCATTTTCTGGATCAATACAGGGATATTACCTCCATGCACCGCCTTGAGGTGGGCGAAAAGCACCAGATCGATCCGACCGAGCTGACCCATTATTACAACGACGTTCCCGTGAGTCACCTGACGCTGATCCCCCTGATTCAAAATGGCGAAACGATAGCCCTGACCATGTTGGAGTTCGAGAGCGACCAGGAAGCGGCCCGCCGGAACTCTGTTATAGAGTCGTATATGGAAAGCCTGGATAATCTTACGGGAACCTATATGAAGATCAACCAGCTCAACCGGAGCGAAGAGCAGTGGGAGCGTTATGAGAAGGAAATTATGAAGTTGCTCGAGGAGACGGGGCGGAAAGAACCGGTCTCGATGCTGATTGAATTGGCTAAAACGCTGAATCAGCACTTGTCGCAGGGCGGGGTCGCCTTGTTGGCGAGCGAGGGGGAGACCTGGTTAACGTTGATTAGCGTACAATCGGGTCGTGACGTGCAACCTGTTGTACCCGGACTGGAAGTTGAAAAAGGCTCGATCGCGGCCGATAGCCTTGCAGAAGGTCAGCCGCTTTATATTTCGCATCTTAACGGAAGTCCAAAACGCATTTCATCCCGGGAGCCTGAACACCATGGAGCTACTTTGGCAGTTCCCGTATATATCAATCACGAGATACAATGTCTTATATTGATTTACGATGAGAATCCACTTGTTTTCAGGGATTCCGTCAAACACAAGCTGATTAACCTGGTTCGGGTGGTGGCCCAACAGATCAGTATCCATCTGGGCGATCAGGATGCGAGTAATCCCTTCCGGGATTCGGAAACCGGGCTGTTTCGATTGTCGGCCTGGAGAACTTTACTGGAGCATTTGGCGGAGGAGGCAGTTGCCGGCGAACGGTCTCTGTCGGTGGGAACGGTTAAAGTTCAAAACTTGCAGGAAGTGCGTACACGTCTGCGCCTGGAGCAGTTGAAACAGGTGGAGCGCAAGTTTCTGGCGCGTATACGTCCCTCGGATATGGGACTGCCCGGCCTCGTGGGACTCCTCGAGGATTATACCTATGTAGTGATCTTGCCCGACCATCGGGAGGAAACAAGGGATTATTATAAAAATACCTTGAAGCAGCGAATGGAGTCGCCCCTGGAAATGGATGAAGGGAATGATGATGTGAAATTCGATGTTAGTGCTACCTTCAGTCAACTTGATGCCCTCGAGGACGCCGATATGGAGCGTTTCGTCCGGTTGTTAAGGCAAAACGGGGATTGAATCTGCAGAAATGGGCATTTCATTTTATTCGTCAGGCAACAAAATATGGACATTTACGTTCTATGGATTGGAAAATGCGAAGGAGCGGTATAGCATTTCCTTTTTTGTACATCTGTCTCCTTTACATCTGATGACCTAGTTGGTATTTTCGTTGCACTAAAACGTTAACTTCTCACCAAAAATTAGGCTTAACCTGTGGCTAAAAGTACTTCAAGCGGCATCTCAACGCGTGAGTCGGAATCCCTGGATCGTTATCTACAGGAGATCGGAAAGGAAAAGCTGATCACTCCCGAAGAAGAAGTTAAACTGGCAAAGCAGATCCAGAAAGGCAGCCAGGAAGCACTCGAAAAATTGACCAAGGCAAATCTTCGCTTCGTGGTTTCGGTGGCCAAGCAGTACCAGAACCAGGGACTTTCACTGGGTGATCTAATCAATGAAGGAAACCTCGGACTTATAAAAGCGGCCAAAAGATTCGACGAGACGCGGGGTTTCAAGTTTATTTCCTACGCCGTCTGGTGGATTCGCCAGTCGATTCTTCAGGCCCTGGCCGAACAAAGTCGCATAGTTCGCCTACCGCTTAACCGGGTAGGGGCTTTGAACAAGATCGGCAAAGAGCTTTCCAAACTCGAACAGGAATACGAGCGAGTCCCCTCCGCATCCGAATTGGCCGAGAGCCTGGATATGACGGTTTCGGAAGTGGCCGATACGTTGAAGATCTCCGGCCGCCATTTGTCGGTCGACGCTCCTTTTGCCCAGGGAGAGGACAATCGACTGCTCGACGTTCTTGAAAATGAGGAGACTCCCGATCCGGATAACGACCTGATGGGGGAATCCCTGAAAGTCGAAATCGAGCGGGCCCTGTCTAAACTCACCAATCGGGAAGCCGAGGTTATACGTCTTTATTTCGGTATCGGTAGAGAACATTCCCTGACCCTGGAAGAGATCGGTGAGCGATTTGATCTGACGCGAGAACGAGTCCGACAGATTAAGGAAAAAGCCCTGCGCAAACTGCGACATCACAATCGGAGCGCTGCTCTGCGCGCTTATTTGGGATAAATTGTTACAATTATTGAGTTTTTTGATTGCGAACGAAGCCCCTTTTTAAAGGGGCTTTTTGTATAGCATAAAGAGTCGGAAGTCGGAGGCCGGATGTTGGAAGGCTATTCCGACCGGTCATTAGGTGGTGTATATACACCACATCGTAACTTGCTGGAATAGCCTTCCTCCCGACAGCCGTCGGGCCTCCGACTTCCGATTAAACAAACAATTTGAAGGCTAACGATTCATCAATAAAAATTAAAATCTGTTTGTTTACACCCATATCTCGTTTTATAACATTTCTGGGGCTACTGTGTATGGGTGCTGTGATCCAGGTATCGGCCCAGACCCTGCCTTTTCGTTCGTACTCTATCGAACAGGGATTGAGTGAATCGGTCGTCTTCGATATTCACCAGGATCACAACGATTTTTTGTGGATAGCCACCAATCACGGGCTCAATCGTTTTGACGGGCTTTCTTTTCGGCAGTACCATGTCGAAGATGGATTGCGTGGCAATTCTGTAACTGCTTTGTATGAGGACGCGGAAAATCGCCTCTGGGTGGGAACGGACCGCGGGATAAATTTAATGCGGGAGGATACCCTGATAACCCCGGATGCTTTGACAGTCCTTGACAATTTGCAGATTAACGATATACTGCGCGATCAGGAGGGACGATTCTGGTTTGCTACCGGGGGAAAGGGGATTTTTGTCTGGAGGGAAGGGGAAAAGGATGTAAAACACCTCGGGGAAGACGACGGACTGATTGGAAACCGGGTCCGGGCGATGGAACAGACCCGTGACGGTACTGTATGGATTGCAACCCGGGAAGGGCTGACCCGTTGGCAGGAGGGGAAAATGGAAAGTTATACGACCGGTCAGGGCTTGCCGAACCGGATGGTCAGGGATATTGTTTTAGATGAGCAGGAACGGCTCTACATCGCTACGCGCGGCGGATTGAGTGTTTTCCGCAAGGGAAGCTTTACCAACTATACGGAAGACGACGGACTGGTAAATAACAGAATTCGCTCTGTGACGCTGGACCCCGACGGAGGTCTGTGGGTGGGGACGGAAGAAGGACTCAGCTATTTTAACCAGGGTGAGTTCGATAATTTTACCGTTTCGGAGGGACTGCCCAACGAAATTTTATATGCCACGGAAATAGATCGTGAAGGGAATTTGTGGCTGGGATCTTACGGAGGGGGATTAATCCGTCTCACCGGCCGCTATTTCCGAAATTTTACGGTGGAGGATGGACTGCCAAACGACGTCATTACCTCGTTTACGGAAGATGAACAGGGACGAGTTTGGATTTCCAGCTATGGCGGGGGAGTGGTTCGGTATGACGGGGAGAATATGGCTCATATCAACAAACAGGACGGGTTGGTGGACGACAAGGTGTATACGATGACCAGCGATCGTCAAAACCGAATCTGGATTGGAACCCGGTGGGGGATCAGTGTCTATGAAGGGGGGGAGTTTACGAATTACGACGAAAGAAAAATGCCTCACCGTAAAGTTCGCGCCATCCACCAGAGTCGGGCGGATGAGGAGATTTTTTGGATAGGAACCTACGGCGGGGGATTGCTCCGGCTGGAAAATAATCAATTTACCCAGTACAAACAGGAAGACGGGTTGCCCCACAATACGGTGATGGATATCGTTGAAACGCCAAACGGTGCCTTGTGGCTGGCGACTTACGGGGGCGTCAGCCGATACCACGAGGGAAGCTTTACGAATTATACCACCGCCGACGGCTTGCCCGCCAACGGCATACTGGATATTGAAGAGGGGCGTGACGGACGATTGTGGTTTGCCACATTTGAGGGTATTGCATACTATGAAGAGGGGTCTTTTGAATCTATCACGGCCGAACAGGTTCTACCGGGTTCAATTTGCTACTTCATTAAACAGGACCGGTCGGGTGTTTTTTGGATCGGGACGAAAAAAGGAGTGGTTCGATTCTATCCTGACGCGTATGAAAAAGCGGATACGCAGGACGATCGAATGAAAGCCGTCAAGCTGATTAACAAAAGCCAGGGATTGGTTACAGACGAAACGAATGTGGGGGCCGTCATGGAATCGGCCGATGGTTCGCTGTGGTTTGGGACCGTGACGGGCGCCAGTCGATTGATACCTGACCGCATTCAGCGTCAACCGATTTCGCCGAAGGTCCATATTGATGACCTCAGAGTAGCCGAGGAGAAAGTGCCGGTAAATGAAGAGCGTCCGCTGCGCTTTACAAGCAGTGAAAATTCGCTCCGCTTCGATTTTATAGGTATCAGTTACCAGGCCCCCGAGTTGATAGATTATGCTTATCGCTTGAAAGGAGGTGACGAGCAGTGGTATTATACGAGCGAAAACAGGGTTCGGTATACGGCCCTTTCTCCGGGGACGTATACGTTTGAAGTTCGGGCCCGGAATGCGGACGGCCAATGGAGTGAACAGACGGCGTCGACCACCTTTATCATTCAAGCTCCCTTTTGGTGGAGCTGGTGGTTTCTCACCCTCTTGTTGTTGTTTTTTACAAGTATCATCTGGTTTATATACCGGTATTATCGGATGAAGAAGCAGATGGAAATGGAGCAAATGCGGGTTCGCATTGCTAGCGATCTGCATGATGATGTGGGATCGGCCCTTACAGAAATCGCCCTGCAGTC
>CAYQXO010000095.1:0-11186 GCA_964421495.1 uncultured Balneolaceae bacterium | reverse complement strand
TCACCTTCAACCATCACTTCCGGGAAATTTCGCTCCAGCACTCCCTTGATTTCGCGCGTTAGTTCGGAAACGGTGGGTATGGAGGAGGTAAAATGTTTCTGATTCTTCTGCATGGGTATTATATTGAAATCGATTAAATTTACACTTGTCAAGTAAAGTGCTAACGAACAGTATAGAGTGGCATCTGTCAAAATACAACCGGTTATGTCTGAGATTCCCGACTTATTACTTCGAAACGTACAACCTGTAGACGAGCATGAGGACGGTAGTGAAAGGCTGGATATTCGAATCGCCGATGGGGTGATTGCTGAACGGGGGAGCGACCTGGAAAATAAAGAGGGTGTAGCGGTTTTTGATGCTGAAGGAGCTTACGTTTCACCCGGTTGGGTGGATATGCATGTGCACTTGCGCGAACCCGGTTTTGAACACAAGGAAACGATTCAAACGGGATGCAGGGCTGCCGCTTCCGGGGGATTTACCGGCGTTGCCTGCATGCCGAATACGAATCCACCGCTACATACGCGCGATGTTGTGGAGTATGTTAAAAATCGTGCGTCGGATCTCCCCGTGGATGTTTATCCCATCGGTACGGTTTCTAAAGAAAGGGAAGGGAAGTCGCTCGCCGAAATGGCAGATATGAAAGAGGGAGGAGCGGTAGCTTTCAGTGATGACGGGGATCCGGTATATGATGCGCAATTGATGCGGATTGCCCTGGACTATGCCGCAATGCTGGAGGTTCCCGTTATTAATCACGAGGAAGATTATGCCCTTTCCCGTCCGGGTTATATGCACGAAGGCAGAGTTTCAGCTCGACTTGGCTTGGAGGGCACTCCGTCCGTTGCGGAGGAGGTGATGATTGCACGCGATTTACTCCTGGCCGAGATGACGGGTGCGCATATTCACGTGGCCCACATTAGCACACGTCGCGGCGTCGAATTGGTGAGGGAGGCTAAAAAGCGGGGGATAAAAGTAACGACCGAGGTGTGTCCCCATCACTTCGACTTGACCGACGAAGAGATCGAAAAGCGAAATTTCGACACCCATTGTAAAATGCATCCACCCCTGCGAACGGCTGACGATGTGGAGGCTATGATTGAGGGATTGGCGGACGGCACTATAGATGCGATTTGTACTGACCATGCCCCCCACGCCGTGGAAGAGAAAGAGGTGGAATTTATCTATGCGCCCAACGGGATTATCGGGTTGGAAACGTGTTGGGGGATCGCGGTAGAGCGGTTATTGGAACCCGGACATCTGGATTTGAAGGAACTGGTTTACAAAATAACGTCAGCTCCACGGAATATACTCAATCTTCAGAAGCCCGAGATCAAAGAGGGAGAAACTGCAAATCTTACGATTTTCGCCACGGGAAGTCAGTGGACTTACAAGGCGAGTGAAGTAAGTTCGAAATCCAGGAACTCTCCATATCTCAACCGCACCTTCAACGGCAAACCGATTGCAATTTATAATAATAAGCAATTCGTAAAAACCGACCGGTAAGGCGGCCGTCCGATTTCTTCATTTCCATCTTGCAAAAATCTTGCAAAAGAATGCGTCAGAATTTGCCTTTTCGACGATATTGAAACGCCAGTAGGCTGGCTGAGTTCGAACCACGGATATTATATGATGGCTTCAAATCGAAGGTACAGACAAAATAGAGCCCCGGACTATTGGTTCGTTTTGTTAAAAGGAGCCATAACCGGTTGGGTTTTTGGAATGTTGACTTTGTTAATATTAGGCACCGTACAGGTGGGGATGGGGCTGTCTCCCCGGGTTTCTCCACAGGATACGAAGGCGCCCTCGATCGATTCCCTTCTTCAGATGGATAGCTATCCGCCCGCCCCGGAGGCGGACTATTTTTATGCTTTCAAGCACGCCAATGTTACTTTCGAAAGAACCGGTGAGTCGATTGTGGCACGAATTGAATATCGGGTGCGAATTAAGGTTTTGACAGAATCGACCGAAGAGGCCTCCATAGTGGAGATTCCGTATTATTATCGCGATGATATGGAGTCGGTGAGCCAGATTCAGGGAACGACCTATCAACCCGATGGAGAGAAGAGAAGTCTCAATAGTTCGGCAATCCGGACTATAAACCTGAATACACGGTATAATGTAAAGGAGTTCACCATGCCGGCGGTGCAGGAGGGTAGCGTTGTTGAATATGGATACACGGTTCACAGAAAATATATTGAGGAACTTCCTGATTTTTACTTTGCCCATCGGGTTCCGACAGACCATGCCCGTATTACGGTGCATAATCCCCGATACCTCCGGTACAAGGCGGTACCGGTGCAATCTGATACCTCGCTTCAGTATCAACGTCGACGGGTGGATACAAGCGATGTTCCCAGGATTTTCACGGTTCCGCGGCCTGAACCTCTGCTGATTGAAACATGGAGCGCTCATCACTTGCCGGCGGTCAAGGATAAGCCTTATTTGCCATCCGTCAATCAATACAGAAGTCGAATCAAGTTTCAAATGTCGGAATTTGGCATACCCCGTCAGCCCCTGGATAACAGTTGGGAGCTGGTCGCTGCCAAAATACGCCGTAACAGCAATCCGCTGGAGGTGATTGACAGGAATACCCGGATTGATACGTTGGCACGAAAAGTGAAAAGGGTAGTGAACGGTAATAAAAAGGTGCAAGACAGCCTTTTCCGGCTGGTTAACAAAAGGATGCGCTACAACGGGAATACGGCACTATCGGCAGAAAGGTCGCCGGATAGTGTGTTACAGGGAACGCCGGCTAACCAGGCGGCTATCAACCAGACATTGCTTCGTTTATTACGGGAGGCGGGCATAGAAAAAAGTTGGCCGCTGTTAATATCGACCAGCGATAAGGGAATGATTAACAAGGATTTCCCTTCGCCCCTGCAGTTCAATGCTATGTTGGTATTGACTAGCATCCGGGATAGTACCTATATCATGGATGCCAGCTACAGCTCAAGCTATCCCGGGTTAATCCCCAAAAATATGAATTATGGCGAGGGGATGTTATTGCGTGATCAATCAATGGAATGGGTGGATGTTACGGTTCCCCCCAGTCGAAATGAGATGCAATTTTCCGTGCGCGGCAAATTAACACCGCAGGGAGATCTCATAGCTGTGATGAATGGGGTGGCGGATGGCTATTCGGCCCGCGTGGTGCGTGAAAAGATAAAGAACGGGACTTCCCCGGAGGTTACGGTGGAAGAAACCTTTTTCCCGGGATATAATGACCTGACAATCGACTCCGTTCACTTGCAAAGTCCGAACCGGGATCACAAATCTCTGAATCTTGATATAGCATTTACTTTGAATGAATATGCCCAGGACTTCAAATCAGGGTTAAGATACAATCCGATGATCCTGGGATTTTTAACGGAAAATCCGTTTAAAAGCGAGATGCGTCAAGTTCCGGTTTTCCTGGATGCCCCGGAATATTTAACATTTGACTATCGTATCCGATTGCCTGGAAGCAGCAGCTTTTCTTCGACTAAAAGCAATCGTCAACAAATAATACCCGGGGGAGTCCTCTCGGAACAATACCAGGTAGAGCAAGAATCGCTTTCCTATCAGTTCAATATTGAGATGTCTGACAAGATGTATCCACCGGAAGTTTATCCACAATTTCGTTCGCTGTATCAACGGTGGGTGGAGTTAAGTCAACAAGAGTGGTTTATCCGTCGATAGTATCCTATATTATAGCGTGAGTGAAGGCGGAAATACACAAATCCTTCTGCGGCGCAAGAGGACGAATGAACGGTATTTTCCAAAGCCGATAAGGAATCTTTTATTGTTTCCGATTAGTTGCTTTTTAATCTTTGATACGATCATGCTGGCCAACGTGTTAATTATACAGGAACTTTTAACGGATAACCGACTATCTCCCCTGGTTTGATATTAGCAATAGAAACGGCGACGCAAGTTTGCTCGGTAGCCTTGCAAAAAAATGATGATACGATTGATGAACGTCGTACCGAAAAATACGGTGAGCATTCCGAATGGCTCTTCACCCATATAAGTGATTTGCGAGAGGATTGGAATTTCGAAATAAACGACCTGCATGCTGTATTGGTTAGTGAAGGTCCTGGTTCCTATACGGGATTACGGATCGGTGCCAGCGGTGTAAAGGGATTGCTTTTTGGGCGAGAAACACTGCTATATGCGATCAACACACTTGCGGCTATGAGTTGGGGAGTCAATGGTTCCGGTCGGTCTTCCCAAAAAATCCACGCTGCCATAGACGCTCGTCGAAATCATCTCTACCATCAATTCTTTGAAAGAAGAAATAATCTGTTGTATCCGCTTACTTCTGCCGGATTAAGAACACTGGAGGAGGTTAAGGAACTCGTAAAATCCGGTCATACACTAGTAGGTACGGGTTGGGACCGGTTAGGGGAACCGACGGTGGAAGTGGCTGATACGTTTGGGATCGGAAGTATCAGCGCGCGAAATCTAATTGGAATGTATGAGGTGCCGGCAATGCGTCAGCCCATACAAAGGGAACAGCAGGATAAAGTTTACCAGTTAATTAAACAGGTTGACGTAGCAGATTTTGATCCTCGATATATGACGAAGAAAAAAGCGGGAACTTAGAAGTTTGTCGGCTTTGTTGGGAAAAGGGTTTTTTAGCTTCTGAGCATAATCCTTATTTTAACTTTCAAAAAGCTCATCACATCCGTTTTATCTGTATACTGAGGAAATGAGTTTTGTTCGATTCCAGCTTTAAAGGCAAGCGGGTTATATTCGGTCCGTTTCGTCATGATTCAATTATTCAAGCGGTTTTCCTACGGTTGGTGATGACCAGATACAATTTAATTAAAGAGATATATTTATGGCTTGGTTCAAGCGCAAGGATAGTAACATCCAGACGGATAAACCCAAAGAGATGCCGGAAGGCGTATGGGTTAAGGTCCCGACCACCGGCGAAACGGTTCATCGCAGAGAGCTGGAGGATAGCTTGTGGGTGGATCCGGATAGCGGATACCATTTTCGAATTGGCAGTGAGGAGTATTTCTCGTTTTTATTTGATGATGGCAAATATGAGGAAATCGGAACCGAGATCCGACCCACGGATCCGCTGGGATTTGAGGATAGGAAAAAGTATACCGATCGGCTGGAGGAATATCAGGAGAAAACCGGCTATAGTGATGCGGTAAGAACGGCGGTAGGCAAGCTTGAAGGAGATGAAGTGGTTATCGCCGCCATGGATTTTAACTTTATCGGGGGAAGCATGGGGTCCGCAGTGGGAGAGAAAATTGCCCGTGCTATAGATCATGCCCGTGAAAATAGATTCCCCCTGTTGATTATATCGCAGTCGGGCGGAGCGCGAATGATGGAAAGCATATTGAGCCTGATGCAGATGGCCAAGACGGCTTCCAAGTTGGCTCAGCTTGAAGAAGAGGGAGTTCCCTATATTTCTATCATGACGAACCCTACTACCGGCGGCGTGTCGGCGAGTTACGCGATGCTTGGAGATCTGAATATTGCCGAACCGGGAGCTCTTATCGGTTTCGCGGGTCCCCGGGTCATTAAG
This sequence comes from uncultured Balneolaceae bacterium, assembly GCA_964421495.1. GTDB lineage: Bacteria > Bacteroidota > Rhodothermia > Balneolales > Balneolaceae > CAJXOW01. The sequence continues at coordinate 5,665 of CAYQXO010000095.1, read as the reverse complement.
CAAACCATTGGCAGAGATCTGCCGGATGATTTCCAGACGGCCGAATATCTGGTGGATCATGGTTTTCTTGATTTTATCGTTAAAAGAACAAACATGAAAAAGAGACTGGCTAAAGTCCTCCGGATTCTCCAACATAAAGCAAGACCATAAATGCTCCGGCAGTGAATCTGCTGAATGAAATTCGGGTGGGAGTCTGTTGGAATTTTTATAGATCATAGCGAAAAGTTCGATAGCCTCCTGGAAGCATCGTTTCGGAAGGACTGAGAATTTTATCCAAGAAAAGTTGTAAGGTGAGAGGGGGAGGACAGTCTTAAAGTATGAGAACGATGGTACTGCTTCTCAAATTTAAAATTAGAGCTCTTTGAAAAGCCGGCGGCGGATGTTCAGAAGCACTTAAATTATGCAGCTAAAGGCAATGGCTTGAAAATGCTGATCATATAGGACATAAGGCACAATCACAGTAAAGCTGGAAACGGCTGGATATTTTTGGCTGAGGAACACCCGCCGCCGGCTTTTCAAAGAGCTCAATAATTTCAAAAGGATAGTAGAGGTTTTAAATGCAATTTGCTGATTATGCCAAAATTTATGTAACCGCTGGTGACGGGGGAGATGGTGCCGTGCATTTCAGGCGGGAAAAATTTGTCCCACGCGGCGGACCTGACGGGGGGGACGGCGGGGATGGAGGTGATGTGGTTGTCGTGGGAAATGAACAGTTGAATACGCTGCTTGATCTCAGATATCGGAAATTTGTGAAAGCTGAACACGGCAAAAATGGAGGAGGAAATAATAAAAGGGGAAAAAGCGGAGAGACGGAAAGGCTTGAGGTACCCCTGGGTACGGTAATTTTTGAGGATGAGACGCGCAGGCGTATCGGGGAGATTACGGAGCACGAACAGGAGCTTCTGTTAGCCCGGGGAGGTAAGGGGGGCAAAGGGAACGCGGGATTTAAAACCTCCACCAATCAAGCCCCCCGTAAAGCTGAATCGGGGGGTAAGGGAGAGCACGTTGAAGTGGAACTCGAATTGAAATTAATATCCGATGTCGGCCTGGTTGGATTTCCCAATGCAGGCAAAAGCACTTTGCTGTCGGCTTTGTCGGGGGCCGAACCTAAAATTGCGCATTATCCGTTTACGACCCTTCAACCCAACCTGGGAGTGGTGCAGTTTGAGGACTTCCGGAGTTTTGTCATGGCGGATATCCCGGGTATTATAGAGGAAGCCCACGAGGGCAAAGGACTGGGTATTCAGTTTCTCAGACACATTGAGCGAAATAATCTGCTGCTGTTTACCATAAGCTGTCAGTCCGATATTCAATATGAGTATGATGCCCTGCTGAACGAATTAAAACAATATCGCCGCGATTTATTGGATAAGCCTCGTCTGTTGGCCATCACTAAAATGGATCTGATTGAGGGCTATGAGTTAGACCAGGATTACGAGATAGAAGTGCCTGTCGTCCAGATTTCTGCGGCCACGGGTTATAATATGGATGAACTTAAAGAGGAAATCTGGAAAGCACTACAATCCATTGAAAAAGAGAGATCCCATTAGGGAATGTGTGGCGCTGACCCTGATCAAACTTCTCGGGGCACGCCGCATTTACAATTTATTGGAACGTGTAAAGCATCCCCAGGACGTATTTCGGTTGTCGAGAGAGGAGCTGCAGGAAGTGGATGGCGTCGGAACCGTGACGGCCGATGCCATCGTTACGTTTAATCGATGGCGGGAAGTTGATAAGATACTCGAGCGGACTCAGCAAATCGGGGCCCGTCTTTTAACTCTTACGGATGCGAATTATCCCCCGCTGCTCAGTAAAATTTATGACCCACCCGTCTTGCTTTGGTTACTGGGTAGTGCAGAGGTTTTAAAAACCTTGGGACTGGCAGTGGTCGGCACCAGGCGGCCGACCCCTTATGGAAAGAAGCAAGCTAGAATGTTTGCCGCCGAAATGGCAGGAGCCGGGTTGACTGTAATTAGCGGTTTGGCTCACGGAATTGATACGGAAGCCCATGCCACTGCAGTTAAAGAGAAAGGTAAGACGGTAGCCGTTCTCGGTTCCGGCATCGATGTTATTTATCCGGCTGTAAATCGAGGATTGGCGCGTTCCATTATACATACCGGCGGTGCCATTATAAGTGAATTCCCGCCGGGAACCAGGCCGGAAGCCGGTAATTTTCCGGTTAGAAATCGTATCGTCAGCGGGATGACAATGGGGGCGCTGGTTGTTGAATCGGGGTTGGAGGGAGGGAGTATGATAACCGCGAGCTCGGCGCTTGACCAAAACCGGGAAGTTTTTGTCGTGCCTCATAGTTTATGTAATGAGAGAGGGGTGGGATGCAACACCTTGATCAAGAGAGGACATGGAAAACTGGTACAGTCGATGGACGATATCCGGGTGGAGTTGACTCATTTTTTACCGATTTCATCCGGAGAGGGGACAAGTCCACGGCATGATGCAAAAAGCAGGGACTGGAAAGATTTGAATTTAAATAGAACAGCACACCGGATTTGTACGTTGTTAGAAGGTGGACCGGTCCATATTGATACGCTGTCTGCCCAAATGAAGCTTTCTGCCGGGGAGTTGATGGCAGAGTTGTTGCGACTTGAAATGATAAATTGCATTTGCCAGCGTCCCGGCAAGGTGTTTGAGTTATGTTAGTGAAAGGGCAGAATGTTGTTTAAATTATATTACAGAAAAATATTTCCACCCGGTATTATAGAATCTAAATCATAGAGGTTTGTTCAAGACGGGTGAAAGTGATGGAGGTACGGAACCATGATGAAATCCGGTCAGTATTTAAAACAAAACCAGACGCAGCAGCAGCGGTTATCGCCGCAACAGATACAGTATATTAAATTACTGCAAATACCATCTTTTGCCCTGGATCAAAGGATTCAGGAGGAATTGGAAAGTAATCCGGTCCTCGAAGAAACTGATAATGAACAGATTGAAGGGGAGTGGGAGGAGAATGTTGAAGAGCATGACAGGGATGTGGAGCCGCTCGACGAAGTGGACGACCATGAGATTGACTGGGATGAGTACATGAATAATACGGAATATGACGGTGAGTCTAATTGGACCAGCTATAACGAAGATCGTAAGTCGTGGCGCGATTTGCCGAATCCCTATCACGAATCGCTGCTGGAAGATCTTGAACAGCAGGTAGCGCTGCTGGATCTGAATGAGAGTGAAAAATTAATCGCAGATCAGATCATCGGTTCGATTGATAACGATGGTTATTTTCGCCGGGAGTTGGATGCAATTATTGACAATCTGGCTTTTAAACACGATAAGGAAGTATCAAAAGAGGATGTTGAAAGGGTATTGCAACAGATACAGCAATTGGATCCCCCGGGTATTGCCTCCCGGGACCTACAGGAGTGCTTGCTGATTCAGTTGAAAGATCTGCCGGAAAATACGGATGGCCGCGATCTTGCCATTCGGATAATTCGGGACCAGTGGAAGCATTTTGAGAAGAAGCATTTCAGCAAGATTAAGAAGAAGCTCAATACGGATGAGGAAAACTTGAAGGTGGCGTATCGAACTATCCAGGGACTTGATCCCAAACCCGGTGCCGTCGCTGATGTGGAAGAGGATACGCGCAATTATATAGAGCCGGATTTTGAGGTGTATTATCAACCCTATGAGGGAGAAGAGAATGATTCAGAGGAAGAAGCTGGCGATTTCATAATACGATTGAACAATCGCAATGCCCCGTCTCTTCGTATCTCTCCACGCTACAAGGAAATGTGGGATAACCTGAAAAACAAGAAAGGTAAAAACAGCCAGGACAAGCAGACCAAGCATTTTATTAAAGAGAAACTGGAGTCGGCCCAGTGGTTTATCGAATCGATCCGCCAGCGCCAGAATACGATGATGAACACTATGCAAACGATCGTGGCCCTGCAAGATCAATTTTTCAAATACGGGGAGGGACTACGTCCCATGATCCTTAAAGATGTAGCTGAAAGAGTGGGACTCGATATTTCGACTATTTCACGCGTGGTGAACGGCAAATACGTACAGACCCATTTCGGTGTATTTGAACTTAAATATTTCTTTAGCGAGGGAATAAAAATGCAGGATGGAAAAGAGGTTTCCAGTCGGGAAGTAAAAAATATGTTGAAGGATATTATAAATAGCGAAGATAAAAATAATCCCCTCAGTGATCAGGCCTTGACCGATGAACTCAAAAACCGCGGATTTCAGGTGGCTCGCAGAACGGTCAGCAAATATCGAGAACAGCAAAATATTCCAGTGGCTCGTCTGCGTAAACAGGTGGGCTGAAAAGCCGGCATAATGAGGGTTGACATAGATTTTAAATAAAGTTTACAATCATCTGTAATAGATCCGGCAATGCTGTATAAAGGTAAATGTAGTAAATACCGGATATGATTAATATGGCTGGTGCACCTATCGAGGCCGACAAGTATAAATACCTTCCACGGGGAATAAAATTCGCAATATCATACGCTGTCAATAGGTGCCCGCCGATCCAGACGATGAAGAATAGCAGCGTCAGTGTATATAGTACGGGACCGTTTCCGCCGGATATGATAACAGGGGTAAGAATGGTGGCAGTCAAAAGATTGACCTGGAGGGGCCAGGAATAGAGTATAAGAGGTTGAGTTATATGGTTTACATGCTTGGTAAATAAGTAGAGGAACAGAACCGCGAGACCTTGAATAAAAAGAGCGAATATAAGTCCCACCAGGAAAAATGACAGGGGCCAGACAGCCATATTTTCCAAGATTGGGTAATGGTGGCGAAGAGCTTCAACTCCCAGGGAAGTATAATAATGGCGCGCCAGGGCATAGATCCACAGACCACTAATTAATATATGTTGAAAAAAGAGAATAGAGGCCGTATAGGGAATTCGAATACGCCACTCCAGAATATCCCTTATGAAAAATTCATGAGCGAAAAAATACCGAAGCAGGTTTTTGCGATAGATGGGACTTATGCTGTAATGAAGTGCGAACGACCCCCAGGTAAGCAGGAGTAAAAGCACCAGCCAGTTCGTGAATACGGGGGAGTCTCCGTGCTCTTGTTGATAAGGGTAGATGGCGAGGGAATCGGATGAGGCCGAGTGCAGATATCGTGCCAGTTCGGGAGACCGGTCAACCGATGTTAGTAGCCACTCGCTGGTGAAAAAGAGAGGTTTGTCTGCAAAGGGGGTTGTTTTATCTAATAAATAGCCCAGTTCTTTCAGGGGGTTCTGTAAAAGTGATCCGTCAAAGATATAACCGTTATAATCTGACCAGCGGGTGGATTCCTGGGTATGATACAGGAAAAACACCCGGTCAAACAGGGAAGCGAAGTTAGAGGGCGGGACCTGAGCCGTGGTAAAATACAATGGATAGTCTGCTTGTCGCCTTATCGTAAGGACATAAGAGCTGTATTGGCTGAAAAGATGAGTTGACTGCAAATACCCGAACTGAAATAATCCCACCCCCTTGATGTGAGGATACGAATGAAAATGGGTTAAAAGCTTTTCAGTGGAAGCATGGTAGACGCTGTCTGTCGGTATTCCGGGGTCTGGAAGTACAAAACGTTTGGGTATCGCCAAGAATATATTGAAAGATTTGGCATGAAGGTGGTCCAATATACGGGAGTCAACCGGACGGCTGATCTCCAAATGTGTTATTCCCAGCGAATCAAATGT
>CAYQXO010000094.1:9382-11222 GCA_964421495.1 uncultured Balneolaceae bacterium | reverse complement strand
TTGTCTGCCACCGAGACGTTCAGATTGGACGCGATGAAGTTCAGCAGGAAAGTGGGACTGGTAATGTTGTTGATAGCGACCTCTGCTTCAGAGGGCAGGTTGGGCGATAAATTGACAATTTTGGTTGCCGTCTCTTTTATGGAGCGTATATGCGCATCGAGTTCCACCCCGTCGATATCCATGTCGCGGGAATACTCTTCCACCTCTGCACAGAAATAGGGTTCCTTTTGAGTAAATTTCTTGATTTGAAAAATCGTTTGTCCCTGAATAACAATGCTCCGGCTTCCGTCCGGCATCTTGATCAACTTCAGGATCTTGGCGAGGGTTCCGATCTGGTATAGGTCCTGTTCGTCCGGGTTTTCAACATCTTCCTCGCGCTGAGTTACAACTCCGATCGTTTTATCTCCTTCATAGGCTTCTTTAACGAGCTGGAGAGACTTGTCTCGACCCACGGTAATGGGTACGACCACGCCGGGGTAGAGCACCGTGTTCTTCAAAGGTAGAATCGGAAGTGCCTCAGGTACTTCTACGTTGTTGAGCTCCTGGGCTTCATCTTCCGACATCAAGGGGATGGCCTGTTCAAAGTCCTCGAAGTTTTCGTCCGACTTTGAACCGTCCATATTGGTCATATTCTTCAACTTCTCAAAATTGTCAAACATAGAATAACTTTTTTTCCAAATATTTTTTTATCTCTACCCTGAATATACGCAAATAAAGCGCCAAAAGTGCCTTAACTACCAATTAGTCATGCTTCTCGTATTTATTATGGCAAATTAACAATTTTTCTGCCAAATCATGACACAACTTCACGAGGCATTCAATCCCGTTTAATAAATAATTGTTATAATCGATGCTCTTGCCGTACCCGGGAATAATGTTTTTTATTCCTTTACCATTTGAGCCTGAGCGAAGTTATGGCTGCACCATAAAGGTCGGTATTGATACGATTCGTTTCACCGGCGAATTGAATACTGGCGTTAAGGGACCAATGTTCGGCCTCGATACCGGTTCCAATACCAATCAAAGTGGGTTGATTCTTTCGGAGTTGGATGCCGGTCCGGAGCGGCCACCGGGGCAGGAGATAATATCCGATGCCCGAGTGCATACTCAAGCCTGGTTTGCCAAAAGCACTGGAAACTAGGCTGGTACGGATTTCAGCCGTCCACGTAAAACGTTCGTATACAAGAGCAGCTCCCCCTTGTAACGAAGCGGGCAGAAGCTGTCTGAAAGACTCCGTACGTTTGTTGGAAGCCTGAATGGGATGATCTTGAGTTTTATCCTGCTCGATCAGGTGGTGGTACTGGCCCGGCGAACCGGTAAAATGCTGGAAAATCAAGGGTAGCTGGTCGGGAATAGGATCCCGGGTCGTGTCCTGGGAGAATTGAAGTACCCGGGGCGTTTCTGTATGGTGGAAATACCCTATATCGGTAGCGGAAAAACTTAATCGCAGGACTTTTTCTGCATTTTGCATGTAAATATCATCTCCGTGTTTCAACGCCAGATCACCTCCGAGGGGATAGGTGTAGGTCAGTCCGAAATCCAAACCCAGTCCATAGCCACTTGACTGTCGCAAGGAGGACTGGCTGAGATGTTGGCTGATCGCTTCTCGGGCGGAGCTTCCCCCGTGCATGTCGTCGACGAGACGAGCAAATGTCCCGCTGGATTCGTAATGGAGGGTATGAATGTGAGATTGCCGACCTGAAGCGGATTTGCGGTAGTTATTTTTATACCGGGCGTCCATAAATGATACCCCAAATACAAATTTGGGAGACAGGCCGATATAAAACTTCCCAAGATTGGAAGTCAAACCGTTGAGATAGGCCAACGGTTGAGCATATGT
>CAYQXO010000094.1:0-9372 GCA_964421495.1 uncultured Balneolaceae bacterium | reverse complement strand
ATTGAAAGACTGGAACTGCTGATTCAGCGTCCGATCCAGCAGCGAATCGCCTTCTCCCACCGTAACGGGTTGTTCCGAAAACCAGCCTTTACCTATTTCAAAACGACTGGCCGTACGGGTTCGGAAGGAAACAGCAATGCTGTAATGGTCCCGATGATAACTTATACCAAGTGGTCGGGCTTCAAAACGAGCGGTGTGGTTGGTTTGGACAGCGTTGGCGGGATATTGATCGCGCAGGTATTTCAATCGTTCAAAATTCTTGAATCGCGTTTGCAGGTCGCCGGGATCGTAGATGTCAAAATAACTTTTGTAATGCGTCCATTGTTTTCGCGGATTGGAATGGGAGCGAGTGGGATCGAAACGCGCACTTGCGGAACCGACCTCCACCTGAATAGCGGTCAGGGTGTCGTGCAAAACCAGATTTGCGGGATTGTGGTGTACACTCTCGATTCCCGTTAAATAGGCACTGCCGGCGCCTCCCATAGACATATTTTTGGCAGGCAGGATAGATTGAGCCGGCAAGCTTGCGTATCCCAGGGTTATTGACAGTATAATTGCAGCAACATATTTTGCCAAATAACGGTAGCTTTTTTTCACATTTAATACTGGTTTAATTCGTTATTGAAGGGGTACGCTTCAAGAGGGGAGGGGTAGGTCAACCGACTACCTCCATTTTGGGTTGCGCCACACGAAGCATGAGCGTTTTTTGTCCCTGGTTTTTAAAATAGACCACTACTTTGGAATTGCTACCTCGACCTTTTCGATTTATTATTTTGCCTTCCCCGAATTTGTTGTGCACCACCTTGGCCCCGGTCTGATAAGGGTCCTCGCCAGGTTGATCGTAGTGAATTCGGCTAGTTTGATTGGAGGAGGAACGTTTGGAAGAGGAGGAATCGACGTGATAACGGTCGTATTCAATTTGAGAACTATCGGGAGAATAGGTCGAATCGCCGGAAGAACTTTTTTGTTTAATGGTAGCTCCATTTTCCGTGCGAACTACGCCGGGATCCACTTCCTCGAGGAAACGAGAGCGCTGCATGCGTTTTTCTTCACCATATTTGTATCGAAATCGTGCATGGCTGAAAAATAATTTAGACTGAGCTCGAGTGATAGCCACATAGAATAAACGACGTTCCTCCTCGAAATCTATATCATCGCTTCGGCGACCACCGACCGGAAAAAGGTTTTCCTCCAATCCAGCTATGAATACAACGGGAAATTCCAGTCCCTTCGAAGCGTGGACGGTCATCAGGGTAACGGCCGGTTTCTCCTCATCGTATTTATCCGTACTGGTGATCAAGCTTATTTCCTGCAGAAACGAACTAAGGGTGGCATTTTCATTATTTTGTTCGTAGTAAGAGATTGCATTTTGTAGTTCAAGAATGTTTTCCCTCCGCGTCAGGGCTTTGGGAGTATTTTCTTCAACCAGATTTTTCATGTAGCCCGTCTGCTCGAGCAGATCCTTGGTGAGGTCAACCAGGGAGACATTCTGTTCGAGTTGACTTTTTAAATCCTCGATCATATTAACAAACATCTTTACCTGTTTTTCGGCAGGTTTGTACACGTCAACCGATTCTACGTTTTTGAGTACGGTCCAGAGGGTTTTCCCCTGATTACGCGCGGCTTGCGTGAGATCGTGAATCGACTTGTTGCCTATCCCGCGAGAAGGTTCATTGATAATACGAAGCAGACTGGCTTCATCGTGTGGGTTAATCAACAGAGTCAAATAGGCAAGCACATCCTTGATCTCTTTTCGTTGATAGAATGAAAGTCCGCCGACCAGCTGATAGGTTATCGATTTCCGGCGCAGGGCTTCCTCAAAAACACGACTCTGGTAGTTCGTCCGGTAGAGAATGGCGAAGTCGTAATTCTGATATCCTTCCCGTCGTTTTAAGTCGATGATATAATTGGCGATTCGGTTCGCCTCGTCGCGTTCATCGTAATTTTCGAGCAATGTGATTGCCTCGCCCTGGGTGTTCCGGGTCCACAGCGTTTTATCAAGCTGGTGCCGGTTCTGTTTAATAATCGAGTCGGCGCATTGCAAGATGGCTTTGGTCGATCGGTAATTCTGCTCCAGTGGAACTTGCCGGGCTTCCTCGTAATCCTCCTTGAAATTCAGAATATTTGAGATGTCGGCGCCGCGGAAAGAATAGATACTCTGGGCATCGTCGCCTACCACGCATAAATTTCGGTGCTTGTCGGCCAGCATATTGGTGACCCGGTACTGGGCATGGTTGGTATCCTGGTATTCGTCGATAAGTATGTGATGGAACCGTTCCTGGTACTTTTCAAGTATGTCGGGATATTTTTCAAACAGCTCGATCGGCTTGATAAGAAGATCGTCAAAATCCATCGCATTACTTTGGCGGAGGCGCTGGTCATACACTTCGTAAATTTTGGCCGTAATATCGTCCAGCGTGCTGCGGGTAAAACGGGCTTTATACTTTTCGGGTGTAATCAATTCGTTTTTCGCGTCGCTGATGCGGTCCCAGATCGTCCGGGGACGAATTTCCTTGGGATCATAATCAAGTTCACGCAGTATTTGTTTAATCGTATTTTGGGCGTCGTCCGTATCGTAGATGGTGTAATTGGAATCAAAACCGAGGTGTTCTGCCTCGCTCCGCAATATCTTGGAGAAAATAGAGTGGAAGGTTCCCATCCAGAGACCTTGGGCCTGATCCCCGATCAACTCCTGGATGCGCTCTTTCATTTCGCGGGCCGCCTTGTTGGTAAAGGTAAGGGCCAGAATTTGATGGGGTTTGGCATATTGCTGGTGCAACAGGTAAGCTATACGATAGGTTAAAACACGGGTTTTACCGCTGCCGGCTCCGGCAATGATTAGAATCGGACCCTTCCCGTGACGGACCGCCTTTTTCTGATTTTCATTGAGGTGATCCAGAAAGTCCGGTTCGTGCGTCGGTTGTTCGGATTTGAGCTCAAACTGTTTCATACAAAGGCACAAAAAATTAAATGAAGTAGTCTCGGGGTGTTACAGCGTTGTTTTGCTATGACCTATGATTTAAATAAGAGTGAGAACATCACTCGCCGCGCGTTAGCCATCGTAGTTATATACCCTCAATTTAATGGCTTTCCAGGTTCTTAAGGTTTTTTCTCAACTTTTTCAAATTGGTTTCGGTATCCTGTTTTTTCTGTTTCTCCCGATCCACCACGTCATCCGGCGCATTTTCGAGAAACTGCTCGTTATTTAATTTACCGTTAATGGATTTCAGGAATTTCTTAAGGCGATCAATTTCCTTGTTGATCCTTTCACGTTCTTTTTCGAAGTCTATCAATCCTTCGAGAGGGACGTATATTTCTGAGCCGTATATTACGTCTGCCGCGCTGTTTTGAGGTCGCTCAAGTTCGGATGAAATTTTTATTTCGTCCAACTTGAGCATTTTTTGAAAGATCCATTTGTTCGCAGATAAATCGGCTTCCGTTTCTTCGTCAACAGCATTGATCAACAAGGTGATTTCGGCTCCCTCCGGTACGTTCATTTCAGAACGAATTTTTCGGGCGGATGAGATCATATGCTGAATGGTGGAAAAAGAACGCATATCTTCCGGCTCGTCGTATTGTTCATCATAGGATGGCCACCGAGCCTGGATGAGGGCTTCCTGAGGGGATCTTTCGCGCATGCGCTGCCAGATTTCCTCCGTGATATAGGGCATGAAGGGATGGAGGAGCTTGAGAAGAATTTCGAACATATTAAGAGCGCGGGAAAGTCGGTCGCGTTCTATATTGGCATCGTTATCCTCGGGTTTAATGAGTTCGATGTACCAGTCGCAGTAATCATCCCAGACGAGCGCATAGATTTTTTGCAATGCTTCATTAAGGCGATAACGGGAGAGGTCATCGTCCACCTGTTTAATGGTTTGGTGGATGCGGGCCATCATCCATCGATCCACAAGACTCTCCCGGTCAATTTCGAGTTCTTCTTTATAATCCTGTCCTTCTTCGCTGTTCATCGACAGGAATCGAAACGCATTCCAGATCTTGTTGGCGAAGTTACGCCCCATTTCAAACTTGGTCGGATCCAGTTTGATATCCTGTCCCTGTGCGCAAAGTATAATAAGGCAGTAACGGACGGCGTCTGCCCCGAATTGATCGATCATCTCCAGGGGATCAATGCCGTTCCCCAGGCTTTTGCTCATCCAGCGGCCGTGCTTATCCTTGACCATACCCGTAATGAATATATCGTGAAACGGGCTCTTTTCTGTGAAATGGAGGCCGGCCATAATCATGCGGGCTATCCAGAAAAAGAGGATATCATAGCCGGAAACCAGGAGGTTCGTAGGGTAGAAATACTCATAATCCTCCGTTTCTTCCGGCCAACCCAGGGTGGAAAAAGGCCACAGCCAGGAAGAAAACCAGGTGTCCAGCACGTCGGGGTCCTGCACCATGTCTTCCTCCGGTTGTTCTCTACTTACTACATATCCCTGATCCGGATCAATTTCACCGTTCTCGTCGGTATAATACCAGACCGGGATGCGGTGTCCCCACCAAAGCTGTCGCGAAATCACCCAGTCGCGGATATTTTCCAGCCAGCGAAAAAACTCTTTTTCCCACCGGGGTGGAAAGAAGTCAAAGTCGCCTTCCCGACTGGCTTCCAGGGCTTTTTCGGCCAGCGGTTTCATCTTGACGAACCACTGGGTCGAAAGCATGGGTTCGATAATGGCGTCGCTTCGACTCGAAACGCCGACCTGATGGGTGTATTCCTCCGTTCGGGCAATAAAATCGTCTTGCTCAAGATCATTGACGATTTTTTCCCGGGCCTCAAAGCGATCCATCCCTTCGTAGGAACCGGCATTTTCATTCAGGGTTCCGTCTATATTGAGAATGTTGATAATTTCAAGATCGTTGCGATTTCCGATTTCAAAGTCGGTTTCGTCGTGAGCCGGGGTCACCTTGAGAGCGCCGGTACCGAATTCGGATTGGATATTTTCGTCAGCGATAATGGGCAGTCGTCGGCCGTTCGTGGGATTAAAGGCTTTGCCACCGATAAAGTCCTTGAATCGCTCATCCCCGGGATTGACGGCAATGGCGGTGTCGGCCGGAATTGTTTCGGGACGGGTGGTGGCGATTTCTATATAATCCCGTCCGGTTTTTTCGGCTGTTTCGTCCGACAGCTGGTATTTTACGTACCACAGGTGACCGTTGACTTCCTTATGATCCACTTCTTCGTTTGAAAGTGCGGTTTGATCGACCGGACACCAGTTGACCAGGTAATTTCCCCGGTAAATTAATCCTTCATTGTAGAGTCTGATAAAAGATTCCTGAACGGCTTCCGACAATCCCTCGTCCATGGTAAAACGCTCCCGGCTCCAGTCGCAGCTCGTGCCGAGGCGCTTCATCTGATCGATGATGATTTCTCCATATCTTTCCTTCCAGTCCCAGGCGCGTTCGACAAATGCCTCGCGACCGATATCATGCCGGTTTTTTCCCTCTTTTTGCTTCAGATTGCGTTCAACTACATTCTGAGTGGCAATTCCGGCATGATCGGTTCCGGGCAGCCAGAGCGCCTGGTAACCCTGCATGCGTTTAATACGGATGACGGCATCCTGGACGGAACTTTGCAGGGCGTGACCGATATGCAGACGCCCGGTCACATTCGGCGGGGGCATCATAATGGTGAAAGGCTGACTTTCCTCGTCAACTTCCGCCCTGAAATGACCGTGTTCGACCCAGTAATCATACCACCGTTCCTCGATGGATTCCGGATCGTATTGCTTGGGTATATGCTGCGTAAACTTTTCCTTGCTCATTGCGGTCTGAGAATTGGTATTCTGACTTAATATGCGTTTCCGATAGAGGTATTATTCCGATCGTTTCAGCCGTACGCCAAAATGACCGTCACAATGATGGCGGTGCGGAAACGTCTGGTAGGCGGTTTTGTCTTCGATTAGCAGCTCATCGGGAATATAACCCTCCAGGCTTTCGATGGAGAAGTCTGAGTGTCGGTCGAGAAATTGCTAAATTTGCTGCATATTTTCCTCTTCTTCAAGAGAACAGGTACTGTACACCAGGACGCCTCCCGGTTTTACCATTTTGGCCGCTGAGTCCAGCAGTTCTTTTTGCAGTTCCGTCAAATCGTCAAGATCTTTCTGGGTTCGTTTCCAGCGCAGGTCCGCTCGCTTGCTCAGCACCCCGGTTCCGGTGCAGGGGGCATCCAGCAGTACCCGGTCGGCCTGGTCCAGCTCCAGTTCGCGGACATCGGCACGACGGATTTTAATATTTTCGGCGTGGTAATCCATCGCACTCTGGGCCAACTTGTCGAGTCGATTGGACGATCGGTCTACTGCAAGAACGGTTCCTTCGCCTTCCATAAGATCGGAAATCATAATTGCCTTGGTTCCGGGAGCGGAACATAGATCATAAATGGTCTCACCCGATTGCGGATCAAGTATGGTGGGTGCGAAACCGGCTGCAATATCCTGAACTTGACAGAATCCCCGTTTCAATATATCCATTGCGATAAATGGTTGAACGCTTTCTACCTTGAAAAAGCCCGGCAGCCAGTCGCTTTCTTCAAACGGAATATCTTTCTTCTCCATACGAAGCCGAAAATACTCGATTTTAGTCCGCAGTGTATTTACGCGCACGTAATATTGCGGACGGCGATTATTGGCTTGCATGAGCTTAAACGCTTCGCGCTCGCCAAAGCGCTTTACCCACCGCTGTGCCAGCCATTCAGGGTGCGAAAATGTGGTGGCAATCAACTTGATACGATCCTCGAAATTCGGTTTGGGAAGATCACCGATCTCACGCTGCAGGTTACGCAAGATGGCGTTGACCAGGTCCCCGGTTTTGTGGCTAATCGTAAATTTGGCAATATTGACCGCCTCGTTGATTGTGGCGTAGTCGGGGGACCCGTCCATGAATATCAACTCATAAAAACCGAGACGCAGTAAATTCTTTAAACGGGATTTCATTTCACCGATCTTGACGCTGGCAAAATGGTCGATTAAAAAGTCCAGGTAACTCCGACGCCGCAATATATTCTGGACATATTCCCGTACCTTGCCTCGTTCAGACGGTTCAAGCGCATTTGCAGGACCATAATCGAGTTCCTGGGTATCATCGAATTCATTTAAAATCTGTATACTTACCGAACGGGCTGTATTTTCCGTTTCTGTTGCCAAGGGACTAATTTTTTATTTGAGTTATTTGCCTTTCAATTATTGCCAAAATGTAACGTAAATGAGCCATATTAAAAATCAAAGCCCAAGCTTCATACCACCGAAACTATTATATAATTGGGAAAGGCCAAAAATAGCAGTTTTACCAACGAATAACTATTATAATTCAAAATCATTATGGGAGTATTTAAAATACACGCTGTGGACAGAGCTATTACGTATGTTCGCAATCCGAAGAAATAAAAATATGGTCAAATTGCTTTGCTTTTGCATAGCTAAATTAATAATTTCTGTGGCTTATAAGAGAAGGTGATTTTTTTGAAATATGCCTGACCTTCGTTAGATTCTCAGCTCAACAGATCTGATCTTGGTCAGCTAACGCAAAATTTTAAACAACTGGTCGTTATACCACATGAATAAAGGAACTGTAGCACAAGTTATTGGTCCTGTAGTAGATGTCGATTTTGACCAGGGAAATGTCCCCCCTGTATTAAACGCTCTGTATATTGAACGGGATGATGAAACCAGGCTGTATTTGGAGGTAGCCCAGCACCTGGGTGAGAGCCGGGTGCGTACCATTGCGATGGATTCCACGGACGGGCTTGTTCGCAAGAAGGAAGTGGTTGATACGGGGGCGCCGATATCCATGCCGGTCGGAGAGAATATACGAGGTCGTCTGTTCAATGTAGTCGGTGAAACGATTGACGGTTTGGAACCCCCGGAAACCGATGAGGAATATCCGATTCACCGTCCGGCACCTGAATTTGAGGATCTGGCAACGTCCACCGAAATGCTTGAGACCGGCATCAAGGTAATTGACCTGCTATGTCCCTATGCAAAAGGAGGCAAGATTGGCCTTTTTGGAGGTGCCGGGGTTGGTAAGACGGTCTTGATTATGGAGTTGATCAACAACATTGCTAAAGCCCACTCCGGACTGTCCGTTTTCGCCGGGGTCGGTGAGCGTACCCGCGAAGGGAACGATCTGCTTCGCGAGATGATCGAGGCCGGCGTGATTCATTATGGCGAGAAGTTTGAAGAAGCCATGGAAGAAGGCGGATGGGATCTCGAAAGTGTGGATTATGAAAAACTCAAAGAATCCAATATTTCGCTGGTATTCGGACAGATGAACGAACCGCCGGGAGCCAGAGCCCGCGTGGCTTTGTCCGGATTGACGCTTGCCGAGTATTTCCGGGATGAAATAAGCCGCGATATTCTGCTCTTCATTGACAATATTTTCCGCTTTACCCAGGCCGGTTCTGAAGTTTCGGCCCTGTTGGGACGAATGCCTTCCGCGGTGGGCTATCAGCCGACGCTGGCGACGGAAATGGGTGATTTGCAGGAACGTATTACCTCGACGAAGAATGGATCCATTACCTCTGTACAGGCTATTTATGTACCCGCCGATGACTTGACGGATCCCGCTCCCGCAACGACCTTTGCCCACCTGGATGCAACGACCGTATTGAGTCGTGAATTAACCCAGATCGGTATATATCCGGCCGTAGATCCCCTGGACTCCACCTCACGGATTCTGGATCCTCACATATTGAGCGAGG
The DNA here is from genome assembly GCA_964421495.1 of uncultured Balneolaceae bacterium. Taxonomy (GTDB): domain Bacteria; phylum Bacteroidota; class Rhodothermia; order Balneolales; family Balneolaceae; genus CAJXOW01. Next base: position 677 of record CAYQXO010000094.1, on the reverse strand, counting down.
AGCATTACCGAACGGCCCAGGATGTTATTCAGATTTTGCAGGATTACAAGGATCTGCAGGATATTATTGCGATTCTGGGAATGGACGAGCTCTCGGAAGAGGATAAACTGACGGTATCGCGGGCTCGACGGGTACAGCGATTCCTCAGTCAGCCTTTCTTTGTAGCCGAGCAGTTTACGGGACAACCGGGCCAGTATATCAGTGTCGATGACACGGTGGAAGGATTCCGTAAAATTGTCGACGGAGAATTGGATCACTTGCCCGAAGGAGCTTTCTATATGGTAGGTACCATCGATGAGGCTATCGAGAAAGGCGAACGCCTGCTCAAGGAGGCTGAAGAAGCTGAAGAGGAAAGCGAGGAAGAAGCGGAAGAAACCGTCGAAACGTAATTGAAGCCGCAGTTGAAAGCTCGCTTTGGCTGATGCATCCGTCCTGTAATTGAACGTGTAACTTGTTGAGTCAATCTTCTTTTACCTAACATGAACACTTTTTCAGCACAAATTCTCACTCCCGAGGGGACCGTTTTCGACGGTGATATAACCGGCATGCAGGTACCCGGAAGCGAAGGTAGCTTTGAAGTTAAAGTGAATCACGCCCCGATTTTATCCACGCTGGATATCGGGAAAGTCCGGATACGGCACACCGATAATCCGGACGAATTGTTTGCCGTGAGCGGT
>CAYQXO010000093.1:5496-11404 GCA_964421495.1 uncultured Balneolaceae bacterium | reverse complement strand
TCTTAATTTGCCGTTTCGCCTCTTCGAGCATGTGCAGACGGCTGATCCCGGCCACGTGTTAGATATTTTCTGAACTTTTAAGCGGTATTCATGTAGAATGTACAACGGGATCTTTCTCATCCGTTAAAAAGTCCTTTCAGTTGCCATGTATTTTTGTTAAACTGATATTAGAAGATAAAATACACTTATGTCTTAATTAATAATTCCAAAAGAACCCGTCATGTGTTCGACTCTGCTACTCCCCGAGACATATGAAAAGAAAGAGATTTATCCGGGAAAGGATCCCCCTGATCTGGAAGGAAGATATATATGGCTAGGATTTAGTAGTGAGCAAAATTTAAAGAAAGACTTTATAGACCGGTGTTTTCGATTTCCACATCAAATGTATGAGTATGGAAACAAGAGGGATAGTTCGACACAGCGAAAAAAGTTAAAGGATGTTATTCATAGAGAGTACGCTGAAAATAAGTGCTTGACAGGGTATGTTCAGCAATTATCCAGGTTCATCAGGGCTACCGGGGAAAGACGGCATAAGAGCTATCAAAACAACAGGTACAGGGAGTTAAAAGGATTTCAGTATTATACGATACAATTCAGTTTTTCAAGCGGTTTGTATGAATGCACCAGTGATGTAGTTTTATTTACTCATATCGTTGAATATGAACGTACAAAGTCAACCTACTGGGTCAACTATCCCAACCATGTCAAGCTGGATATAATACGGGAGGAATAGACAGGTATTATGCCTGGATCGGGCAGAGATAGAACGATAAGAGCCGTATAAGAGTTATAGAAAGTCAGGTCTATTCATAATCAAATAATAGGGGGATTGACTCATGAAATCACCATATTCACCAACTGCCGATTGTTCCGTTTTACGCCGCTGTTTGCTGGCTGTTTTAACCATGGCATTTTTGTTTTCTGGAGTTACGCTGAAAACTTCCGCCCAGCAGAAAGAACTCTCGCCGTATAAAATCACGAAATTGAAGAGTGTGGGCTCAGCCCAGATTTCACCGGACGGCAAATTGGCCGCCTATACGGTGGATATTCCCCGGGATCCCAAAAAAGAAAATGGATATCCGCATACCGAACTGCACCTCGCTAACCTGGAGACCGGCGAGTCCACGCCGTATGTGACGGGGGATGTCAATGTGCGCAGTGTACAGTGGATGCCTTCCGGGGAGGCGGTGAGTTTTCTGCATAAAAGAGAAGGCGACGATAATACGTCTCTCTACAGGATGCCGGTGAAGGGCGGCGGAGCCAAAAAGCTGTACGAATTTAAAACGTCGATCTCGAACTACGACTGGTCACCCGACAGTCGTAAAATTGTATTTACGGCTCGGGAACCGGATCGCCCGAAGGCTAACGACCTGCCTTACGAGCCGGAAATTTACCGGGAAAACGGGCGCGATATTCATGCTTATGTGGCTTCCGTAAAAGATGAAGGCGAGGTCCGGCGGATTCAGGTGGAAGGGACGGTCTACCAGGCCAAGTGGAGTCCGGCCGGCGACCGAATTGCCGTGGCCGTTGCTCCGACGCCGTATATCGACGACTATTACATGAATCAAAAGATTCGAATCGTTTCGGCCGAAAGCGGCGAAGTCCGCACGAAAATCGATAATCCCGGAAAACTCGGCGAAATCGCCTGGAGTGAAAATGGAAAGTACATTGCTTTCCTGGCCGCGGCCGATCGCCACGACACGATCGCCGGGCGCCTGATGGTGGCCGACGCATCGACCCCCGATTTCCAGCAGATTCTCGAGGGATATGAAGGTAAAATCGATCACATTTCGTGGGTGAATAATGAGGCCATTCGCTTTTCGGCCAGCCGGGGGGTATGGACCGTATATAGCCAGGTAAACCGGGACGGATCCGCTCACACCACCCTGGTGGACCGGGGCGGACCAATAATCAACTCGCTTGACATCTCGGCCGACGGATCCCGCGCGGTGATGGTTGCCGACGCTCCCACACATCCCAATGAGGTATTTGTTTATCAAAACGGAGCCGACGAGCTTGAACGGGTGACGCATCATAACGGCTGGCTTTCGGAATATGAACTGGGTGAACAGGAGAAAGTTACCTGGGAAGCTGACGACGGCCGTACTATCGAGGGGGTTTTTATATATCCGAACGACGCCGACCAGCGCGAAAAGCCATATCCCATGATAACGGTGGTTCACGGCGGACCGGAAGCGCACTATGATATGGGGTGGAACACAGATTATGCAGACCTTGGGCAGGTAGCGGCCGCCGAGGGATTTGCCGTCTTCTATCCCAACTACCGCGGCAGTACGGGACGTGGACAGGAATTTGCCACGACCAGCCAGGGGAATCCGGCCGAAAATGAATTTGGAGACATCGTGGATGGCGTCGACTATCTGGTGGCCGAAGGATTAGTACATGAAAACCAGGTTGGCGTGACCGGTGGTTCCTACGGCGGATATGCAACCGGCTGGCTGTCCACCAAACATACGGAGAAATTTGCCGCCGGCGTGATGTTTGTCGGACTGAGCGACCTCGTTTCGTTCTGGGGGACCACCGATATCCCGCAGGAGGAACACCTGGTCCACTTCCGCAAGCATATCTGGGAGGACTGGGACTTCTTCCTGAAGCGCAGTCCGATCTATCACACCGACGACACGCAGACGCCGCTCTTGATCCTCGACGGCAAGGAAGATACCCGCGTGGATCCGGGTCAGTCGATCGAGATGTACAATCACCTGAAATTCCGCAGCGACGTCCCCGTCCGACTCGTGATGTACCCCGGCGAGGGACATGGCAACAGCCGTTCGACTTCCAAATACGATTACAGCCTGCGCTCACTCCGCTGGATGAAACATTACCTGACCGGCCCAGGCGGCGAAATGCCCGAGAATTACATTGAAGCAAATCCGGAGAAGTGAATTATTCACAATTTATGACAAATCCCGAATAGACGGCTTATAACAGAAGCGATATGGCGGTACTTACGATATCATAAGAGTACCGCCTCTATTATACGGAAAACTAACCATAAATAACGTACTATACATTTCGTGCGTCCTCCGGAAAAAACGCGGGGATGGTTCTGAAGCACTTGGGTTGTTCGGCTTTTAGGCAAAAATATGGTAATCCCTGAAAGCCTTTATTTTGGATTCATATCCCCGTAAAGCAGCAGTCCGCCGAATTTCCCTGGCTGAAGAACCATCCCCGCGTTTCCACGGGGCACTAAGCGTTAAGGGACTATTATCCGCCAATATCGATGTAACCTTCTTTATCGTCCGGGTTGCCGAACTTTTGTCCCGTGGTGAGGCGAACGGGACCTTCGTAGTTTTGAAATTCTTCGGGCAGGTAAGTCGATTTGAAGTCGCCGGAAAGTTCATTCCATGTATATTTATCACCGGGCGTTATTTCATCAAAGAGCCCCTCCTCTTTTCGGGCAAACAGGTAAACTCGCTCTATTTCCAGGGACTCACTGATCAATCGAGCCATGTCGGGCAGTTCGAGGGGGACCCGCTCTTCCCGGTCGAGGTCCTGGATCAACGAAGAGATCAGCCATACCGGTTCCGTCGGTAGTTGCCGGAGGTATTCAGCGTCAACCCGGAGCTGTTCATTTTCCCGGGTAATGAGTTGCCGCTGAAACCCGTTCAGTCCGATGGCGGAGATCCCTTCGTCGGCCAGCAAGGCCACCAACCGATTGTTAAGCCCGCGTACACTGCGTTTGACCGCCTCTTCGCGCATCACGCCCGATTGCATAATGCGGGTGGTGTACTCGCTGTCCCCGTGCAGCATGATGCAATTGTGATCACTGTAGTTTTGACGATCCAGTGACTGGGCAAACGTAGTCAAAAAAAGTGCATTGTCGAGGTGTTCATAATCGATGATGCCGAGATAGGTCATATTATGGGGATAGTATAGTACTGAAAATTATGGCTGCGTTAAGTGATGCGAGTCGATTGCTTATAGAAACTAGGAGTCTGCCGGACTTTTACAAATCTACTGAGCGTCGAGCGTCAGCGATTCCTGCGATGCGATTAAGCTAACTTGTCCGACTGCCGCCGGGTGCTCACGCTTCGATCCGGAAAATCCGACGGACACCTGGCTAAGTCCTTATGAACGGGATATATCATTTTGATCGGAGGTCCAGAAATAGTCGCCGTCCTGCAAACCGTTTTGGATTCGTTTAATGAGGGTGTTGCGAAACTCCTCCAGCTTTTCCGCCTCAATGTTCAGGGAATCTTTCCGCCTGGAGGGAACAAGGAAAAAGACGGAACGGGCCTTTTGATTACTGATCCAGATGCGGGAGTGTCCGGCTCCCATCAGCTTGAAGGAATTTGAGGAGAGTTCTGCCGCGGGTAAAAGATTCAGGAATTGATTGGATAGCGAATCCGAAAATATCTGCTCTTTTTTATAGGAGCCCCGGTTTCTCAAGCTGAATACGAGTTTGCTTAGATCAATGGCGTTGCTGTGCAAGGTAACGTTTGCTTCATCCGAATTATCATTTGAAATCCTCAGACGGGTATTACGCATTTCCATGGGTTGCCAGATGTTTGAAGTCGCCAGGTCGGTGAGGGCTTTCACGTTCTCTGTTTTGAAAGCCTGCCGCAGTTGGTCCCAGGACGTTGAAGTGGAGATGCGATCAGGGTCGAGCAGGCGATAAATGGGAGGCTGCGGTTCGTTAATTTCGTCAGAGTTAGAAAGGAGTGAAAAATCGGCATTCAGTTTTTCATCCTGAAAAGCTCGTAATGCCAAAGGCATCCCGCCCAGTTGAATATCCAGTCCCACGAACGGATAAGGGGATTCAGTCGTCAATTTGTCCTCCTTCTGATAGCTTTGATAGCCGAAGGCCGTGTTGTAAATCAGGCGTCCGTTTTCCATAATGGCCAGAATCGCCCCCGGAAAGAGCGAGTCGCCGACCGCACGAGTGAATTTTTGCCGGAGGGTACGGCTCAGGCTTCCCGGAACGTCCGGGGACTGACCGAATGCAATGGCAGGGGTGGTTTGGGATAGTTGTTGTCCATCGCCCTTTTCAAAATGACCGGGAAAGCGGATGGGCATGGTTCCGTTAAGGGGCGAGGCTCCGAATAATGCTTCCACCGCGGCATCCACCTGTAGGTCGAAGGGAGCCCAGGCCTGCATATCGACCTCGGCATGGGGGATCTCCTCGAAAATATAGGGATTGCCGAACGAGATAAGCACTTCGGGGTTTTGGTAGTTGGAGAGGGATTCAATAAAGCTTCTCTGTTCCAGGTTCAGGGTAATGTCCTGGTGCGTTTTAACATAGATAAAGGACCCGATGACCAGCAGGTCCGCCTGCCGGGCGCAACGGCGGATTTGCTGCTTTTCCCCGGCCCCGGAGCGTCGGTCGTAGGTATGAAATCGTACGCTGGGATGATAGCGTCGCAACATGCGAGCCATGCGCTGGCCCGTATCACCGCTGCGATCGTCAGCCAACGCCACCGCGCAAATCGAGGCGTATTCATCGGAGTGAACCGGGACGATATCCAGCCGGTTGCTGAGGAGGGTGATCGATTCGCGCGCTATTTCCCGGGCTTTGGACTCGTATTGCGGCAGGTTGATCTGTTTCGAGAGCTGGTCAATCCGGATCCGGGCATCCTGAAACAAGCCCTTCCGGAATTTCCATGTCAGCAGTTTCAGGGCGGAGCGGTTTATACGTTCTTCTCCGAGTTTCCCTTTCTTTACCGCATCCACGATATAGTGGATGGCAGCCGAGGCGTCGGGACTGATAAGCAAAATGTCGGATCCCGCCTGAATGGATTTTAGGGCAGCTTCGCCGGGCGAAAAATGATTAGTTATGCCCCGCATTTCCAGGGCATCGGTAACGATCAATCCGTCGAATGCCAGGCTGTCGCGCAGAATGCTTTCCAGGATGGAGGGATCCATCGTAGCCGGGGTTTGCCTGTTT
>CAYQXO010000093.1:0-5486 GCA_964421495.1 uncultured Balneolaceae bacterium | reverse complement strand
CTGTTTTGGCTGATGCCCGGAAAACTGATATGTGCACTCATTATACTCTCGACGCCGGCGTTGATGGCGGACAGAAAAGGGATAAGTTCCAGGGAGCGTAATTGTCCGTAGTTGGATCGAATGGTAGGTAGTTGAACATGCGAGTCGATGTGCGTGTCGCCATGACCCGGAAAGTGTTTGGCCGTCGATAGTACTCTCGCCTCTTTGACCCCGTGAATAAACGCACTTCCGTACCGGGAAACCAGCTCGGGCGTACCACCGAACGATCGCACGTTGATAACCGGATTCCGGGGATTATTGTTGACATCCACGACCGGTGCAAATATCTGATGCACGCCGAGGGCCCTTGCCTCCATAGCCGTTATATAGCCCGCCTGATGGGCGTAATTCTCGTTTTGTGTTGCCGCGATAGCCATGGCCGGGGGGAGGGTGGTGGTTCCCCGTACGCGCATGGCCGCACCGAATTCCATGTCCTGGGTGATCCAGAGGGGCAGTGGACTCACTTCCTGCAGGCGGTTGGTCAGTTGCGCCTGGGGATATACGGAACCCTTGAAAAAGAGTATTCCCCCGATGTGTTCTTCCCGTATGCTTTCCGTTAACGTGATAAACCGCTCGTCTTCCTCGTTCATGAATTTTCCATCTGCGGCGATAAAGAAAAGCTGTCCGATTTTCTCCCGCAGCGTTAACGTATCCAGAACTTGTTGCGCTTTTTGGCGGGCTTCGGGCACGGACAACTCAAATCTTTCCTCTTCCTCATCCGTTTCGGTCAACGTCGATTGAGAAGCATATTGAGTTGGGGTGGCTTCCGAGGGACCCGGTTTTTCCATACTCTCATCACATCCCGCCAGCCCGAAAGCCAGAAGAATAGTGATATACAAGAGGCGAATGTCCGGCAGACTCCCGGTAATAGTTTTTACGCGCTTAAACATAAATAATATTGAACCTTGAATGCTTGAAATAATACTTGTCAAGACCTGTCTTTCTTGGAAGACCTCTTATAATAAGATAAATCCAGTCAAAAATCTCCCGTCATTAGACAAACGCCGATTCTGGGATTGTATTTGGGAGATTGAAAATGAATTTCTTCCAATTTTTCCTCCAGTGCCTGGCGAAATCGGGATACGTAATATGGAGAGTCAAAAAGTCCACCGTAATAGCTCAGAGGTGCCTTTTCCAGGTTTAAATCAGTAATCAGGGTTTGTATCAATTGAATGAGCTGACCGATTTGTCGACGGAGAATCGACTGGCAGACCGGATCGCCTTCTTCAGCGCACCGGATTACATAGGGAGCTATCCGGGAAGGCGTGTGATCGGCGTCGTACGTCCACTGGATCAAGGCTTCCCGCGAGGCAATGTTCAATTCCTGTTCGAGGAGCGTTGTCAATTGCGTACTTTGTTGTCCGTCATAATCTCTACCCGCGGCCCGCAGTCCCTCCGTACCGATAAGATGTCCGCTGCCCTCATCACCCATCCGGTACCCGTAGCCTCCGGCGCGCCGCCATCGGGATTCGTTTTTCCCCAGCACGATACTTCCGGTGCCTGCGATAACCAGGATGCCGGGTTTGTTGTTGAAAGCGCCCGTGTGGGTGGCCCGGACGTCGGAGGTCACATAGATAGTCCATTCGGGATAAATAGATTGAAGAGCCTTGCGGATGGGTTTCTGATCGTCGGTCCGATCGGCGCCGGCCAAAGCCAGGGCGAGTCCCTTTATTGAGTCGCCGGATATTTCACAGTTTTGGTGCGCCCTGGTAATGAGTTGCTTGCATCGTTTTCCCAGCGTATCAAGGGATAAGCGTTGGGCGTGGAGGGGAGGTCCCTCGAATTGGCCGTATTCCTCGAGTTGTTTGTTTACGAGTGACAGACGGGAACGGGTGCCCCCTCCTTCGATCGCGATCCAGTAGGACGTCATAGAGAATTATTATTGCGTCGGATTCAGTTGCATGGTCCGATGAGTGGTTTCCTCAAAGAAGCTGCTGTCCTGGTACACATATTTGTACGTCCCGTTGAGCCAGCGTTGCGTTTGATCGCCGTAATGAGCGGAGATTGGATCTTCGGACTGGCCCGTGGGAATGATGCTTTCGGTCCGACTCATGTCGGAAAAGTCAACGATGCGTCGCAGGGAGGGACCCAGCACCACTTCATAGGGATTATTCCATTTATATTGACCGTTGTTCAAACTCATGCCGTGGCCTTCAGCAGAATAGGGACCGAGGCGCATCAGGTTTTTAACGATGAGCTTGAGGGCCCGGGGGGCGTCTGGCCGTTTGGCGGCTTCACCGAAAAGCGGCGGATCGAGGCTCACGGTGTGGACCTTTTCCCAGCGCCATTCGAACGGTTCGCTGCCGAGCGAGTCTTTCAGGAATTGTACGGTTTCCCTCATACTTTTTCGAACTATGTCAGCCCGCGTTTCTTTTTGAGACGTGGTTACGTCGTCGAAAAAGCGCGAGTCATTTTCTAAAAGGCGATCCATCGTCTCGACCGGGCGACTCTCCAGGTGGATGAGTTTCTGATATAATCCCTCTCCAAGTTCGTCGCTTAACGTGTTACGAGATAACCGGAGGAAGAATACGTCCAGCAGCGTAGCTGCCGTGGAGTTTGACTGGTATTGGTAATTCCAGTTATTCAAATAAGTGATCGGGACGGAGAAATCCTCTTCTTCGGAATTTGCCAGGATGGGTAGTATGGTTTGGGTAACCCGGTAGCTGTGATAGGAGAATGCATCGTTTTGCATCTGTTTGAACTGATGGGAATCCAGGGTGTCATATCGGGTCAAATACTGGCGAATTCGCTGCATGCGGGAGGGCGGTTCCCAAAAAGTTCCGATATAGTGGGGATAGTTGTCGGAGGTGATTTTGTTGTTGGCATTGCCGATCCAGCCGCGGTCGGGATTGATAACATGCGGCATCTGATCGTGCGGTATGGGAGATTTCCAGTCGTAGGAGGGGTCCCAGCCTTTTCGAAAGAGAATCGGGTTGTGGTCTCTCACAGGCAGTCGGGCTGCCGAGAACATCGCGATGTTACCGGAGGAATCCCCGTAGACGATATTCTGGCCGGGCACCTCGAAATCGCGCACCGATTCCCGGAACGTTTCAAATGATTCCGCCCAGTTCATGGATAGCAGGGCAGAGGTTTCGAACGACGGTCGGTGTCCGGTCCACTGCATGGAAATGACCTGGTTGTTGGAGCGAGTGGAATGGGCGGGGAAAATATCCGATATGACGGGACCGTGTTTGGTGTATCTTTTTTGAAGTAAAGTATCGGTACTATCCTTTACGTGAATGATCTCCTTGCGAGTTTTGAAATTTTGATAACGAACGGTATCCCGGGTGGAATCGGACACGTATTCGCTGCGGTTCCGGGGATTGACCTGCTCGATAAAGAAATCGGTATCGTCGGCCATCATATTGGTCATGGACCAGGCCAGGAAATCGTTCTGGCCAAGGATAATGGCGGGAGAGCCGGGGGTGGTGGCACCGGACCCATTTTTTCCGTTCACGTGTAAATGCAGTTCATACCACTTACCGGGACTGTTAAGTCCCAGGTGCGGATCGCCTGCAAGCAGGGGATCCCCGGACCGTGCCTTTGTACCGTCAATGACCCAGGCGTTGCTGCCCACGTGCGTGCCTTCGGTACCCATCAGTGATCGAACCTTCTGTTCCCGTTCAAAGAGCTTGTACAGGGTACCGGAAAGTTGACGGGTTTGCCCGGGGGTGAGCGAACGCGGGGCATCGGACGGGTAGCGCGGCATGATTTCCTCAAGTTGGTCGGCCGACAGCCTCTCGGCCATCAACCCGTAGCTCGCCTCGCTCCACCAGCTTACATTGAGTTCCCACGCCAACAGTCGGCTGAGGGCGACCGAGTGCGTGACTGTCCACGGTATGGGTTCCATCTCGGCCAGCGTAAATTGTATCGGCAGTTTATTTTTGTGCCGCTTGACATATTGATTCACCCCGTTGGCATACGCTTGTAAAAGCCGGCGCGTCGAATCCGGCATTTGCTTTTCGATTTGCTTTGCCGTTTCCCAGAACCCAAGGATGCGTTGATGCTTGTCGATCGGGATGAGTTCGGGACCAAAAAACTCCGCAAATCGCCCCTGGGCAGCCAGTTGAGTGAGCGTCATCTGCCACAGGCGGTCCTGGGCATGGACGTATCCGACAGAAAAGTAGAGATCTTTTTTATTGCGGGCGTAGATATGGGGAATACCATGCGAATCCCAGTGAATATCTACGGGTCGATCCAGCATTTCATAGGATTCGACGGCCTGGTAATCGGGTAGTGGTTTGTAAAAGGTCCAGTAAATGGCTATTCCGGTTACACCCCCGATAAGAATAAGAAAGAAGATGAGGTATTTTATAAAATTCTGCATGAACGCAATTACGCGTTAGATATATTATATGAAATAGAGCTTGATAGGAAAGTATAAAGGTTTCCCCGCTTTTAAAAAAAAGGCAGATTGAGGGGGGAGGGTATGTAAGAGGTATTTAAAAACCGGGGCAAACGGCCGCTCTTTCGATTGAAAATTTTTTCTTGCGGCTTTGCCAGATCTTCTTTAGTCACTAGCAAATTCATGCATTTTTCCTTTACCTCGATTCGTTCGAAAAATTTTTAGTTCTCAGGGCGGCCCGGGCTTCAACGGTCTCGGGAAGATATATTATTGAAATGTTAAAGCTGTGATTTTTTGTTAAGGCACCAGAGATGCTATATTCATGTAATCTTTGAATAATTTAAAAAGGGACTTGCTATTATGGAGATAAAAAATGCCGTTGTTATTGGCGGGGGAACGATGGGAAATGGAATTGCCCAGGTTTTTGCCATGCATGAGATTCCGATTACGATTGTCGAGACCAGCGAAGAGCTGGCCGAGCGGGCCGTCTCGAATATCGAGAAGAATCTGGATCGCATGGTCGAGAAAGATAAGATGGATCGTCCGCAAAAGGTTGAATCCCTGGAAAATATTCAGACGGAATTCGACATGGAGAAAGCCGTTCGGGACGTGTCGCTGGTAATAGAAGCGGTCCCGGAAGATTTTGAGTTGAAAAAAACCGTATTTGAGGAAGTGGACCAGGCGATTTCAAAAGAGACTATTCTCGCATCCAATACCTCCTCGTTGTCGATAACCCGCCTGGCAAGCGTTACCCGTCGGCCGGAACAGTTTATCGGGATGCATTTCTTCAATCCGGTGCCCGTTATGAAACTGGTGGAGATCGTTCGGGGATACGAAACCGCCGATGAGGTATATAAGGCGGTGGAAGAGGTGGCTCGCCTTCTGGATAAAACCCCCATCGAGGCGCAGGATTCGCCGGGTTTCGTGTCGAATCGCGTACTGATGCCGATGATCAATGAAGCCATTTTTACGGTGTATGAAGGGGTGGCCAGCCCGGACGATGTGGATTCGGTTATGAAACTGGGGATGAATCATCCCATGGGACCCCTTCAACTGGCCGACTTTATCGGTCTCGATGTCTCCCTCGATATTTTGGAAGTAT
>CAYQXO010000092.1:0-11505 GCA_964421495.1 uncultured Balneolaceae bacterium | reverse complement strand
TAAACGCGACAAAGTAGCCCTCGCCGTCACGAACGACTCGCAGCAGGGCGGTTTGCTCGCCGCTTTCGAGCAGTTGCTTCATGATGCTCTGATAATCGCTTTTGGACCTGACGCGCTGTCGCTGGACGCTGACAATCACGTCGCCCTCGCGCAGTCCCCGCTGATAGGCCTCACTGCGACGACTGATATTGGTTACTACAACGCCTCCACCCTGGACCTGAATGTCGTACTGCTGGGCAAGATCCTCGTCGAGTGACTCGACGGCGTAACCGAGTTGCTTTTCAATAGCACTTCCACCGCCGGCACTCCCCTCGGCTGCCAGGTCTTCTGGTCGCTTGCCGAGTTTTACGTCGATTTTCTTTTCCTCATTATCGCGCAAGATAGTCAAGGTGACTTCGGTCCCCGGCGGATTGGACGCGATCCGGGAGGCAAACAGGCGCCAGTTCTTCACTTTATCACCGTTCAATTCAATTATTACGTCTCCGTCTTTCAGTCCGGCTTCGGCTGCGGGTGTGCCGTCTTCTACGTTATGCACTACGACCCCGCGCGGCCGGTCCATTCCAAAGGCTTCGGCCATAGGTTTTACAACATCGACCCCGCGAATACCGAGGTAGGCCCGTCTGACTTCTCCGTGCTCGATGAGCGAATTCATCACATTTCGCGCCATATTAATCGGAATGGCGAAACCGATGCCCTGATACCCGCCGGTTTGGGAAGCGATGGCCGTATTGATACCTACCAGTTCCCCGTTGAGGTTAATAAGGGGTCCGCCGGAATTTCCGCGGTTAATGGCCGCATCCGTCTGAATAAAGTCCTGATAGACCGAGAGTCCCTCGATAGTACGTCCCCGTGCACTCACGATTCCCATGGTAACCGTGTGAGCCAGGTCCTCGCTCATCGGTGAACCGATGGCCAGCACCATTTCTCCGACATTCAGCTCGTCGCTGTCGCCCATGGTAATCGAGGGGATATTCTCCGCTTCAACCTGGAGCACGGCGATGTCCGTCCGTTCGTCGGTTCCCACAATTTTGGCGGGAAGTTTTTTGTCATTATACGTACGTACATAAACCGTATCGGCCTCTGCAACCACGTGATTATTCGTCAGAATATAACCATCTTCCGAAACGATGACCCCCGATCCCATTCCCTCTCTCGGGATCTGTCGCTCGCGACGGGGATCCTCTCCGAAAAACGGGAAGAAAGGATTCATCTGCCGGACATTGACCGTCTTTTGGGTAAATACTGTTACGACGGTGGGATTTGTCTTCTCGGCAATATTGACGATCGCATCATTAAAATCTTTCAGCGAATTAATATCCTGGCTATCGGCTTTACTGACCTCCGTATTAAAATCGGGAAAGGTCACCATCGAAGCCTGTTCAGTTGAAACGTTGGTGCTGAAATGAACCACAGCAACCACAAGCAGAACCAGTGCTGCTATACCAAACTTATTATTCCAATACTTCATATGATCTCCTGGATTTGTAGATCTAGTTGTTCAAATTCGTTCAAGTTGAGTTTGTCGCCCTTGCGAAAATCGCCAGAAAAAACGGATCAAGTACCTATTGGCTGATTTTGGGACCGCGGAATCATTTTCGATCGCTAGCCCGGATTTCGCTGACGCGGGTTACACTTCGCTCTGAGCTCACCAAGAAATCCGGGTTAAATCGGCCAAAAGCCACTTCGATCCTAAATCCGCTGGCGCTTTCGTTTCGGAAAATCCGACAAACTCCACGTCACTGTATAGTAAACCTTTTATCAAATTTAATTATTGTCTGAAAATTTAAGGGTGCGCCTGTCTGTCCATTAACTCATACTGTATGGATGATATAAAAAACCGGGGGACCTCTCTCGAGGCCTCCCGGCAAGATTCGGCCGAAGATTCAGATGCGATATTTATTTAATATCGATCTTCTTGCTTACTTTGTCCTCGGCTTTGTTAATAGTAATGTTCAGCACGCCGTTGTCATACTCGGCGTTGATGCTTTCCTCGTCGACATTATCCGGCAGCGTAAAGGTACGGGAGAACTCACCGTAACTGGTTTCGATTCTGTGATAGGTCTTGTCCTTGTCTTCATTCTCCCACTTACGCTGACCGCTGACCGTCAGCTGATTGTTGTTCAGGCTGACGTCAATGTCGTCTTTATCCATACCCGGAAGCTCGACATTGATCTCGAACTGATCGTCATTCTCGGATATGTCGAGTCGGGGAACAAAGCTCTCGCGTTGTGTGGTGACTACGTCGTTGAAGAAGTCATCCAATATATCGGAAAAACGACGAGGGAAAAGATCTTCGTCTGCCATGCTTGCGGGTTCAAATCGTCGAAGAGCCATAATGACCTCCGTTTTTTAGTTCAAAATTGCATTCGTGAATTTCATCATTCTCACTTTTATTAAATGCAACCCCTGTGCCAAACGGCGAAAACACAGGAAAAACTGACAAACAGCCACCTCGCTCCGGCGTATTTACAGTACGATTTGACGGGACTTGCAAAAACTGTCAGATGGGGCTTACAGAGAGACAGACCAATCCTGTAAAAACGACAATAGATAAAGGGCTCACTTCGCTCGCCCTGCCGGAAGCCGGAAGCTCGAAGCCAGAAGGCTATACCGACCGGTACCATCGTGGTGTATATACACCATCTGATTACTTGCTAGTTTAGCCTTCCTCCCGACAGCTGTCGGGATGCTGGCTTCCGACGTCAGGCCTCCGGCCTGACTTACCCATAACTCAATTTCCACTCCTGGGCAATCATGAAGGCCATTTCCAGGCTCTGCTTGTAATTGAGGCGGGGATCGCAGTACGTTTCGTAGTTGTGTTTCAGTCCGGCTTCATTCAATCCCTGGGCACCGCCGACACACTCGGTGACGTTATCGCCGGTAAGCTCGAGATGCACGCCGCCGAGATAGGTGTTCTGGGCACGGTGAATCTCGAAGGTCTTTTTAATCTCGCTCAGGATATCGTCAAAGTTCCGCGTCTTGATTTCCTCGTCCGTGGCAAAGGTGTTGCCGTGCATGGGATCGCAACTCCAGACGACCGAGAGGCCTTCTCGCTCTACCGCCTCAATCAGTCCCGGAAGCTCCTCTTCGACCTGGTCCTGTCCGAACCGGGTGATCAACACAATCTTGCCGTCCTCGCGGGTGGGATTGAGCGTTTCGATCAACTCGAGCGTCTCGTCCAGATCCAGTCCCGGTCCCAGCTTGATTCCGATCGGGTTGCGGATACCCCGCATATATTCAACATGCGCCCCGTCGATGTCGCGCGTGCGATTGCCGAGCCACACCATGTGACTGCTGAGATTATAAAAGCCTTCCCGACGGGGTACCTGGCGGGTTTGGGCACTGTCATAGTAGAGATTCAGCGCTTCGTGAGACGTGTAAATCTTGATGTTCTGCAGCATCGGGAAATTCGTGGGGGATATCGACTCGACGAACTGGATGGCCTTGTTAATAGACTGCACCATGGCCTTGTATTCCTTGTAATACCGGTTCTGCTTCATAAAGTCGAGCTCCCAGTATTCCGGGTGATGCAGATCGGCAAATCCCTCGTCGGCCAGCGCCCGGAGAAAGTTCAGCGTCAACCCGGCACTGTTGTATCCTTTTATCAGGCGATGGGGATCGGGCCGGCGCGCTTCCTTGTCCGGTTCAATGCTGTTAATCAAATCCCCCCGGTAGTTCATGATCTTCTCGCCATCCACTTCCACATAATTGCTGGACCGGGGCTTGGCATACTGACCGGCCATACGTCCGACGCGAACCACCGGAACTCCCAGTTCATGAATCAAAATAAAACTGGTCTGCAGCAATACTTTCAACAGATTTACAATTTTATCGGGCTTGCAGTCCTCGAACTTTTCGGCGCAGTCGCCTCCCTGGATCAAAAATCGCTTGCCGGCAGACGCTTCGGCCAGCTTGTCCTTGAGCGCCTCTATTTCCCACGAAGTTATCAGCGGGGGCAACTGGCTCAACTCCTCATACACCTCATTCAACTCGTCGGTATCCGGATAGTCCGGCAATTGCTTGATGGGATAATCTTTCCAGGACTGTGGAGTCCATTCACCTGTTGAAGCGGTCGATTGCTTATTTTTTTCTTCTGTTAACATGGTAACTCTGATGCATTAATGTGATTCAAAAAATTCGTCGGGAGTGACTTGCGAGCGGAGTGATAAAAAAGCTCAAAGCTGGAATCCCGACAGAGGTCGGGACGAAGAGTGTTCAAGCAAATATTCCCGTCCTGTATATACACCACACAAAAACCCGCTTGAATATGCTTTGAGCATCGAGCTTCCAGCTTCGAGCGTTATCCGTTTTACCGCAACCAAAAACTCCGGCAGTTTCACGGATACATATACAGTGAACCAAATATAACACAGATTATAAATACTGCCAAATACTTTAGATCGCTCCCTATTCCGCCCCGGCGGGGTGAATCCATATGAAAGAAAGTGCCTCTCCATGCGTTAGGTAATATTCGCTCAACTGCCTTATATTGGTTGACGTGCGAAAGGCCGACAAACAGCTATACCAATTCGAATGTTCACCTACAAAAAATGATTCTCCCTCTACTGTGCAAGAAAACA
The DNA here is from genome assembly GCA_964421495.1 of uncultured Balneolaceae bacterium. Lineage (GTDB taxonomy): Bacteria > Bacteroidota > Rhodothermia > Balneolales > Balneolaceae > CAJXOW01. The sequence goes on along the minus strand of CAYQXO010000092.1, from coordinate 6,925 downwards.
TTGTTATCAAGGGTGCGCGCGAGCACAATCTGAAAAATTTCGACATCGACATCCCGCGGAACGAACTCGTGGTGGTAACCGGCCTTTCGGGGTCCGGCAAATCATCGCTGGCGTTCGACACCATTTACGCAGAAGGCCAGCGCAGGTTCCTGGAGTCGCTCTCTGCCTATGCCCGGCAATTCCTGGGCATGATGGAGCGGCCCGACGTTGATTTTATCGACGGACTTTCTCCCGTTATTTCCATCGAACAGGCCTCCACCAACCGCAATCCCCGCTCCACGGTGGGAACGATTACCGAAATTTACGACTTTCTTCGCCTGTTCTACGCCCGAGTCGGCACCCCCTACTCTTATCTCACGGGAAACAAAATGGAAAAACAGACGCCCGACGAAGTGGTGGAGTCGATTCTCGAGATGGAAGAAGGGACCAAAGCCTATTGCCTGGCTCCCCTGATCCGGGGTCGCAAGGGACATTATCGCGAATTGTTCGAGCAGATCATGAAACAGGGATTTGTACGGGCCCGGGTGGACGGCGAATTTGTGGAGCTGGAGGAGGACATGAAGCTGGATCGCTATAAAACCCACAATATCGAAGTGGTGGTCGACCGCTTTGTCATCTCCCCCCGAAGTGAAAACCGGATCTCCGAAAGCGTACACCTCGCCCTGGAAATGTCGGACGGTACCGTGATCCTGAGTATTCCGTAAGAGGACGGATCGATGCGCGACCGGCTGTTTTCTCAAAAGCTGTTTGACCCCGAAAGCAACCTGGCCTACGAGGATCCGGCTCCCAATCTCTTTTCTTTCAATTCGCCGTTCGGGGCCTGCCAGGAATGCGACGGACTCGGCTACCAGTATGATGTCGATCCCAAACTGGTCATTCCAAATAAAGACCTGAGCATCAGCGAAGGGGCCATCCGATACCTCGGAAAACCGCGGGATATTTTTGTCTTCAAGCAGATACTGTCGGTCCTCGAGTCGTTCGACCTCGACTTCGACACGCCCCTCAAGGATTTTCCCGAGGATGCCTGCGAAATCCTGTTCGAGGGCAGCGGAGATCAGAAATTCGACGTCAAATACGACTTCCGCGACAACAGCGTCACCTATCAACACTCGTTCAACGGCCTGCGCGGCATTATACGCGAAAAGTACGAGGAAAGTAATTCCAGCAAGCAGCGTGACAAGGCCAAGGCCTACATGCGCCGGATCGAGTGTGATGCGTGCGACGGGGGACGTCTGAACCGGGAAGCCCTCTCCTATAAAATTGACGGTCACGGGATCGACGATCTCGTCAAAATGGATATCGAGAGCCTCCGTCATACCCTGAACAACCTGGAACTGAGCGAGAAACAACAGAAAATTGGTCACCAGATCCTGAAGGAAATCCGCGACCGGGTCGATTTTCTTTTAAACGTCGGACTCGACTACCTCTCCCTCGATCGCGAAGCGCAAACCCTGAGCGGGGGAGAAGGCCAGCGCATCCGACTCGCCACGCAGATCGGGACCCAGCTCGTAGGCGTTCTCTATATTCTCGACGAACCCAGCATCGGGCTACATCAGCGCGATAACATCAAGCTGATTCAGTCGCTCGAAACCCTGCGAGACCTCGGGAATAGCGTGATCGTGGTGGAACACGACCGGGAAACGATCGAACGGGCCGATTACGTAGTGGATCTCGGTCCCGGGGCAGGCGAGGAAGGCGGCGAAATTGTAACCCAGGGTTCCCCCGACGAGCTCGACCCCGACGCCATGACCGCCCGATTTCTCAACGACCGGGAAGTCATTCCCTATCCCGACGAGCGGCGCGACGGGAACGGCACGTCCGTGAAATTATATAATTGCCGGGGACACAATCTGAAAAACCTGGACGCGGAGATCCCGCTCGGCAAATTCATCTGCGTGACGGGTGTGAGCGGGAGCGGGAAAAGCTCGCTCATCAATCAGACGCTGGAACCCGTTCTCTCCAGCTATTTTTACCGTTCCACCACTGCTCCCCTGCCCTACGACGATATGGAAGGCATCGACAATCTCGACAAGGTGATCTCGGTGGATCAAAGTCCCATCGGCCGCACCCCCCGTTCCAATCCCGGTACCTATACCAAGGTATTCGACCATATCCGGGAACTGTTCGCCCAACTGCCCGAAGCCAAAATACGCGGGTACGACAAGGGACGATTTTCATTCAACGTGAAGGGCGGTCGTTGCGAAGAGTGCAAAGGCGACGGAATTCGCAAGATCGAGATGAACTTCCTGCCCGACGTCCACGTCACCTGCGAAACCTGCAACGGCCGGCGCTACAACCGCGAGACGCTGGAAATCTATTACAAAGGGAAAAATATCGCCGACGTACTGAATATGTCCGTCAGCGAAGCCCTGGAATTCTTCGATTCGGTCCCCCGCATCAAACGCAAGCTGAAGACCCTGGAGTCCGTGGGACTCGGCTACATCCGCCTCGGCCAGGCCAGCACTTCCCTGTCCGGCGGCGAAGCCCAGCGCATCAAACTGGCACGGGAACTCTCCAAGGTGGGGACCGGAGACACCCTCTACATTATGGACGAACCCACTACCGGCCTCCATTTCCAGGACGTCCGCATGCTGGTGGATGTCGTCCAGAAACTCGTCGACCAGGGAAATACCGTGATTATCATCGAACACAACCTGGACTTGATCAAGGCTGCCGACTGGATCATCGACCTCGGACCCGAGGGAGGAGACAAAGGAGGCGAGATCATCGCCGCCGGCACCCCCGAAAAAGTAGCGGAATTTGAAGACAGCTACACCGGTCAGTACCTGAAAGAGGAATTTGAGCGGCTGGGGGATCAAGCCGTTGTAAGTTAAATGGTCGGAAGCCAGAATCCCGACAGCTGTCGGGAGGAAGGCTATTCGAGCAAGTTACATCGTGGTGTATATACACAACCCCGTTACCAGTCGGAATAGCCTTCCGGCTTCCGGCCTCCGACTTCCGACGGGCGAACAAAGTGAGCCCTTATCCAAATTTCCTCTTGTCCCGCACGCGGCAATTCTATATTTTTGTGGCTTATGCGCATCTATCGGACATATATCTGCAAATTCGGGGTACTTCTGTTGGTACTCGCGGGATTCGGTCTACACCTGGCCCAACCCCTGAGTGCCCGCCAGAAATCTCATGCCTTTACCCAGTGGCTTCAATCCATAGCTAAAGAGGATCAATCCGCGGATATCCAGCAGAAACTGCAACGACTCAAAGCACACCAGGGCGACCTGGCTCCGCTCATACACAAGGCATCCGAACTGGTCCATCAAAACAACGACGATTTTCGTCTCCCGATAGCGGATGTCGACACCACCCCATCCGATATTTTTCAGCTTTTACTGCAGAAATGGAGCCTGTTCAAAACCGGCGAAGCGATGCAGCCGCTGGCTCCACCCCATCATGATTCCAGCGATCTACTGCCCAACGTTCGCACGCCGGGTTCTACGCTCACGTTTTCCGCTATAAACCCCCAAGTGGCAGCTTCTTCTGCAGGCAGTGCATTGCTTCACCATACGCATTCCAATCCCTCGCGAGTTGACGTCATGCCGCTTACAGGCGGAACGGCGATTGGTGCGCCGTGACATATATTATCATGTTGTCTGGATCGCCCTATACGTACCCCGAATCATAGTTACCACGCCGGCGATCCCCATCCACTGATTTACCCGGAACCGGGTAGCCGCATGACATAAGAATTACGATCGTTTTTTAATCCCCTAAACATTTTACGCTGATTATGAAAGATAATGGAACCAAAATTGCGTTTATAGCAGCATTTATTCTGCTATCGGCCTACTACCTCTCGTTTTCAGTCCGTCATTGGCTGGAACAGCGATATATCGACAGTTTGCCGGAAGAAGAACGGCAGGAATATATGGAAGAAAATCGCCAGCGTATCCAGGAACTGAGTACCCAGACGCTGAACCTCGGCCTCGATCTCAAAGGCGGAATGCACGTGACCATGGAAGTCGGTACACCGAAGTTACTGCGCGAGCTGGCCGGTGACGACCTCGACTCAACGCTGGAACGGACGATCCAGATCGCTGAAGAACGGGCGATTGACCAGGGAACCGACTTTATCGAGGAGATGATTCGAGTATTTGAGGAGAGAAGTCCGGACGGACGACTGAGCCGCTATTTCCGATCTGAAGGCGCCAACATAACGCGCCGCTCCTCAAACGAGGAAATCATGGAATACCTGAAAGAGCAGCGCAACAAGGCGGTAGACCGAGCCATCGATATTATACGTAATCGTGTGGACCGTTACGGCGTGACGGAGCCTGCCATTTTCCGACAGGGGAACCGTCGCGTGGTCGTCGAACTCCCCGGGGTCAGCGACAAGGAACGGGTTCGTGGCCTCCTGAAAGGTACGGCTCGCCTTCAGTTTCGACTGACGGCCGAGGCCGAGGAACTCCAGCAGTCGCGGGAGCGCATCATGGCTTACCTGGACCAGCAAACCGATACCGCGGCGGCCGAGGGAGCCGAGGTAACCAATCCCCTCGAGGAATTGCTTCAGGCAAATCCCCAGAATCAATACATCTTCGGGTATGCTGCGGGACGCGATACGGCGCAGGTCAATGAGATCCTGAGCCGTCCCGAGGTCCAGGAACTGCTTCCCCGCAACACGGAACTGCTCTGGAGCGGCAGTCCCATCCCGCAGGGACAACAACAGGCTACCGAACTGTACGAACTTATCGGAGTCCGGGACGATGCGGAACTCACCGGCTCTGTTATTGAAGAAGCGCGCATCAATTTTGATCAAACCACCAACCAGCCGCGCGTATCGATGAACATGAACAGCGAAGGAGCCCGCCGATGGGCGCGGATTACCGGTTCCAACATCGGTAAACCCATTGCCATCGTACTGGACGGATATGTGCAGTCCTATCCCACCGTGCAGACCAAGATCGCGAACGGCCGTTCCTCAATTTCGGGACTTCAAAACGTGCAGGAGGCGGAAGACCTGGTGAACATACTGCTTTCCGGCGCCCTGCCGGCTCCGCTGGATATTATCGAAGAACGCACGGTCGGGGCCACCCTGGGGGAAGAGTCCATTGAGGCCGGTTTCTACTCGACGCTTATCGGACTCATTATCGTAGCGATCTTCATGATTTTCTATTACCGGACCGGGGGAGGTATCGCCGACCTGGCCCTGTTGCTCAATATCATCTTCATCCTGGGGATTCTGGCCGCTTTCAAGGCCACCCTCACCTTACCCGGTATCGCCGGTATTGTATTGACGATCGGTATGGCGGTGGATGCCAACGTACTCATCTTTGACCGCATACGCGAGGAGCAGCGAAGCGGCAAAACACTGCGGGCGGCCATAGATGGCGGTTACTCACACGCCATGAGCGCAATTGTGGACGCCAACGTCACGACCTTCTTTGTAGCCTTGATTCTGTTCAGTTTCGGAGTCGGTCCGATTCGCGGTTTCGCTATTACGCTGATGGCCGGAATTGTCGCATCTCTCTTCAGCGCCATCGTAATCACCCGCGTCGTAGTTGACTACCTGACCCGCGATCGCGAAGCGAAAATCAGCTTCGGCTAAACCGACCGGCACAAAAACTTTAATAACAAGTATTCAAGAATCGATTCATTATGCGTTTATTTGAAAATCCATCATTCGACTTTATACGAGGCCAGCAAGTTGCGTACGTTTTCTCCGGCCTTCTGATCTTGATATCGCTCATCGCGATAATTGGAAAAGGACTGCAATACGGAATCGACTTTACGGGGGGACTCCAGTTTGTAGTGGAATTTGAAGAGCCCGTGGAAGTTCTCGAAGTCCGCGAAGCCCTCACCGAGCCGCTCGGCTCGCAGCCGGACGTAAAACGATACGGCTCGCCGAGCGAAATTCTTGTTCGATCCGACACGGACAAGTCCACCACCGAAGTAGAGAACCTCTTCCTGTCGGCACTCGGCGATCTGTATCCGGACAACCCGGCCACGATCATTAAAACCGACGTCGTCGGTCCCCGCTTCGCCGAAGACCTGAAACGGGGAGCATTCAAGGCTATCATCTTTGCCCTGATTGCCATTTTTCTCTACATCCTGATCCGATTCAAAAACTGGCAATACTCGGTCGGTGCCGTAACCGCCCTGTTTCACGATGTTATCATCACCCTCGGGATCTTCACCCTGCTCAGCGAAGTCATGCCCTTTAACATGCGGATTGACCAGGCTATTATTGCGGCATTTCTCACCATCGTCGGTTACTCCATCAACGACACCGTGGTCGTCTTTGACCGGATCCGTGAAAACTCGCTCACCTACAAAACCCTGGAATTCAAGGAAATGATCAACCAGAGCCTCAACGATACGTTGAGCCGTACCGTGATTACTTCGGTCACCACCTTTTTTGTAATCGCGGTATTGTTTACCTTTGGTGGAGAGGTCTTGCGAGGATTTTCATTTGTTCTGCTTATCGGTATTTTTCTTGGTACCTACAGTTCTCTCTACATTGCCAGTGCCGTTGTGGTTGAACTGGGAGAATCAAAATCTTGAAAAGACATCCACAATCTAAACTTTCTAATACGAAACGGGGGTTTTACTTATGAGTTTCAAGGTAAGCGAACGATATAATTGTGTCATCATCGAGTTCAAGGGAAACGTCATGGGCGGACCTGATGCGGTCGACTTGAACGACAAACTGCACGAACTCATCGATGATGGGAAAAAGAACATTGTAGTGGATTTGGCCAAGGTCAAGTTTATGAACTCTTCCGGACTCGGTATGCTCATCGGGGGACTGACCACCATGCGGAAAGCGGGCGGCGATCTGCGGATTGCCAATCCAACGGATAAAATTCAAAGCCTGTTGGTCGTGACCAAGCTCATCACCGTTTTCAAACATTACGACTCGCTTGAAAAAGCGGTTAATTCCTATAACAAGGAATCCGGGGATGAAGAAGAC
>CAYQXO010000091.1:0-11577 GCA_964421495.1 uncultured Balneolaceae bacterium | reverse complement strand
TTAGGATGGGAAGGGTCACGATTTAGACACCCTAGGTGAAAGTTCGGAATGCAATTCTCGGAATTACCCAACGTTCAATCGGAAATGGACGTTAATGACGTTCGTCCGTGCGGTCAGTCCCCGCGAAGACCCGATCGTCTTTCCCTCCCGCCTTCGGGCTCCCCCCTCCCGGCCGGCCGAGCAAAGCGAGCCCTATATCTCCTTGTGAATCCCGTTTTTGTTGACGTGTCCCACGTATTTGCCGAGGACGCGGACTTCCTCGAAGACGTCGGGTTTTACTTCGATGTCGTCGTATTCTTCGTTGGCCGGTTCCAGGCGCAGGCCCTCCTCGTCGTGATAGATGCGTTTCAGGCTAGTTTCCCCGTCATAGAGGACGGCCCCGATATCCCCGTTCTGGACGTCCGAATCCATTAACAGTACGAAATCTCCGTCGTGTATGCCGGCGTCCTTCATGCTGCTGCCGGCGACCCGCAGGGCGAACATCTGGTCGATTTTCGGAAAGAGCGTCTCCATGCCTATGGTGCCAAGATCCGCCTCAACCGCTTCCTGGAGCCCGCCGGCGGCGATGATGCCGCGGATCGGGATGCTGCCGTCGTCCTCCTCTTCCAAATACTCGCGTTTTACGTTGGGAGGCAAATCGTAGCCACCCTCTTCGGTTTTGACGAGATATCCCTTCTTTAGCAGCGATTGAATATTCTGGGTCACGCTGTTGGGTGATTTGTAGCCAAATGCCTCGGCGATTTCACGGTAGGTGGGCCAGATATCGTGTTCCTCTTTGTATTCAACGATGTAGTCGAAAAATTCCTGCTGTTTACGCGTCAGTTGAGCTCGGTCCATGGTATATGTGCGGCTCGTTTCGTAATATGATTAAAGAATGCAATTATCCTGGGTTCACGCTTTAAAACCACGGTGAAAAAGAGTAATTTGTAAAGCTTCCGGCTTCCTTTCTATGAATATCCGGATAACGGGATAAATGGGAATTATCCCGGTCGTAGGCCAATCCGTTACCCCGGATCTGATTGAACACAGGTGTTATGTACAATGCATGTACAAATAACGAATTACAGCAGGCAATATCAACTTAATATTTGTAAAAATTATGTCTCCAGGGCTTCGCTTCCTTAATCGTGTTTTGTGTACCGGGTGTATAGCAGGATTGATGGCGGGCTTGTTTTTGTCGCGTCCAGCGGAATTATCGGGCCAGGATTCGATCGGGGTGGAGGTCCCGGCGGTCGATTCGACGGCAGTGGATTCTGTTGCCTACGACAGCGTATTGACCTATTATCCTGAATTGTACAAAAGTCTGTTAACCCGGCAGGGCGACAGCCTGTGGTCGTGGTTGAATCACGAAATTCCGGCGGTGCGGCAACAGGCGTGGCGCGGGTTGACGCATGCGAAGATTTCGGATCTGTATCAGTTGGAACTGGAGGTGGAAAAAGCGGATCATCCGCCGGCCTGGATGGCCCTGTCTCATCACGAGTTGAACCCGGACATCCGGCGTATTCTCGAGCAGCGGTGGGAACGCGGAGAGCGTTCGCGGTCGGGTATCAGTCGGGTGCTGGGGAAACAGGGCGATCGGCAGTCGCTGGGATTTCTTCTGGATCATATAGACAGGATCGACGGGACCGACGATGCCTTTTCGACGGCGCTGGCGATCGGTCGACTCACCCGCAGGTACGGGCTCTCCAACAGCGATCAGTTTAAATTGATCAAAACCGCATTTACGGCCGAGGAGGTGTCCACCGGCCGGGCTTACCTGTATGGGGCCTACCGGTCGGATTCCACGATATTCAGTCCGGAAGTACAACAGAATCTTTACCGGCTCTGGCAGGTGTACGGCGTCGGAACGGAGCCGCGACTGGACCAATACCTGGTAAAAATCCTGGGCAGCACATATCCCCGCATCGCCATGCAGCCCTACCTGGAAGTTCCGGTTGACTCGATCGATGCCCGGCTGGGAATCGAGCTGGCTTCGCTGGCGGGTCGGGCTCCGGTGGACACGATCAATGTTCGGCTGACCCGGAAGCTGCTGCGACATTCCAATCCCCATGTCATCCAAACCGCCCTCCGAAGTGCGGGGAAGCAGTCGGCCCTGATGGATTCCGTCTCCGCCGTCGTAAAGGATTCACTCTTGAACCGGACCTCGCTGCCGCATCCGTTGTGGGGGGAGGCGTTGCGGGTTGCCATGGGTTCCCGGGACGGGATGACCGATCCCCTCCGACGCCATCTGACGCGGCTGGATAGTTTGCGTCGCGAGAATCCCTATCTGCTGCCGGTTTACCTGGAGATTCAACGTCGGCAGGCATCTCAAACCAGGTATTTTGACAAGCTTGACACCCTCCTGCAGTCGGCACGATCCCTGCCGTCAACCTTTGCCGCACGGGAGTTGGCGGATTTCTGGGAGAGTCAATCCGATAACGATCTGTCTGACAAGGTGGTAAACCAGGTTCAGTCGCTCATGTTAACGGCCCTCGGATCGGGGGACCGCGGAGCGGTGTATGCGATCGCTCCCCTTCTGAAAGATGATCGGCTGCTTCGTTCCGGTGAATACGATGTATTGCAACAGACGTTGAAGGCCTTTCAACTACCGGCCGATATCGAGGTGTATCAGGCGATCGGGGAAGTGGTGTATGAGCGATTCAGAAAGCGGGGACGGCCGTTGATAGATTCGCTGGTCGCCCTTGACCATCAACCCCTGAATCGCAGCCTGAAAGAAACGGGGTGGTCGGTCGATTCGGGAGAAGATACATTTACGGAAGCTGACCGTCGGTTTCGAACGGCGGACTGGCAACGGCTGTCCGAACTGGGTCCCTCGCCCGAATGGATACTCCGCCTGCGGCAGGATACGATCCGCATCCAGCTTGATCCGCTTCGGGCGCCGTTGACCGTCAGTGCGATTGACAGCCTGACCCGCGCCGGCGCATACGACAGCGTGGCCTTTCACCGGGTCGTTCCCAATTTTGTGATCCAGGGCGGAGATATTGAACGGGGAGACGGCCTGGGAGGTCCCTCGTACACCCTCCCGACGGAACCCTCGGAATTGCCTTACTCACGGGGAAGCGTCGGCATCGCCAGCGCGGGAGTCGATACCGAAGGCAGTCAGTACTTTATCATGCACCAGTGGAAACCCCACCTGAACGGCAACTATACGAGGTTTGGGGAAGTGGTGGAGGGCATGGAGGCCGTAGAGCGGGTGATGGTCGGCGACCGCGTGCTGGAGGCTGCTATTAAAAAGTCGGAAGCCGGAAGCCAGAAGCCGGAAGGCTATTCCGACCCGTAACGCAGTTGTGTATATACACCACCAGGTAACCTGCCCGAATAGCCTTCCGTCTTCCAGCAGGGCTAGCTCTGCTAGCCCTTATTTAAACGCCTGCAGACCGGTGATCTCCCGTCCCAGGATGAGTCCGTGTATATCGTGGGTGCCTTCGTAGGTGATGACGGTTTCCAGGTTCATCATGTGGTGGATGACCCGGTACTCGCCCATAATTCCGTTTCCCCCGTGGATGTCTCGCGCCGTGCGGGCGATGTCGAGGGCTTTTTTACTGTTGTTGCGCTTGGCGAGGGAGATCATGGCGGGATGGTCCTCGCCGCGGTCGCGCAGTTCGCCGAGCCGGAGCACCATCACCTGCATGGCGGCGATGTCGGTCAGCATATTGGCCAGTTTGGTCTGCACGAGCTGCGTGGCGGCGATCGGTCGGTCGAATTGCTTGCGTTCGAGGGCGTAGCTGCGGGCTTGCCGGTAGCAGAATTCGGCGGCGCCCACCGATCCCCACGCGATGCCGTAGCGTGCGCTGTTCAGGCAGGTAAACGGACCCTTGAGTCCCTCCACGTCGGGAAACACATTTTCCTCCGGCACAAATACGTCCTCCAGGTTGATTTCGCCCGTTTCGGAGGCGCGGAGCGACATTTTGCCCTTTGTTTTGGGCGCGCTGTAGCCGTCGCGGTCGGCTTCGACGATGAATCCACGAATGGTCCCCTCGTCGTCTTCCTTTTCTTTGGCTTTCGCCCACACGATAGCGATATCGGCAATCGGGGCGTTGGTAATCCACATCTTGTTGCCGTTCAGCCGCCACCCGCCGTCGGTTTTAAGCGCCACGGTTTCCATCGAACCGGGATCCGACCCGTGATCGGGTTCCGTCAATCCGAAGCAGCCGATCAATTCGGCGCTCGCCAGACCGGGCAGGTATTTGTTCTTTTGCTCCCCGGTGCCGAAACGGAAGATCGGGTACATGACGAGCGAGGACTGGACCGACATAAACGAGCGATACCCGGAATCGACCCGCTCCACTTCCCGGGCGATCAGCCCGTAGGCCGTCTGGCTCGCCCCCGAACCGCCGTATTCCGGATCGATAAAGGATCCCAGCAATCCCAGTTCGGCCAGCTCCCCGGGGATCGAGGGATCAAAATATTCCTCCTGGTTCCCTTTTACCGCCCGCGGCTCCAGGTGCTCCCGGGCATACTCGCGGGCCGACTCCATAATCATGCGGTCATCCTCGGATAGCTGCTCCTCGAATCGAAACGGATCGTCTATGTTAAATGAACTACTCATGAGGTTCGGATTGAAATTGATGGTTGCCGTGATTAAACCTCCGGGCGGGCGGGGCTGGAGCTGAGAAATATCCAGCCGCCGGCTGCTTGATCCCGGATTGAAACGAATGCAGAAAGTGGAAACTTGACTCGCTTCCTGCTTTTGGCTGCATAATTCAAATGCTCCAGCCCCGCCCGCCCGGAGGTTTAAAATGGTCAGCTAACGTTGAAATCGTACATTTGTATTTACAAAGTTAACAGAGATATAGAATCTTGAACGTAAATTGCAGAAAGTCGAGCAATAGATGCTGCCGGTCCGAAGTACAGGCCGCCTCAATAAACAGTTTTCTGAACAAGATGATCCCGAATTCATACTATTCATGGGACTGTTTTCGAAACAGGATGACCATCCAAAACCGTGTTAAGTTAAAATTTTTATTGAGTCGGCCTGTACTTCGGACCGTTAGCTACTGGCCATTATACGCTACGAGGAGCCTTCTTTCTTTAAATGTCGGGCGATGATCATGCGTTGTATTTCGTTGGTGCCTTCGCCGATTTCCAGCAGTTTGGCGTCGCGCAGGAAGCGTTCCACGTGGTATTCGGTGGTGTAGCCGTATCCGCCGTGGATTTGAATGGCTTCGAGGGCGGCTTGGGTGGCCTGTTCGGAGGCGAAGAGCTTGGCCATCGAGGCTTGCTGGCTGAAGGGTTTGCCCTTCTCTTTTTGCCAGGCTGCCTTGAGGACCATCAGCCGGGCGGCTTCCAGGTGGGTTGCCATATCGGAGAGTTTCTGTTCGATCGCCTGGAAATCGCCGATCGGGCGACCGAATTGCTTGCGTTCCCGGGCGTATTTAAGCGATTCTTCCAGCGATCCGCGGGCGATGCCGACGGCCATGGCGCCGATGCCGATGCGGCCGCCGTCCAAAATGCGCAGGGCGTCTTTGAATCCCTCGTTGAGTTTTCCGAGTTGGTTGAATTCGGGGACTTTGACGTTTTCGAAATGGACCTCGGCCGTATCCGAGGAGTTCATCCCCAGTTTATTCATTTTTTCGCCCGGCGTTACGCCCTCTCGATCCCGTTCCACCACGAAAGCGCTGATGCCGCCTTTTCCGGCGTCGGGATCGGTCTTGGCCAGTACAACGTATAACTGTCCCTCGGTGCCCTGCGTGATAAACATTTTGGATCCGTTGATAATCCAGTGATCGCCCTCATTTTTAGCGGTGGTTTTCATGCCTGCGGCGTCGCTGCCCGATCCCGCTTCGGTCAGGCACCATCCCCCCAGTTTTTCTCCGCGGGCCAGGGGCGCGAGGAACTGTTTTTTTTGCTCGTGGTTGCCCGCCAGATCGATGTGTCCGGCACAGAGCGAGGTATGCGATCCCACCGTCAGAGCGAGGGAGGCGTCCCAGCGGGCAATTTCCTCGAGGGCCAGCATATAGCTGACGAAGTCCACTCCCCCGCCCCCGTATTCTTCCTCGTAGATCATCCCCAGCAGATTCTGTTCCCCCAGTTGACGGATGATTTCATGGGGAAATGTTTTTCCCTGGTCCCGTTCGATAACGTCGGGTGCAACGTGACGCTCCACAAACTCCCGCACGCTGTCCCGAATCAGTTGCTGATCCTCCGAAAGCTCAAATGAAAGTTCGCCGTTCGTGGTTTCCTGATTCATAGTAAGGTGATTAAGGGCTAGATATCCTGGGTTGCCGGATTTTGTTCTTTTTGCAGCCGGTCGGCCGTTTTCTCGGCTTTACGCATGACACGTAATATATTTTTTCCGATTAGCTGCTTGATCTCCTTTTCACTGTATCCGCGATCCAGCAGTTTGGCCAGCAGGTTGGGGTAAGTCGAGGCGTCCTCGAGTCCCACGGGCAGGGGGCTCGTCCCGTCGTAATCGGCTCCGATGCCCACATGTTCGACGCCGATTTTCTCGCGGATGTAATCGATATGATCGGCTACATCATTCAGGTGGGCCTTCGGACGCGGATGGGCCTCGCGCCACTGTTCCATCTGTTCTTTTACTTTCTCCGGCCGATCGGGATAGAGCGATCGCAGCGTTTTTCGCTTGCCGCTTTCCCTGGCTTCGTATTGTCGCAATTCTTCGGAGACGAATGAGGTCACGTAGGTAACCATAACCACTCCGTCATTTTTCTCGATCATGGTCAGCACAGAATCGGGTACATTGCGCACATGATCGGTGACGCCGCGGGCCGAGGAGTGGGAGAAAATGACCGGTGCCCCGGAGACCTGGATGGCGTCGACCATGGTGGCGGGGGAGACGTGGGAGAGGTCGATGAGCATGCCGAGGCGATTCATTTCCCTCAGGATTTTCTCCCCGAATTCCGTAAGTCCCCCGTGTTCGGGATCGTCGGTGGCGGAGTCGGCCCAGTCGGTATTATCGGCGTGCGTCAGGGTCATATAGCGCACCCCGGAGCGATAAAGCTCCCTCAGCACGCCCAGGGAGTTGTCTATTGTATGTCCACCTTCGGCCCCAATCAGGGAGGCGATTTTTCCCTGTTCGTGAATTTGTTCCACCTCGTCGGCGGTTCGGGCGAGTTCAAAGGTTTCCGGGTAGCGATCGGCCATGCGGTGAACGAAGTCGATCTGCTCGAATACAGCCCGCACCGCTTTGCCCCCGGTGAAATGGGTGGGCACGTAAACCGACCAAAACTGTCCCCCGACGCCGCCCTCTTTTAGTCGGTTGATGTCCGTATGCATCGGGTTCTCCAGTCCCCCGGTATCCATGAAATCCAGCTTACTGAACCGGTAGTCCGCCCGACTCCGATATTGCCAGGCCGCATCGTTATGACCGTCAACCAGCGGAACCTCTTCCAGCAACTCCCGGGCCCGTTCCTTCAGTTCCGGATCCCCCTGGTATTCCGATTGCTGTGCAATACCGTCTTGAGTCGCAATCCCCGCAAACAAGGCAAAACAAAGTGTCATCGATAATATGCGCATAATGAATAAGGGTTAGATTTTGGAATCGGGCTCACTTCGTTCGCCCTGCCGGAAGGCGGATGACTGATGACGGATGTCTATTCCGACCGGTAACGCTGATGTGTATATACACTACTTTACTACTTGCTCGAATAGACATCCGACCTCCGTCATCCGACTTCCGACGGGCGAGCGCAGCGAGCCCTATATTAAACATACAAGCTTTTTTCTAATCAAAAAACTGTTACCACGTCCTTTGTGGGAGAGCGTTTTGCAAAACCGGTGGTGGGTGCTCAGAAGCACTTAAATTATGCAGCTAAAAGCGATGGATTGAGAAGCCTGACCTCATAGGGCATAAGGCACTATCGGGGTAGAGCTGGAGACGGCTGGATATTTTTGGCTGAGGAGCACCCACCGCCGGTTTTTCTTAGCGCCTCTCACAATAACCGCTACCATCGCCATCTCATCTGGAAGCCTATTTTCGACTGGCGGTTGCCTTCGATTTTTCCCAGTCCGCTGCCGACGCTTTTTTGGTGATCGTAGCGGGTGATCCCGTATTTGATCCTGCACTCGAGTTGCGGTAGGGGTTTCAGGTTGAGCAAAACGTAGGAGCGACGCCCGCTGCCGTGCAGCATTTTGTTGCTCATCACGTACAGCAGGTCGTTTTCGAACTGGTAGACCCGCGAGTCGTAGTCGTCGGTGTCGAATAGCGTAAACCGTCCGTCGACTTGCAGCCAGGGCAGGGGGCGCCATCGCAGGTCCTGGTAGAACAGCACGCCGTGTTGCAGTTTTTCTTCGGGGGGATGAGTACGCGTGGCGTCGATCCGAAAGCGAAGTCGAAAGGAGCGGCCGACCTGTCGCTCGAGGTGCAGCCGCAGGGAGTGCCGGGGGCGAAATAGTTTACGGCGGACCGCCGGAGTCCGTCCGCCGGCCGATTCCACTTCCACCTGTCGCCGATCGCCCTTTAGCTGAAGGTAGCCGCTCCAATCACTTCCCGCATCCAGTCCGGCGGTCAGCAGCCAGTCGAAGCCCCGACTTGGACGCGAATCGCCGTACCGCGGTCGCCCGAACCGGTATTGGTCGAGGTAACCCCCGATGTGCAGGTTTTCCGTGATCAGGTGATTCATTCCGAGGTACACCCCGCGTTCGGCGTCGCCGGGAGATTCCCCGAAACCGGAGCCAAATATCGAATAATGACCGGGTTGATAATGCCGGTATGCCGCCACCCATCCGGTCCGGTCGGTAAGCGTGTGATGGACGCCCTGCAGCAGTCCCGCTTTTCCCTGCTGGTTGGCCGCCGCCTCTCCGTAGAGTTGCCAGTGTCCGAAAGTTGACTGGTGATACAGGCTTCCGCCGTGTTGGCGGGGGGAGATCAGTGATGCCTGCTCCCCCTCCAGCCGGGCGACGACGGGACGATCGTAGGCCGCATGATAGCCGGCAAAGCCGACGATGCCGTGGTCGTGCCGCCATTCGAGAGATCCGCCCGCACTCTGGCGTCCCAGTCGACCTGTTTTGGCATATTCGGTGGCCGTCCGGTGATAGCCGGTTTCCGTCGAGTAGCGGACGGTGTCCCCCGACAGCGTTCGTGCGTCGAGCTTTCGACGGGATCCCCAGAGCGTGAGGGTCGTTCTGCGTCGGGCACCCAACTGAAAGGATGCTCCGAGTCCCCGAAAATAACCGCTTTCCCTGCTGGACCCGAATGGCTTCAAGCCCCCGCCGCCGCGCTGAACCGGCGCCGAAAGCACGTTCCTACCCTTCCCCAGCAAAGAACCCCCGCCGAAAAGGAGTCCCTCGCCGGCCGCCATTTCAAAATTCCCCGCCACCAAACGCCGGAGGCGCCCCACCTCGTGTATGCTCGCATATCCGACGGCGTGATCCTGCCGGGCCGACCGACTCCAGGCCTCGCCGGCATCTTTTTGCTGGGTCAGATTCAGATCCAGGTGCGCGGTCCGGTAGCGCATCCGCTGGTAATGCTGGATCCGATCTCCCCGGTAGCCCGATTCGTCTGCGCGCCGGAATCCGGCCCGTTTTTCGCGCTGCATGCGAACGCGCGAATAGAGGGTAAACCGACCCTCTTTCAGCCAGTAGCGGGAATCGCGGCGCAACTGGCGCCGTATCCGGCGCGGATCGCCGACGGTGGCGAACGGGCGAATACGTTCCACCGTGCCGGATCCGATGCCCGGGACCCCGACAAGTTCCCCGAGCTCTGCAAACGGCGGATGTTCCTCCCGCCACCCGACGATGCGCTGCGCCCGGGCGGCGTCGAGGCCGGGAAGCCGGGCCAGCCGGTAGGCCGGCGAACGATTGACGTTCACCGGATTCTCCGCCAGCCACCGAAGGGCCTCCCCGTAAGCCTCGGCCTCCTCTGCACTCCCGTCCGGATACCGCGCCTCCACAAGCGACCGAATGGATTCATCGGATGATTGACCAGGGGAGGGCAATGGTATAAATAGAAGTACGTGGATAAACGCTAGTAAAGTGATATAAAGATGATGAATCGTCGGAGGTCGGATGTCGGATGCCGGATGATTATTCCGACCGGTAGCAGTGTGGTGTATATACACCACCCGATTATTTGCTCGAATAGGCATCCGACCTCCGGCTTCCGGCTTCCGACGGGCTCGCTCCGCGAGCCCTTATCCCCATTCCCGTCCCGTAACTCAGTCCGAGCGCCTGGTGATGTTCCACGCCCAGGTCGATCTGGACGTTTTTAAGTGAGAGTCCGAGTCCGGCGGTCCACGCTGTGGGGTGGGTGAGCGCGCCGAGGCGCAGCTTTAGCGGACCGACGACCTTCACCTCGAAACCGGCGCGCCAGGAGAGGGGGAAGTCCAGTGTTTTAACGACCTCGGTCGTCAACAACGATTCGGATGCGAGATTGTAGGTCAGGCCGAACGACAGGGCAGAAGGCAGATGCTCGCCGGCCGTCGGGGAGGGACGATTGAGGTTGGTCGCCGCGGCACCGAGCCAGAAGCCTCGACCGATTTTAAAGGCCGTTCCCGCGTTGACCCCTGTAGCCCCCGCCGACCCATACCCCTTGATGGCGATATGCGTATAAGTAGCGCTGATTCCGAGGAAAACATTTTCCCACTGAGCGGCGAATCCCGCCGGGAAGGTCAACTCGCGATACAAGTCCCCGCCGAAGTGGTGCATGCCGAATCCGACGGTCCCCGGGAACATAGACAGGGTGGCCGCTGCGGACGCCTCCTGCAGGCTCTTCAGACCGTAGTTGCGAATGCCGTTGAAATGCACCGTGTAGCGAGTGGGCCCGGCCTCCATCATGGCGGGATTCCCCCAAAGCTGCCACCCACCCCCGGGCAGGGCAACGGCCGTCCGACCCAGCGACAATTGACGGGTACTGCGCGAGGTAGCCTGTCCGTTGACCGGAGAGACCAGATATCCTCCCAACAGTCCCACCAGCACCAGAAGTAAAATCCCGTGTTTGCTCGCGTATGGCATGCTATTGATGATATAGGGCTCGCTTCGCTCGCCCTGCCGGAAGACGGATGTCGGAAGCCGGAAGGCTATTCCAGCAAGTAACCTGGTTGTGTATATACACCATTTTACTACCAGCTGGAATAGTCATCCGACATCGGACCTCCGCCATCCGACGGGCGAGCGAAGCGAGCCCTCATGAACCGGAAAACCCGACAACGGATACGACTCGGGGTGAGTCTATCCGCTGCCGTTCTTTTCCGCTCTCTTGATGATTAGGGAACGTTTCGATTACTGAATACCAGGCATAGATGTCAATTTAGTATCCAGGAGTCTGTCGGACTTTTGCGAATCTACTGCAAATAATCCCGACAGCTTTCGGGATATCTTTTGGCCGATTTTTCCTTACATAGCCCCGCTATTTTACGTCAAAATCGGCCGAAACCTACCTCAAACCGAACTTTCTTTCGCTACGATCCGGAAAGTCCGACAGACTCCTGGCCAAAAGTGATCCGCCGATTTTAAAGCGAACACCACGATTTTAATATCTCGGATTACCAGGCTCGAATGCTTCGGTAAAACTTAATTCAAAAACATTCTTGGCGGCCGATCCGTTACAGGCCGGCCTTCACTATTCCCGGCAAAACCACTATATTGGGTCAGGGCTCGCTTTGCTCGCCCGTCGGAATC
>CAYQXO010000090.1:0-11604 GCA_964421495.1 uncultured Balneolaceae bacterium | reverse complement strand
TTAAGAAACTGCCCGAACTTCCCTGTCCCGTAGGCTTTCAGAACATCCCCCGTTTTTTAAAAAGTCCTATATTATATATTAGTTGATAAATTATAAAATAGTTTCATAAATAAATTATAACATTTATTAGTTTGTTTAATAATATAATTTTTATTAACAAAGTAGTAGACATATGTAAACTAACTTTACTCGGGGTACTACTTTAAATTATTCAAAAAGGAGGGGTTATGCATAGGTCAGGCATAGTAACAGTCAGTATGTCTTTCCTTATCGTTTGCTTGATGATGGGGGGATCGATCGATAACGCTCACGCACAAGCTGCTTTGGGCGTCAAACTCGGCACGACAGGCATTGGAGCGGAAGGATCAATACCGGTGTATGGTGACAATCTAAACGCGCGGGTGGGCGGTACCTTTTTTTCCTATGATCACTCCGGGGTTTATGAGGATGACGACCCCTCCATCGCCTACGATGCCAGCTTGTCCATTACGTCGGTAGGGGCTGTGGTGGACTATTTCCCTTTCCGTAACCACCTGAAAGTGTCGGGCGGCGTGTTTTATTACGACTTTTCCGTCGACGGCGGTGCCCGGCCCAATGAGGCCTACACGATCGAGGATAAAACGTTTCAGCCGGAAAAAATGGGGTCGCTGTCGGCCGACGCGGGATTCGGCTCCAACATAGTACCCTATGCGAGCATCGGGCTGGGCGATCCGCTGCATTCGGATCATCCACTGACCTTCAACGTGGAACTGGGGGCCCTCTATACGGATTCGCCGCACATCACCATGGACGGTAAAGGCATGATTTCGGCGACCGCCGACCAGGCGCAGAATTTCGAGGAGGGCGTCTCGGACTTCACGTTCTACCCGGTCCTCAACGTGGGACTCTCCTACCGGATTCTGTCGAGGTAGGCCTCTTACTTCCTATTAACGACAACCTTACACAATACCTTATACAAGTTATGCAACATCTGACGTCCAGCATCTCAAAAGCCGCCGTATTGGTTTTAAGCGGGTTATTAATTCTGGGCCTGACCGGTTGCGATTTTTCGGGGTTAAACCAGGCCGTCGACGATTTTGGTGTCGTCATTGAACTCGACTCCATCCATACCAGTTCCACCGTGCTGGTGCACGATGCAAAAAGCAACAAGTTGATTACCAAAGAGGTGGAGGTGACCTTCGGCGGACCCGAAGGGGGCCAGGTCATCGACATCTACAGCGATCCGCTGACGGAACGAACCATCAAAAGCGGCATTCTGAATTTCGGAATAAGCAATTCGGTCAAGCCCACCGATGAATCGCCGGCCGAGGTAACCCTACAATTCGCAGCCGACGGCTATCTCTCCGCGAATCGAACAGTGACTATAGAAAACGAGGGCAGCAGCAAGTTCTCGGTCGAAATGATCCGAAAAAGCGACCCGCCGAGCGGGGTGGAGATGGAGAGCAACACCGACGGGCAGGCCGACCGGGACGGGGCCGTCCAGCAAGCATATACGGTGGAAGTTACCTCGGATCCCCCTTCGAGCTCCAGTGCGACGACCCAGTCGAGTGACGTCGAATACGGCTTTGAGATGGAAATCACGGAGGGGACCGTATTAAAGGACAGAGAAGGCAATCCGCTGACCGGCCGGCTGACCACCGACGTCACCTATTATAATCCCACGGACGTGGAAGCCATGAGATCCATCCCCATGGACATGAAAACCGTCGACGGCAGCCGCGTACTAACGTATGGCATGGTGGGCATGGAGATTACCGATGAGAAAGGCAAAGTAGCGGCCTCCGTCTCCTCGGGATCAGCAAAGGTTACGATGAAAAACGGGCCTTCCATGCCGGAGGTCCAGGGATACTTAAGCAACGCCCAGGTTTGTGTAGATGAAGATTTTAATGACCAATGCAGCGAAGCAGAAGCCATGACTCCGACCCGCGATAACAACGGTGAATTTAAACTGACGAACCTGGATAACAAGTTTGAAAATGCTCCTAAACTAGTACATGAGATACCAAACCCAGATCCGAACGATAACAGCCCGAGTGCACAACCACATCATAAACTCAGAGGACCCGACGTATCCGCGCCTATTAATCCTGTTACCCCACTAACAACGCTCGTGCAAGAGGAAGTAGAGCAACAAGCACAAAAAAACCCTTCAAAGGATTTTGCCGACCTCGTTTATGCCGCAAAACAGAAGGTGGAGGGAGAGTTGGAAATTAGTACTTCGGATGGTGTTGATGTTGTTGGTGATTTTGAAAAGGAATGGAGAATGGAAGCAGAGATTGAATTAAACACGTCAGGCTACAACTTGAAAAATAGCTACCACATTAGATGGGCTGGCGAAGAAGCTAAAAAGCAAGCTAAAACTCTAAACAGTCTCCCCCGGGGAGAAGTGACTTACACGATTGATTTCCCTCAAATGAATGAGAAGGTTAAAGGCACTCATGATTTTACCGAAGATGGCAAACTTGAAATTACTGTACCCGAATCACGAATTCCGGGAGATTTTCACTCGGATGCCACGGTAGAAGTCAAGCTCTCCTGCGAGAATTCGTCTGAAAAGGTGGCAGTAACCAACATCCCGGGTGCGTCAGTGTTATATAAGATAGCAGAAGCAGAAGATAACGATTGGAGTACGGCCTTCAACATGGAATGGCACTACGACGAAGAAAACCAGGAACTGACCGGCGGAAGCTTTGATGCATTCCTATTTGAAAACCAAGATTATACCTTCAAAATTACGTACGAATCCACCACGTATACAAGAGATATAACTATCGAAGGCGAGCACACAACCTACACGGAAACGGTCTCGGGCAGCGTCTGCAGTTAAACGGCTTTCAATTCGCGGGGCACGTTCGTCTGATGCGTTAACGGGAAGGCGGATTTGATCTTTGCACTGTTATATATCTCTCGCCGTAACGTGCAGCGGGATCAGGAGGAGATCGGTTGGCGCGTCCCCTACCGTTTGTAAAAGATGATTCGCCAACCGAGTCTTCCCCCATTAACTGGTGAAATTTGAATCGACGTCCCGACAAAGGTCGCTTGTTCTTCCGACTTTTATTTACAAATATTCTTCAATCTCCACTACCCCCTCAACAAGATATCTGGTCATTTTCTTACTCTTCCAATTCTAGACAATCTTTTCAGCTGCTAACGCCGCCTCCATAGCACTAAATGCCTTCGTATATACCAGCTTCCACGGTCGATATTTAAGGGTATATCCTTTACTGTCATTGTTGTGGAAGTAACAACGGCGATCCGGGTTGTCTGAGCAGCCTATGTAGTAGGTCTCTTTTTGCTGTGATTTTAATATGTATAGGTAGTACATCAATTATTTACCTTTCATATATAAGAAAAGGCCTCCTGACATAAATCAGGAGGCCTTTTTGGCTCCTCGGGCCGGATTCGAACCAGCGTCCCGACAACCGTCGGGATAACAGCCGCTTGCTCTGCCGACCTGTAACATTTAGAAAAAGGGTTAGCCAGTAATCACCGACTAACCCTTTAGCTCCTCGGGCCGGATTCGAACCAGCGACCCAGCGGTTAACAGCCGCTTGCTCTGCCTCTGAGCTACCGAGGAATAAAACTGCTCGTATTACTTAATAGTTCTTTCAGGTTTTCAACAAGTTCCCCGATTCCGATCACATCGCAGGATTCGAACCAGCGTCCCGACAGCCGTCGGGATAACAGCCCTCCGAAAGCTTTCGGAGCTCTGAGCTACCGAGGAATAAAAACTCGTTGCCTATCTATTGACAGACGGGAAGTGTAACGCAAAACCCATTCATTCATTATGCAAGAAATTGATAAACATCAAATCGATTTTCAAAGGAATTACATCCCGTCAAATAAGAAGGACAAATATAGATAATGGGGTTTACTTCGTCAAGTGAATTTTACTCGTACCAGACTTTTTCTAAAATTAATCCTTTTGGCGGTGCCGAATATCCTCCTTCCTTGGGATCGGGATTATGCAAAAGGCGTTGAAACTCATTAGCTTCCATGCGATGGGTAGCCACGCGCAGCATGGTCCCCACCAACCGGCGAACCAGATGGCGAACGAAGCGATTGGCCCTGATGCGGTATATAAGCAAGTCTTCCGCATTCTGCTCCCATGCGGATAATTCTATCGTACATCGAGCTGAAGGCTGTTCGTCGCTGGTCTTGGTAAAACTTTCAAAATCATGTTCGCCTTCCACCCATTCCGCGCACCGATCCAATAGCTGTCGATCGATTTCCTGTAAAATTTTTTCTGTTGTGCGGCGATATAGCGGGTGCGGCCGTTGCGTAATACGATAACAGTACTGGCGGGCGGTGGCGTCAAACCGGGCATGGAAATCGTCGGCAGCTTCCTCCATTTGCCATACGGCGATATCGTCCGGCAAAACCCCGTTCAGACTGTATTGCGCTTTATCCAGATCCAGATTTTCCGGGAGATCCACGTGCGCCGTCTGTCCCAGGGCATGCACCCCGCTATCGGTGCGACCCTGGCCGTAGACACTTATCTTTTCCTGGAAAATTTGTCGAAAGGCTTTTTCCACTTCGTCCTGAACCGTCGGCTGATCGGGCTGACTTTGCCAGCCGCAATAGGCTGTTCCCTCATATTCGATCCAGAGTTTATACCGGGGCATAGTCGATTAGAAAGGAATTCGAATGCGCGTGGTCATCCCGCCGGAGCTGTTGGGAGCCATTCCCACTTCCGGAGCTTGATCGATCACGTCCCGTGCCTGTAAAAAAGCACTGACGCCGCTGACGACGCGGTTGACGACCATCAGGCTGACCAGGGCCGGCAGTTGCCGGTCAATCTTGTCGATTCGATTCTGCAAACTTCTATATTCCAGGCGAGCCTCTTCATCAGTCCAATTCCAGCGGTAGCGTTCCTCGTCAGGATACAGGCGGTCCCAGTTCCTTGTTTTTTGGTTATAGTCGTTGTAGGCTTTCCGGTCGTCAAAATTTCCAATCGCCAACTTATACTGGCGGTCCCGGTTTTCCAGGTCGGTTCCGGCTTTACTTTGGGCATAGGTAATTAAATTGGTTTCCAAACGATCGGAACGAAACCGAAGACCCACAAACGCGGTTAGCATGACAATATCAGCGGCCAGGTGATATTTACCGCGGGTCCAGTCCCGGTTATTCACATAGTAATGTCCCCAGCCCGGCATGACGGCGGATCTCAACAATGCCCCCTTCGGATCCGGCAAGTCGGAGGACGATTCCTCCACCTGCTGGGCCTGCACCTGGTCCACAGCGAGTAGACTCAAACCCGCGATAATGGCAGCGAGGAGCCCGATAATCAGCATTTTGATTCTCATATACATAGGCACACTAACTAGTAATTGGTAATTCAATGACTTGACGGGGGACGACTTGCGTGGCGGAATATCGAAATCAGAAACCCGAACATCAAAATAAAGGTACCCAACCAAACGATCGAAATAAAGGGTTTTTCCTCGGCACTGACCAGTACCCACGCTTTTTCAATCGGCTCGGATTGTATTCCCCGGAACTCAAGCGTAATTTTCCCCGTACCCGGATCCACATTACTGAACTGCAAAGTCAGATTCCAGTTTTCAATATCAACCGGCGGCGCATAACTATAACTGCCGTCTCTCCGCTCCACCACCGCAAAGAGCGGCTCCACCGCAACCACCGAGTCCGAACGGGTATCGGTGACCTGTAGCTTCGATCGAACCCCGATGGAGGCATTGGACGGCATATCCGCCGTATCCGCCTGTATAAATTCCTTGAAATGAATTTTATACCGTCCTATCTGCTTCGTATCTCCACGGGTCAGCGTCAACGTCGGCCGGTCACTCTCGTCTCCACTCTGCTGACCGCTGCCCTGCTCTCCATCCCCTCCCATCTTGGCAGATGCCGGCCGCATTTGATTCGGTGCCTTCTCCACTTCCTCATTTTTATCTTCGACAAACGAACTGCCGGCTACATACAGGTAGATATCATTCCAGAAACCGGCCCTCACAGAAGGTTCAACCGACCACTCCACATTCTGTCCCGAGGATCGTTTTTTCATGGGATATACGACGGGATACATATAGTGAGCGGAACCTTCGCCCTGCGCCTCTTCCACTTTAATCTTGTAGGTTTGCTGCCCGGGACGGGGACCCTGGTTTACCGTAAATCCTTCAAACGTCAGCAGATATTCGTTGTTGACCAGCTTCGGCTCGTTAAGCTTCAGTTCAATCATCTCCACTTTCTGTTGAACCGGGAAGCCGTTGTCATCCGTAATTTGTCCCTGCTCCACCGCTTCGTTGTAATTCCGCGTTTCCCGATCCAGCAGATTCGAGTTATAGGCGGAAGATCCGAGAATACCCAGCAGGAGGATCGCAAATCCGATGTGCGAGGTCGCTCCGCCAATCAATTTCGGTTTGCGTCGAGCCAGACGCACCATTACAAAGGAATTTCCGACCAAAGCAAACCAGGCGGTAAACAGGTACGCCATGTAATATATATCCTGGATATTCACATAAATGATATTCGTCAACGTAACCGCCGAGGTAATCAACAGGGGCAGCAGCAACGCCGACGCCAGGCTTTCCGCGTCGTACCGCTTCCAGAACAGGTACTGCCCCAAAACGGTCAACAAGGCCGCGATCATAGCCAACGGCATGGTCCACTCATTGTAGAAACTCACTTCCGGGGGCGTCGGATTCTCCACGAACAGCTTGCCGATTACGGGGGAACTGGTTCCCAGCAGGATCACCAGCCCGATCAAAAACAATATCATGGCCCCCGAAAAAGTCATAAATTCGCGGCTCAGCAAAGGCGATTCCTTCTCCTGCTTTGGAAGCTCCTTATACCGATACAAAAGCAGTCCGACCCCGAGTGCCGCTATGACACCCATAAATACCAGCAGTTGATTATACAATCCCAGATCCACGAAGCTGTGGACCGACGAGTCCGAAAGAATGCCCGAGCGGGTCAGAAAGGTTTCATACACCACCGCAATATACGCCAGGATGGCAAAAATGAGCGACGCCTTTTGGGAGGTGGAACTCTTGCGCTGGATGAGCATGGTATGCACTCCCGCTATCCCGAAAAGCCACGGGACAAACGAGGCGTTTTCCACGGGATCCCAGGCCCAGTATCCGCCGAACGACAGAGTTACATACGCCCAGTATCCTCCCAGGAAAATAGCGAAGAGCAGGCAAAGATTTGCTCCGAGCGTCCACGGGAGCGCCGGGTTGACCCACTTCTGGTACCGTTTTTTCCAGAGCGCCGCCATGGCGTAGGCGTATGGAACGGTCATCAGTGAAAATCCCAGGAACAGGATGGGCGGATGGATCATCATCCAGGGACTTCTAAGCAGGTCGTTGAGTCCGGAACCGTCGGAGGGAACAAAGTCCGGATTCTGCTGTATAAACGGGGCGTTGGGCATCTCCTGGGCCAGCGTCCGGAACGGTGAGGCGCCCAGCTTGAACGTTCCAAAGTCGATACCGGCCACCATCGAAAGCAGAAAAACCTGGTTGAGCGTAATAATAAATAAAACCGGCTTGCGATACGGTTCGCGGGTAAACCGCATGAGTATCACACCCACAAACGCAGAAAACAGGATCCACAGGAGGAAACTCCCCTCCTGTCCCCCGTAAAACGCCGAAACCAGGTATTTCAGCGGCAGATCCTTGCTGGTGTAGTTAAATACGTAATAGTATTGGAATTGATGCGTGAGAATCAGATGTATCAAAAGCCCCGACGCCGCAATCACCAGCAATCCCTTGAGGGCAAACAGGTAATTGGAAAAACGATAGAGGGTATCGTTTTTTGACTGCGCCGACCATCCATAACCGGCCAGTGCAGCCAGGGATGCCGCAAACGCCGTCCATATCAACACATTTCCGATAAATCCGATCATAATCTATTGCTCGGAGGCTTTCGTAAATTCCGATGGGTTGGCATCGTTGTATTTGGACGGGCATTTCATCAACATCTCGTCCGCGTAAAACACATCGTTTTTAAGACGACCTATCACCACGAGCTTCTCGGCCCGCTCAAAATTATTGGGCTTGGATCCCGGATAAACGACTTTGCGGACGTTACCGTCGCGATCCTTCATGTGAAAACTGAATTTTTTGGACTCCATCGAGAACCCGTGGGGCCTGGAGTCCTCCCAGTGACCCACCACATGGGCGTTATTCTGCTGGGCGGCCTCCTCAAAGTTGGTATAGTTGCTGATGCTGTTGCCGAAATTATACATCAACAGCGATGTAAATCCGACAATGGCAAGTACGCCGATAATGACTTTAGGTTTCATATGAAAACAAGTAGTTCTAATGATTAGTCGTTTCGTCGGTTGATTCCGTGGTTTCGGCAGCATCCACTTGCCGCTCCAGGCGACCGACCTTCCTATCTAGGCGGATTAAAAATGCCAGTAAAACCAGCCAGATAATCAGGCTTACCCCCAAAACAACAAAAATTAAATCATTTGACGCCATAAACTGCATCAGGGGACCGGCCTGGTCGAGCTGACTCATCGCCTCCCATTCCTGCCCGTAACTTTCCGTTAACGTATCAGGAGTCGCTGTCGTATCAATAGTTTGGTAAAATTCAGTTATTTTCATAAATCGCACGCTGTTCCAGCTGTCTGTTCACTTTTTTATATCGATCCAACACAGTAAAAATCCAGATAGCCAACCCTATAAATCCCACGACCGCCGGGTAGAATATAATGCGCAAAGCGGGCGCCGTAATCTCGCTGAAAGCCGGATTGCCCTCCGCCCCGGGATGCAGACTGGCCATTTGTCGCGGGATAATATAGAGCAAAAAGGGGATAGTCGTCGCCGCAAACACGTTATACACCGCCGAGAGTTTCGCCCGCTGTTCCGGATCATCGAAAGCCGTTCGCAGTATCAGGTAGGCCACATAAATCAACATCGCCAAGGCGGCCAGATTCATTTTCGGCTCGGCGAACGTCCACCACGTGCCCCACGTAAAGCGCGCCCAGAGAGATCCCGTCAACAGACCGCAAACGCCAAAGAGCAATCCCACCTGCGTGGCGGAAGCCGCTTTTCGGTCCAATTCGGGACGAAGATTGTTCAAATACCGAATGCTGTACACCAATCCCATTCCGAACGTCACAAACATGGTAAACCACATCGGCACATGCAGGAATAGATTGCGTGCCGACTCCTGCAGTATAGGTATTTGCGGAATGCGAATCAGGAATCCCGCCACGATCACGGCCGTCATCCAGATAGCTACTGCGTATTTCCAGCTATTCACGTTAATTGATTCAATTTCTATTCATTGATATGTTGTACGTTACCGTGAACGTACATGGCGCCAGGTAATTTCCCGGAGCACGACCACTCACCGGAATATAAAAATTTTATATCATATTCATTGAACTGATTCACCGCATTTCATAACGCTCTGAATCACCATGATGCGGCAATAACGTATCTTTTTATTATTTTATACTTTACAATCCATACCACGGGATAACAAGCCAATATTCCATTTCATGAGCGAAAAATCCGATAAAATAAAAGTTCTCACCCCGAGCTGGAAGTACTTCTTCCTCGCCTACCTCTATTCTATCCTGCTGATACCGGTGTTCGGCATTGGACTGCTGTCACTTTATTTCGTCTGGAGGCGGCACCGTCAATTTCAATACGAGATAAGCGACACGGGCATTAAAGCCGTCGATGGAACTTACAGTCAGCATATCGACTTGCAGAATATACAGTCGGTGGATGTCATCCAATCCTGGTTAAACCGCAAATTTTATGTAGGCACCCTCCTGTTGAAGACAGAAACCCGTCAGATGAAACTCCGGGGCCTTACCAATCCCTGGAAGTTCAAGGATCTGATGGAAGAAGCCATCGAAGCCGAAAAAAAGCGGCAAACCGAAGCCCAAAAAACCAAGCCGCGACGTCCCTCTCACAAGCCGGGTGAAATGGAACGGGAAAATTACCTGACCGGACTATGGCAGCAGGGATTGATATCGGAAGAGGATTATAAAAAGGAGAAATAGGGCTCGCTTCGCTCGCCCTGCTCGAGGCTGGAGGCTCGAAGCTCGAAGCCTATTCGAGCAAGTAATCAAGTAGTGTATATACACTCCATTGTTACCGATCGGAATAGACATCCGGCTTCGGGCTTCCGCCTTCCGACGGGCGAGCGAAGCGAGCCCTATTATATCCCCGTGCTTCCAAATCCCCCGGAGCCGCGTTCGCTGGTCGGCAACTGGTTCACCTCTTTGGGACTTCCCTGTACGACCGGGGCTATGACCATCTGGGCGATGCGGTTGCCGTGCTCGATTTCGAAGGGGGATTCTCCCAAATTTATCGCCAATACTTTGACTTCCCCCCGGTAATCCGCGTCGATGGTCCCGGGCGTGTTCAGCATGGTGATGCCCTGTCGGTAGGCCAGTCCGCTGCGGGGTCGAATCTGGGCCTCATATCCGGCCGGGAGAGCCATTAGCAGTCCGGTGGGAATCAAAGCCCTCTCCCCCCGCTCCAAAACCACCGTCACCTCCAGGGCTGCTCTTATATCCATTCCGGCGGCGTATTCCGACTCGTAAGACGGAAGAGGCAAGTCGGCGGCGTGCGCCATTCGTTTAAACGAAATCGCGGGTTTATCTGTGTCGCTCATTACGATCTATTTTAACTGCGGGTATATTTGATTAATCGAACTTTGACGTTGCCCAGCCAGACCTTCATGTGAGCTTTAACGGGAATGCGAAACGGATCGGCGACATACCAGGCCTTGAAGTCCCCCCGGAAACCGAAGGGCCCGTTAATGTCGGCGTACCCCGTTGTCAAATAGGTATCGACAGGTTGATCAAAAGCCTCATACTCGCGCCGGTCGGTTTGCCGGCTGTTTTCAATCTTCACATATCCTTTTTCGTGATCTATAAATATTGGCACCCGATACGAGTGATTGCTTCCTGCAAAAATGCGGCTAAAGTAAAACATGATATGTCCGCTGCTGGCCGGCTCTTCCAGCTCCAGCGTGTCCCGGGCCTCCCCCTCTTTAAAGGTATAGACTTTCCCCGATTGCCGATCGAACTCGTACCGGGTTTCCTCATAGATACCCTCATCCACATTATCCGTCCAAAATACGGCCGTGCGGGGCGTGCTGTCCGCCGTGAACATTAAACTGTGATAGTGATTGACTTCTTTGCCCAGAAACGGAATGGAGGGATTGGATTCGATCGATGTTTTCAAGTGGTAGGTATGCCGACCCTTGTAGAGGGAGTCTCCCACTATTTCCACATAGATCTTGCCGAGCGTAAAAAAGCTGTATTTTACATTGTAGACAAATTTTTCGTTTGCACTAATCAACACTTCCATACCCGGCGCCCCGGGTGGTTCGCCCACGACCCGGCGTGACGAATCCCGTGCTTCGGCTGATTTTGCATCCGCCGTGCACGGAACCGGCAATCCGGCCAAAAGCCCCAGCACAAGTAAACAAAAAAGACTCCGTTTTTTTATCATATGAAAAACAGTTACAATAAAAATACCAGCTTGGCATTAAACCATTGCCTGCGGCAATTGCAAATAATTGATATTATCATAATAAAAAGTGAAAATAAAAACGAAACGGCAGGATAAGAAAAAATAGTGGAGCGTTATGAAGAACCGGCGGTGGGTG
>CAYQXO010000089.1:11308-11859 GCA_964421495.1 uncultured Balneolaceae bacterium | reverse complement strand
GTGGAATGGTGCATTTTCCTCATGGTTCCCTAAAGGAAGATATTACCATTGAGATTGAAATGCCTGATTTTGCTAGTATCCGGGGCGACTCGGTGTCCTTTGAGGAGGATATTGTAACAGCTGTTTCCTTTCACGTCATTGTGGAGGATACGGTTAGCGAACCCTACTATTTTGAACAACCGGTTTATGTCTCTCTCCCCTACAAGCGAGGATTGATCCACAACGTTCTGGGTATTAATCCGGATCAACTCGGCATGTTCTTTTACGGATCAAATGGAAAGGATTCGACGGGAATATCCGGTACATTCGCAGACAGTACCTCCAATCGCATATTCTCAAGTGTAGCTCACTTTTCCAACCTGGTACTGGCACCGAGCGAAACATCTACGCCGATACCGGATGATGGTGATAACGAGGTTGCCCCGTCATCGTTTGAACTGGACCAAAACTACCCCAATCCGTTTAATCCGACGACCCAGATTGCCTATTCACTTCCGACAGATGCTCATGTGACACTTGAGGTTTATGACCTGCTCGGAAAACGGGTTGCG
>CAYQXO010000089.1:0-11298 GCA_964421495.1 uncultured Balneolaceae bacterium | reverse complement strand
GACGTTGGTCGATAGTCGGCAACAAAGCGGTAGACATACAATTCAATTCAATGCCTCGCACCTGTCGAGCGGAGTCTATATGTATCGTATAAAGGCTGGATCGTATACGGCAGTACGTAAAATGATGCTTATGAAATAATTCAACCCTGACTTTCCCGCAGTAATAATGTATTGAGGGAAAGAATTCATAGGCGAGGATGGAAAAGCCCCGCTTCCTGTTTTGGGAAGTCGGGGCTTTTTATATGCAGAAAAGGGCCGTCTTTAGTCCTTACTTATCTTGGAGCTATTTTTATTACCAGACGTTATTTTCTCTTTATACAGCTGGTGGACTTCCGGGATGTCCGGATGATGATGGTCCACCTTCAGCGCTTTAATAATGCCGTAGGCGGATAGCAATAAAATGATGGCCATGGGTACGCCCGACAGCAAACTGGCTGTTCGCAATGCTTGAAGACCGCCGGCTGCCAGAAGTGTTATGGCGACTGCACCCTCGGAAAGTGCCCAGAATATACGCTGGGAACGCGTGGGATTTGGATCCCCGCCGGAAGTGATCATGTCGACAACAAAAGAACCGGAATCGGACGAGGTTATAAAGAAGATGGTGACAAGCAGTGTGGCAAGCACGGTCGTAATATCCGAAAATGGAAGATTACCGAAGAGTGCGTGCAGCGACAGGGAAACGTCGTCCTGGATAACCTGGGCGATTTCGCTTCCTTCGTACAGATGCATGTGAAGTCCGGATCCACCGAGGACGGCAAGCCAGAAAAAAGCGGCAATGGATGGTATCAGTAAAACGCCCGTGATAAATTCCCGGACAGTTCGACCGCGCGAAATGCGTGCAATGAAGACCCCTACGAAGGGAGACCACGAGATCCACCACGACCAGTAGAATAGGGTCCAGTTTTTTTGCCAGTCGGCTCCGGGTTCAAGTTCCATCCATAGACTGGTTTGGGGCAGGTGTTGTATGTAATCGCCCAGCGATGAGACAAAGAGTTCGATGAGGTACAGGGTGGGGCCGGCAATCAGGACGAAAACAAATAAAACGGCGGCCAGCGCTATATTGAACAGACTGAGTCGGCTGATACCGGCATGTAGTCCGAGTACCACCGAGGTAGTGGCAATCAGCGTTATGATAGTGATTAGAAGGATCTGAACATTAACATTATGCGGTACATCTATAAGTTGGGCAATGCCCGTATTGATTTGCATTGCTCCAAAACCGAGCGAGGTGGCTACGCCAAACAATGTACCCACCGTGGCCATAATGTCTATTAAATGTCCCAGCCACCCGTAAATACGATCCCCAATTATGGGATAGAGCATGGTGCGGGGGGCGAGAGGAAGTCCGTGACGGAAATGCAGATAAGCAAGCAGCAGGGCAAAGAGCACATAAATGGCCCACGGATGCAGTCCCCAGTGAAAAAAGCTGATGCGAAGTGCGGTATTTACCTTTTCGCCGGTACCCCCGGTGGCGAGAGGGGCCTCCATATAATGCATTATGGGTTCGGAGACGCCAAAAAATACCAGTCCAATGCCCATACCGGCCGCAAACAGCATGGAAAACCATTTAAAATAGCCGAAACTCGGTTCATCGTCGGGAGCCCCCAGACGAATGTAGGCGAATCGGCTGAACCACAGCCACACGATGACTCCTAGCAGAACAGTCGCCGTCAGAATATAGAACCATCCCATTGTGGTTACTATGAAGGACTGAATTTGTTGAAATACAGTGGCGGCAACATCAGTCCACGTAGTCCCGAAGAGTACAAAAGCTAGAATGAGTCCCGCCGCACCAAACCAGACCGGCGGATGAATATGTGCTCTGAATCGCTTTGCATATTTTTCTGCAATGTTTTGAATTGAACCCATCAAGCTTTGTTATTTTTTTATTCAATTTCCAAATTTTTTGCACGAGTTGTTGATGAACAGATTATAATAACTTGAAATAAGCCAGGAAAGTTCGAACGGAGCTTGATGCTTGCATATCAGCTGAAATATAACTATGCTAATTTGTGATAATTGACAACTCGACTGTTCGTCGTTAGGAGTGCTGCTCCCTGGGAGTCTGGCGGCTTTTTTCAGTAGAATTGTAAAAGTTTGACAGACTCCCAGACGCTAAACGAATTGCCAGTTCGCCGGCCGACAGTATTGTCGTGGTCGGCGAATGGAAACTTCGTGATTAAGAGGGAGCTGCTGAGAGAAGATCCTCGGTACCTGATCCGGTTAATACCGGCGAAGGAAAACGACGAGAGCAACTTTATCCTTCCTTCTATCCGCTCCTTCCGGTGAGCAGTCTGACGATGTCCGGCTATAAGCATCTGACTATCCCGGACACAAACTAATAATCAATTGTAATCCGGAAGCGAATATTATGAATGATTATCGATCCTATCCACGCACCCTGACGATTGCAGGGTCGGACAGCGGGGGCGGTGCCGGCATACAGGCAGATCTGAAAACGTTTTCGGCCCTCGGTTGCTACGGCATGTCCGTCATAACCGCCCTGACAGCCCAAAACACGGTTGAAGTACGGGCTATCCATGAAGTTCCCCCCGATTTCATCGCACAGCAGATAGATGCGGTTATAGAGGATATCGGCGTGGATGCGGTTAAAATCGGTATGTTGCATGATCCCGGTATCATTGAGGTGGTCGCCAAAAAAATCGATAGGTGGTCGCTGGAACACGTCGTGCTGGATCCCGTAATGGTAGCTCAGAGCGGGGATAAACTGATTAAGGACGAGGCGATCAAGTCGTTGACCGAAGAGCTGTTCCCGAGATCCGAAGTGATTACGCCGAATCTGCCGGAGGCCGAGGAGTTGTTAAACCGGTCGATTGACAATGCCGATCAAATGGAGCAGGCAGCCGCCGATTTGTTGGAATGGGGACCGGGAGCAGTTGTATTGAAAGGAGGACATGGACACCGCGATAAAAGTCGCGATTGCCTGGCCCGAATTACCTCCGGCGAAAGCGCAGCGACCGTCGATTGGCTCGAGTCGGAATACATCGACACGTCCAATACCCACGGCACAGGCTGTACTCTTTCTTCGGCTATTGCGGCCTCGCTCGCCCGCGGACAATCCCTGCCGGAAGCGATATCGACGGCTAAACAATACATCACCGGAGCCATAAAAGCCGGAAGCGTTTACAAGGTCGGTGAGGGATCGGGTCCCCTGCACCATTTTTATCAGTACTGGAACGACCGTTAACAGAATTTTAAATGATAAGAAACTGAATTCATGTCATTTACCGACCAGCTGTGGCAAGAAATCGAGCACATCTACCGTAACATTTTGGAACTGCCCTTTAACCGGGAGCTTATGAATGGCTCCCTGGACGAGGAGATTTTTGTCTTCTATCTGAAGCAGGATTCCTATTACCTGGCTGATTTCACGCGCGCTCTGTCCCTGACCGGCCTCCGGGCTGAACAAATGGAACATGTCGAGGATTTTTTGGGATTTGCTCTGGGGGCGGTCAAAGTGGAACGAGCTTTGCACGAACACTATTTCGAGCAGTTTCAGGTACCGCGACAGATCGAGAAATCCCCGACCTGTTTTAATTATACGAATTTCCTGCTGCGAACGGCTTCGTTGAATTCATTGCCGGAAGCCGTGGCGGCTGTGCTCCCCTGTTTCTGGATTTACCGGGAAGTGGGGCATTACATAAGTGAGAGGGCTTCAGCGGACAACCCGTATAGTGATTGGATTGAAACGTATTCAAGTGAGGCGTTCAGCGAAGACGTGGATCGGGCTATTGAAATCACCGATGAGATAGCGAAGTCCGCCAGTACCAGACAACACAGTAAAATGAAACGGGTTTTTGGATATTCGACGCGACTGGAATGGATGTTCTGGGAAAGTGCATATCGCAAAGAACAGTGGCCGCCAAAGAATTCATAATATTAAATTTGAGTTTTCACCGGTATGGGTAAGTCTAACTTTGGAATTGTCGGCGGGGGCATTATCGGCCTCAGTATCGGTTGGCAGCTCGCTCGCAGGAATATTGATGTAACCATTTATGAGCGGGGGGAGGTGGGGCGTGAAACCTCCTGGGTGGCAGCCGGAATGCTGGCCCCCTTCGCGGAAGTGGGATTTGAGGAGATCGACTTAATGCGGTTGGGACAAGAGAGTTTGCAGCGTTACCCGGAATTTTTGAGTCAGCTCGAAGAAGACGCGGATGATGTGCCTGTTTTTGATCGGTGTGGCACCCTCCTGGCCGGGGTTGACCGGGATGATATGGAGATTTTGCGTCGCCTTTATCAGTTCAGGGACCGTATCCAGCTCAGGGTTGAATTTATGACCGGTACGGATGCGCGGGAATTCGAGCCGCTTTTGGCACCGGGAACTACTGCGGGAGTCTGGCTTCCGGATGATGCACAGATTAACCAACGCAAGTTGATCGATGCACTAAAAGCGGCCTACCTCAATCGGGGAGGTACACTGCTGGAACAGACGGAGGTGAAAGCTGTTCGCCTGGAGAATGGGGCGGCTCGTTACGTAATTACAGAAGACGACGAGCAACATTTCCACGATGCCTTGTGTTTGGCGGCGGGTTGCTGGATCAATCAAATCGAGGGGATTCCGGAAAGTGCGCGCATCCCGTTACGTCCGGTTAAGGGACAGATCTTGTCTGTGCACAAAACCCGTGAATGTGATCTTCAACGTATGGTTCGCACCCCCCGCGTGTATCTGGTGCCCAAAAAGGAAGGACCCATTGTAATCGGGGCTACCTCGGAGGAACAAGGCTTCGATACGCATCCAACAGCGGGAGGAGTCAAGGATTTACTGGATGAAGCCTGGGATATTATTCCCTCGATCTACGATTTACCCCTGAAAGTCACGACGGCCGGATTGCGTCCGGCAGCACGGGATAATGCACCCGTCATCGGAAGATCTTCCGTTGAGGGACTGTATTACGCGACGGGCCATTATCGCAGCGGTATATTATATACCCCCATTACCGCGTTTGGTATAGTGCATGAACTAATGGAAAATGAAGTATTTGACATATTACAAGAATATCAACCTACTAGATTTTCAGACTAAATCCACGAATCTCGCGATATCATGAAAGTGATCTTAAACGGCGAAACGTACGAAACCGAAAGCGACACGCTACAGGATTTATTCGAGGAAACGCATCCTGAGAGTAGTGCGGATGGAAAAGCAATTGCAGTAAATGATGAGGTTGTTCCTTCGGAAGAGTGGAGTGATTATCCTCTCTCCGCCGAGGATCGTATTGAAGTGATCCAGGCGGTTCAGGGTGGCTAGGTTCCCGGTTATACGGATTTAGCACGCTTCATCGTAAAACCCGGGCGTAAGTCGCTGATTTTTTCTAATTCAAGATATACGTTTACTATGAGTAAATTCCAACTGGCAGATAAAACATTTTCCTCGCGCCTGATCATGGGATCGGCCCGCTTCCCGGATCCTGAAACGATGCGTAAAGCCCTGGCAAAAAGTGGTGCAGAGGTGGTGACGGTGGCGGTGCGCCGAACCGATCTCAAAGGAGAGGCAAAAGAGGGTATCCTCGATTATATCAATAGGGACGACTATTTTTTACTTCCCAATACGGCGGGTTGCTATACGGCAAAAGAGGCAGTCTTGACCGCAAAATTGGCCCGGGAGGCGTTGAGTACAAATTGGGTCAAGCTGGAAGTTATAGGAGATGACGACACGTTGATGCCGGATGTCACGGAATTGTTGAAAGCGGCAGAAGAGTTGATAATGGAGGGGTTTACCGTCTTGCCCTACTGCAATGACGACCCGATCACCTGCCGTAAATTGGAAAGGATGGGATGTGCGGCGGTAATGCCGCTCGGTTCACCGATTGGATCGGGAATGGGAATTCGCAATGCGTATAACCTTAAAATAATCAAGGACCAGGCTGACGTACCCGTAATCCTGGATGCAGGAGTGGGAACGGCGTCGGATGCCGCGATTGCCATGGAACTGGGTATGGACGGGGTTTTGTTGAATTCAGCCGTATCGCAAGCCGAACACCCGGAAAAGATGGCAGAGGCCATGCGCCAGGCCGTAAAGGCGGGTCGGCTCGCCCACGAGGCCGGTCGTATTCCGCGCCGCGTTTATGCAAAAGCCTCGAGCCCCACAGAAGGGATTATAGAAACACAGCCCGATGATTGATTTTACCTATTATTTGATTACGGATCGGACCCAGTGTGCTTCCGAATCGCTGGAGACGCATATAGAGAAAGCCTGCGAGGCAGGTCTGAAGGCGGTGCAGCTACGTGAGAAAGACCTGTCCGATAAAGAACTTTTTAATTTGGCAAAGAAACTGAGAAAAATAACGGAGCGGTACGATGCCCGGTTGTTTATAAATGATCGGGTTGACATAGCCATGATGACGGGGGCAGACGGGGTGCATGCACGCGAGGACAGTATGCCGGTGGATGAAATGAAAAAGTTAAATAATGATGTATGGGTGGGATGCAGTACGCATTCGCTGGAGTCGGCCAAACGGGCGGAGGAAAAGGGGGCTGATTTTATACTGTTCGGACCGATTTTCGATACGCCGTCCAAACGAAAATATGGAAAACCCAAGGGAGTAGTGGCCCTTCAGGAGATTATACAGTTCATGAAGATACCCGTTTTTGCAGTCGGGGGAATCGACCTGGATAAGGCAGAACGTTGTCTTGAATATGATGCGGATGGATTAGCCGGTATCTCTTCGGTTATGAGGGCAGAAGATCCGGCAGAAGTATTATCTTCCTACAAAAAAATGTTAGGTCGACTATGAAATCATCCGTAAAGGGCGTCCATGTTATAACGGATACATTTATCCAAAATAGATTCAATCACGTGGAATTGGCACGTTTCGCTGCTGAGGCCGGGGTGTCTGTGGTCCAATTCCGCGATAAGCATCAAATTCCCGCAGCCATGCTGCCCACACTCCGCCGAATGACGGACGTATGTAAAAAACAGGAGTGTTCCCTGCTTGTCAATGACCGGGTTGATCTGGCCATGGCCGCGGGTGCCACCGGAGTACACCTGGGGCAAAACGACCTTCCCATTAAAAACACCAGAACATTGCTGGGTGATGAGGCTGTCATCGGGGGTACCGCATCGAATCTTGGCCAGGCGTTGCAGGTTCAGGAAGATGGAGCAGATTATGTGGGATTTGGACATATTTTCCGGACCGGGACAAAGCAAAAAGATTATGAGCCGCGGGGAATCGAGGGACTCCGTACAGTAACGAGCGAACTACAAATACCTGTCATTGCAATAGGCGGAATCAGAGAAGAGCATGTCGGGGAGATTATAGGTGCGGGGGCGGAAGGTTTTGCAGTCAGTTCAGCAGTTTGTGCAGATCGAGAGCCTTTGGAGGCGGCTCGCCGCTTGGTCGATCGCTATCAGAAGTATCAGTAGTTGGCGCTTTTATACGCGATGCCCGATTTGAGGACGTTATTTTAGGAGTAAGGGTGCTTACTAATCCGTTGGAGTTTATACATCATTAGTTTGGTAGAGCAAGTACCGGTATCTGATAGAAAATGTCTTAAGAGCAATTGGGGTGGGACCTGCTGCAGAATTCCTCCAAATTAAAAAGGCATAAGCCTCACATTGGGCTCATGCCTTTTTAAGTACCCTATAGTGGTCAGCGTCAGTCTTGGAGTCTAAATAGAATGGGCAGACTGTAGC
This sequence comes from uncultured Balneolaceae bacterium, assembly GCA_964421495.1. Lineage (GTDB taxonomy): Bacteria > Bacteroidota > Rhodothermia > Balneolales > Balneolaceae > CAJXOW01. Next base: position 3,644 of record CAYQXO010000089.1, on the reverse strand, counting down.
GTACGCGTACGGGCTTTCCTCGTTGCCGGCCCGGTACAAATTCAGCCTCCTTGATGACGCGTAAAGCTTCCTGGTCACAGCCACCGCCAATGCCGCGTGTAACTTTGGGATCCTCGACTTTTCCATCTTTATTCACAATGAATTGAAGGTAAACACGTCCTTCAATACCGGCTTTGCGGGCCATATCCGGATAATTGATCTTTTGTTGAAGACTTTTCAATCCTCCTTTCAGCTCCGGTTGTTGTTCAACTACGACAAAAACTTCTTCCTCTTCTTCCCCTTCATCTTTAGGAGGATCCGGGACATCCAGTTTTTGATTCATATTGATTTCCGCATTTATATCAAGGGCCCGATCTTCAACTATTTCATCATTTGGAACTTCTTCCGGTACCTGTGGTTTTTGTGGCGGCGGCGGTTCTTTTTCATGCTCGGTCTGAACCACTTCTTCCATTTCAACCACTTCCTGCTCCTCGGTTAAATCATCATTGGCTCCACCCGTTCGTAAATCAAGTTTAAAGGCAAACAGGAAGAGGATAAGCGTGACCACTAATCCGGTTTGGAGAATAACCGTATAGTGTTTTCGTAAGTCTTTATCTTCTTTTTTTCTTTGTCCCATACGTGTTTATGATGTTTAAACCGTTGTTAATATAATTAAATTGGTATCCGGCACAGAAAACTAGCTTTAAAACTGCGGATAATCCCCTTCGTAAGCACCTGATAATAACCCTTCCTTATAATCTTACGCTAAATATCTATTATTATTGTATTTAAAACATAGCAAAATGCATTATGTAGTTCAACTTCGAATTAATAGCCCTGTGATATTGGAATCAACTTGCCCAGGAGGAATATAATAAATAACATTAGCACTCGCTCAGCAGATCATGTAAATAAAAATAAAGCACTTTACAGTTTTATGGATATACCATCAAAATGGCGGTTGGCAGGAGTAATGCTCGTGGTTTTTTTGTTTGCCAATATTTCCGGTCCTTTGCTGTATGCGCAGGATTCCACTTTTACGGTTACGGTTGAAGAAAAAGACAGTTCGCATCCCTATACGGATGAAGGATGGCCGGATGCTTATGCAATTGACGGAGAACAGGATCCAGACCTGGTACTTGAGCGGGGAAAGACCTATGAATTTCATATGAAGGATATTGGAGCGAGTCATCCATTTTATATGTCCCTTAGCGAAGTGGGGTGGGGGCAGGAAACTTATGATGAAGGGGTCGAAAATAACTATGCCTACGGAAATGATACGTTGACGTTTACCCCGTCAGACCAAACGCCGGATACTCTTTACTATCAATGTGAGAATCATTCGTATATGGGTAATCTCATAGAAATAAAAGGAGGGGATACCGGGGTCGCTGATTATAAAGAATTGCCCGGCAAGCTGCGCCTGGAGAGTGTGGAGCCCAATCCCTTTAACCCCACAGCCCGTATACGATTTCATCTGCGTGAATCGGCCGAGGTTGGCGTGGAGGTATATGACGTTACGGGTCGGCAGGTCCTTCAACTGCCGACGCAGACTTTTACAGCCGGGACCAATCAGTCGATCCGGGTAAGGGCGGACGAACTGTCCTCCGGCATCTATCAGTTCAGACTTACGGCTGAGATGGGAAGACAAATTTCCGTTGAATGGGGACGATTTACCGTGTTAAAATAAAACAGGTTATTTGGATTCGGACGAACTTCGTTGCAAGACGGCCTGAATGATGTGATCGTCATCACGGATTTTGTTTAACATATCCGGGGTGGGCTCACTGTCCAGCCACAGCGTACAGGTGGCTGCTTCCCCTTCCTCGAAAATGGTGTTTTCCATCTCTTCAACGTTAACATCTTCGTGGCGGAGAATGTTGAGGACATTGGCCAGCACGCCGACTTCGTTGTAATGTCGTACGAGCAGGCTGATGCTGTCGGATGACTTGCGACGAACGTTAATGGTATTAATCGGCCGTCCGGTTTGTATGTAGCTGCGGACAATGTCTACGACGCTGTTTGCAATGGCTTCAGAGGCTTGGTCGGTGGAAGCCCCGATATGAGGAGTGGCTGTAATCTTACGGGCCAGATCCGTTTGTGTAAAAGTATCGTCGGCGGATGCCGGCTCATCCTCAAAAACATCAAGTCCGACCCGCAAGTTTTGTTCCTCAATCGCCTGTTGCAGGGCTTTCGTATCTACAACTTCGCCGCGGGAGGTGTTGACGAATATTGCTTCTTCCGACATCAGGCTAAAAAACTCTTCATCCACCAAATGGTGCGTATTTTCCGTGGCGGATAAATGAACACTTACGGCATCGGATCTTTCGGCGACCTCGTTAATAGTATCACAGCGTTCTACTTCAAAATGATCCGCTATTGCATCACTGAGACTCCGCGACCATACGATGACGTTCATATCGAGTCCACGGGCTCGAGACGCTACTGCACGTCCTATAGACCCAAAACCCAGCAATCCCAGGGTTCGGTGTCTCAACCCGCGACTATTGGAATAGTACTTCTTTCGCCATCGACCCTCACGAAGATCGTGAGTGGCATTGACGATCTGACGATCGGCAGCGATAAGCAGTCCGATGGTCAGCTCGGCCACGGCGTCGGTATTCATGCCGGGACAATTGGCGACATGCACCCCGTGAATACTGGCCGTATGCAGGTCAATATTGTTGACTCCGGATCCGGCACGGATTATCAGGGATAATTTTTCGGCATTTTCAATCATTTCCGCTTCCACCCGGGTAGAGCGGACGATCAGTATTTCGACTTTGCTTATTTGATCGTGAAGTTTTTTCCCGGATAGGTCAGGCTCATAACGCACATTAGATCCGAGTTTACGTAATTCTTGTATAGCAGATTCCGCCATCCGGTCAACCACTAAAATATTCATAATCTCCCATTTCTTGAGTTTCTGTTATATAATATTCTGAAATATTGAGAAGCATTACTGTTTTAGGGCCATCAGTTCCAGTAAATAGTCAACCTGTCGCTGAGTAAGGCGTGTTAACATGTTTTGATTTACTTCCTCGGCGTCTTCTTCAGACAGATCCTTGTTTTGATATTTGTAGTTCATCTCGCACCAGAGTTTATAGTATCGGGAAGCCTCTGTGGCCGCCTGGTAGGGATCGGGATTTATACAGGCTCGTGCTGCCAATAACAGGGGAGCTTTGAGATCTCCCTGCCGCAGACCGACCGAATCGGTGGATATGGCAATACCTTCCGTGTCCCGGTATAGTGTTTCCATTCTATCCAACGAAATATCCCCGTACAGATACCCTTCGGCGGTACGGAACATTTCATAAATAACGGGCTTCCATGCTTCATCCGGTTGACGGGCACACCAAATCGCGAATTTGCGCAGAATCTCCTCCGATTCTTTATGCGCAAGATATTTAAGAAGAGTATCGAGCTTGCCGTCCCTACGCTTGATCTCCTCGCCGGTTTCAGCATCGATAATGATCACTTTTCGCTTTTCGTGATCGTATTTGTATATATGATTACGATTGGAGGCCGACATCAAAGATCACCTTGCTTTCAGATTCATGATTTTGGGGATTTCAAGCTGTCGTTGGCGAGCGGGGGACGGGCGGCCGTTCCTTCGATTGAAAATTTTTACTTGCGGTTTTGCCGGAACGTGGCAAGCTGCCAGT
>CAYQXO010000088.1:0-11989 GCA_964421495.1 uncultured Balneolaceae bacterium | reverse complement strand
TGAAAATTTTTTCTTGCGGCTTTGCCAGACCCTCCTTAGTCACTAGCAAATTCATACACCTTTCCGTTAAACCTGATTCGTTCGAAAAATTTTTAGTTCTCGGAACGGTCGCCCGCCCCCGGTGTTTCTGTAAAGCCTTAAGTACACTGTAAACGGATTTGAATTTTCCTGTATTTTATATAACCTCCATCATAGGTAATCATACATGAAACCAGGATTAATCAAATTGCCCGATTATTATGGTTAAGAATTTACGTCTCGTGTACATAACCACCGAAAACAAGGAGGAAGCCAAAAAGATAGGCGGCAAGCTTGTGGAAGACCACCTTGCTGCATGTGTTAACATTATCGACGGCATGGAATCCATGTTCTGGTGGAAAGGCAATGTCGAAGAAGGCCGGGAAACCATTCTTATTGCCAAAACCACGCTCCGTAACATCAGTGAACTGACGCGCCGGGTCAAGGAACTGCACAGTTACGATTGTCCGTGTGTTATTACATTCAGTATCAATGAACAGGAAGGGAATGAAGAATATCTTGACTGGTTGGAGAACGAAGTCAGCACAGACGACAGCGCTCCCCAGGTCCACGCCTACGAGGATCAGTATGATTAAAGCGAGTGGCTGAAAGATGGCGTATAACGGGGCTTCTTCGACCTCACTGCGACCTTTCTCCCAATATGATCCGTATGAGCCGAACGGCTTTTCAGAAAACAGGCAGAGTCAGGGATTGCCGGTCAGGAACGTTCGGCTTCGAGCTTCTTAAACAGGGTGGTCACGCCTTGAAAAGCAGCATGCCGGGCGTCTGTCGAACGTTTATTTCGCTTCTTTATCGAATTTTATGAGGTAATTACGACCCTTCCTTGTGCAATCCGCACTCCGTCTTCCCGCACCCGGGCCAGCGTCCTTCCCGGCCGTCTCCTTTCACCGTACAATGCGTACAACCGATTGATTTATACCCTTTACTCTCCAGGGGATGTCTTGGAAGACCATAGAGCTCAAAATATTCCTCAACCTGCTTATCCGACCAGTCAACCAACGGGTAAAACTTGAAAATGTCACCGGCCTCTTCAAAGATCTCAAAATACTGTCGATAGTTACTTTCATAGCCAATCAACCCGGAAATCCAGGCATCATGCTCCGCTTTAACCCGGTTCAAGGGTTCCACCTTGTTAATCTGGCAGCAATAGTCGGGATCTTTGTTCCAGGTTTGATCTTCGCGCGTAAAGGCATGCCGTTCGGCGTCCGGCGTTAAATCTATCACGTTTAAATCCAGGCGGCGGGTCAATCTTTCTTTATATTCAATCGTTTTGTCAAAATGATAGTGTGTATCGATAAAATAGATCGGATGGTTCGGCCGTACACGATTTACAATATGCAAAAGAATTGCAGAAGTGGTTCCAAAAGAAGAAGTCAGCAACACATTATCAAACGTATTAAAGATATAAGCTACACGCGCATCCACTATTTTGGGAGAAAGAGAACGATTCAGACGCTCTTTCTTCAAGGCACCCATAACACTCATGATCATTTATAATTTAACTAGAATTAAAGTCAACAGTATTTTCATACTGCCCCCCCATCCAAACCAAGCATCTGTTAAGGTAGCCATTTAATTTCTATTTTAGCAAATAATATTCCGTAACAGGATCAAATTACTTTTTTGCAGGCCCAAAAAAGTCAGGATTTGTTTACCTTGACCAACTGTTTTGCCCCTATATCAATAACATCTTTAATAGCTTTCTTCAGCGGACCCGGATGCCAGGCTCCCGCAGCCTTCTTATGACCGCCACCCCCTACTTCCCGCGCCCACTTGTTGACATCCACATCACTCTTGGAACGCAAACTCATTTTTATACCCCCACCCAGGTCTTTAAACAACACTGCCGCCTTGATCCCTGCAACACTTAGGGGATAAGCCACAAACCCTTCACAATCCTCATTCGTAGCGTTCGTCTTCTCAAGCATTTCACTGGTTACGCACATGATAGCAATCTGGTTATTCTCGAATAACTTAACCGTCTCCAATGCACGTCCCAGCAGCTGGAGTTGTTTAAGTCTTTTGTTGCCAAATACTCTTTCGGCCACCTCGTTAGGCTTGAAGTCGCCCCGCCGCAACAGTTCCGAGGCGATCGTCATGGTTTCGGGCGTTACGCTATCATACTGCAGCGAGCCCGTATCGGTAATGATACCTGTATAAAGCGATTTGGCGACCCCTTCGTCGATCTGGCCGATATCCTCCTGCAGGTAGAAATGAAAAATCAATTCACAGGTCGAAGATGCTTCCTCGACAGAAATACTCAAATCAAATCCATCATCCGGATCGGGATGATGATCAATCATAAAGGACGGTTTTGGTACTTCCTCTCTGTAATCAGCATAACTGCCAAAACGGGAGGGCGTATTTCCATCCACCAATACAAACGCCTCGCACTCATCCAGCAACTTGGGCGTGGGTTGATGCACCGGAAAATAATCGGTAATCCATTTGAGATTCAGGGGAACTTCGTCATCGTTAAACGCGTGGGCCTGGATACCGTTCTTTTCCAACCAGAGGCATAATCCAACCTGGGCGCCGATGCAGTCGCCATCCGGGCGGACGTGCGAATAAACACCCACCGTGTCAAACTCTTTAAGTTTTTCGATCAGTTCAGTAAACATAAATTAATCGGTATTGGCTACAGGATACGCTTTTATTTTGTATCCCATAAAATAGCCTACAAATATGTAAGATAGCGTGTAAGAAAGCAATTATTTTTATTTTTAATTTTTCCGAATACACCAGTTGCATCGCATCCCCAAACGGCATAAACCCGGTAATAAGCTCCTACACGCCTTAACTGCCAATGATTTTAGAACCAAAACGCTAATTTCAATAGATAATGTAAACCCTGGAAACGCTTTTTTATTGTCTGCTCATTTTGAGAACTTAACCACGAAACCCTTGAAGATTATCATGCAGAAAGGACTACCCCGGAAATAGTGGTAAAAGAAAGGCGAACGGATACGCTTCCAATTCAGGTGGTTTTAAGTATATGACCCAGGTTCAGCTTATGAATGGGAATCAAATAGCGAATATCAAAGGCTTCTTTTTCGATACCCAGAGCCCCCGTGGCCCGAAAATCGACTACGCAATACCCCTCCATACGCTGGACAATCTCCCCGATCCCGTAATACTCGGGGCAGGGACCGTAATAGACCAGATCACCCTGCTGCAGATTATTCTGCGCACGGCGGTGAAACGGTCGTATGACCGGGAGCCGATCCAGTCGATATGATAAACGTTTGTTTTTTATAGCCATGATGGCTAGAAATTATCGAATTCAAATGTAAAATGACTAATGAAAAATTGTCGGGTATTGCGATTTATAATGTCAATTCGGATCCAAATGGCATCTTCTGGTATCAGCGAGGGAATTCTTTCGGGCCATTCAATTACAGAGATCCCCGATCCGTAAAAATAATCCTCCATCCCGATCTCAACCGCCTCCTCTTCCCGTTCCAACCGGTAGCAATCCATATGAAACAGCGGTATATGCCCGTTGCGCCTATATTCATGAATCAACGTAAATGTCGGGGACTGAACTTCCTCTCTTTTAACACCGAAACGGGGAGCCATCCCTTTAACGAAAGCGGTTTTACCGCTGCCCAAATCACCTTGAAGACAAAGAACGTGACCGCCCTGAAGCTGGTCGGCAATTGTCGCGGCCCTTTGATAAGTCGATTGCTCCGAATGGGTCGTAAATGATGATTCACTCACAACATCGTGATCTTGCTCTTTCCAGTTTTCCTATGAGTCCCTACAAATTTCAAATGACCGGCCCGGCACCCTACTTGGGTGTTAGTGTGGCCACCGGCAGAATCATTTCTTCGAGCGAGGCCCCACCGTGCTGAAATGTGTCTTTATAGCGTTTCTGATACTTATGATAATTCGTTGGATATACAAAGTAGTAATCCTCTTTAGCAAATATAAAATTATTAATCCGGTCGCCGGTTGGCAATTTAAAAGTTTCCGGCTCCCGTACAATAATGGCAGCGTCTTGCTCGGCATTCAGATTACGACCGAACTTGTAGCGCAGACTGGTCGAGGTTTCTCGATCTCCGAATACTTTGGTATCTCGCATAGCCCGAACCGAACCGTGATCAGAAGTCACCACCACCGTTACGTCTTCTTCAGCCAGTTGTTGAAATATTTGCAACAAGGTGGAATGTTCAAACCAGGTTTCGCTCAGCGAACGGAAGGCCGGAACATCGGGAGCGAGCTCTTTCAGCACATTTGAATCGGAACGCGTATGGACAAGCGTGTCAAGATAGTTATACACAAAAGCGCTTAGGGGAACCTGTAGATAATCGTGGAGTTGATCCCGCAACTTATTCCCCTCTTCCGACCGAAGTATTTTTTTATACTTGGCATTAATATCGTACCCCTCTCGTTTCAAATATGCGTTAAAGAAATCCTCTTCATGTTGATTGAGGGAATTCTCACTTCCTTTCATCTGCCACATATCGGGATAGGTGCGAGCTATTTCCGAAGGATATAACCCCGCAAAGAGGGCATTACGCGAATAGGGAGTAGCCGTCGGGAGGATCGAATAATAAAAATCGGTTTCAATACTGAAATAATTTCCAAGTTGATACTCAAACTTCAGCCACTGATCATACCTCATGCAGTCAATTACTATGAAAACGGTCGGATTACCTTCCTCCACATGAGGCAACACATATTCTGATATGATTTCGGGAGACAGCACGGGTCGCTCGCCGGGTTCCTCTTCCAGCCAGTATGCATACTCCTCCTCGATAAAACGACCAAAGGAAAGGTTGGCCTGCTGATACTGGTCCATCAGGACCTGCCGCAATCCCTCATCCCCCTCTTCCAGGTCGATATCCCATTGGCTGAGTTGACGGTATATTTCAATCCATTCTTCCCAGCCGGTGCGTTTGCTTATTTTTGAAGAGATATCATTAAAACTTTGCAGGTACGACTGAGCCGACTTTTCGCTGCGAATACGCTTGCGATCCAGAATACGTTTGACCGTCAACAGAATCTGGTTGGGATTGACCGGCTTGATCAGATAATCGGAAATCTTACCGCCAATCGCCTCATCCATGATCGACTCCTCTTCACTTTTGGTAATCATGACCACCGGCAGCGATGGCTGGGCTGTCTTAATTTTGTCCAGCGTTGCAAGCCCGTCCATTCCAGGCATCTGTTCATCGAGGAATACAATATCGTAGGCTTCCTCCTTAATCAACGTTACGGCGTCTTCCCCGTTTGAAACCGGTTTGACGTCAAAACCCTTTTCCTCCAGAAAAATGATATGCGCCTTTAACTGATCAATTTCGTCGTCAGCCCAAAGAATCTTACTCGACATGTACGAATAGTTTAGTTATCTCTGTTAGCACGTTTTTATTCTTGCTCCAGCACCACACTTCCCCGCAATTTTTGCAAGGTAACCCGGCCTATACCTTTTACAAGAACCAAATCCTCCACTCGCTTAAAAGGTCCCTCGCGATTTCTAAACGACTTGATTCTTTCAGCCATCACCGGGCCAATGCCGGGCAGGGTTTGTAACGCAACTACATCGGCTTTATTGATGTCAATTTTTTGATCCGCCCGATCCATCCGCTTTTTTTTCGCGGGTTCGACGGAGCGACCCTCGAAACGAGCTTGAAGACGTGCCTCCTTCTCTTCCAATGCTTTCGACCGTTTCCGAAAGACCTGTTCGATGGCCTGATAATCCTCGCTATCGTACAGCGGTCCCGGTTCAAATACATACCCGGCGACCACCCATACCATACTGAACGAAATTAAGCTCACGATGGTAATTCGTTCTGCGGGCGTTATTTTTAAACGCTCCATCCAGAAAAACCATTTTCGCCTGAACACGATATACCGTTTCTTTAATAGAGAATAATACCTTTATCCGTTTTGATCGATGTATCGTTATATCCTTGCAGCAATAATGGAAGTGGGAATCGAGAACCCGGAGGGCGGGCGACCGCTCTACGTACAACCGTATTATAATTCAACAAAAAGACGTTGACTGATCAGCCGTTAAAAAGTTTTTCATACCGTGGTAACAGCATTTCCTACCGAAAAATCGGGACCGGTCCGCCGCTCCTCTTTCTCCACGGATGGGGGACCGATCATACGGTCATGCTGCCGTTAGCTCAGAAATTCGCCAAATATCGGACATGCTATTTGCCCGACCTGCCGGGATTCGGTCAATCGCCCGTTCCTGACACCGCCTGGTCTGTGGACGACTATGCGGATATGGTGGGAAAACTGATTGAAGAACTTGAATTGGCGCCGGTGGATTTGCTGGTTCACTCTTTCGGGGGACGTATAACGCTTAAACTTTGCGCACGCCCGGATAGTTTGCAGAAGGTGGACAAGGTTCTCATTACAGCCGGTGCAGGCATGCGTCCCCGTCGCTCGTGGCGGTTTTACGTCAAAAAATACCTGGCCAAAAGCTTGAAAGCGCCCTTTTATCTACTGCCCACCGCCTATCGCGACCGCGCCCTGCAAAAACTCCGCACGTCTCCCCTCTGGAAAAAACTCGGATCCAGCGATTATCGGCAACTCGACGGCACGATGCGCCAAATCTTCGTTAAAACCGTTACCGAACACCTGGATGATCTGCTCCCCGATATTGATCAGGAGATACTATTGATCTGGGGAACGCAAGACACCATTACTCCCCCGGATCAAGGAAAGCGCATGGCAGAAGGACTGAAAAACGGCGCCCTGGTCACCATCGACAAAGCGGGACATTATGCATTCCTCGACCGGCCCGCCCATTTCGCACGTGTCGCGCACGCATTTTTCAAAAATAATCACAGAACTAGTGAAGGGTGAGAGGATAAAAGGGCACTTTAGGTTATAGATTGAGCAAATTCGATGAATAGCATCTATTTCTCGAACCCCGGGAGTCTGTCGGACTTTCCGGATCGTGGCGGGAGCTTCTCATTCAGTAAGCGGACCTGGCGGCCGACTTGCCCGCACATTATCTCCAAAACGCATTTCGCATACCGCTGTCCTCTATGAGTCACCCTGCAGCTCCCGTTCTTTGAAATCTTCGTCAAAGTAATGGTACCATTTGCGGAAAGGCTTGAAGGCGCGGTCCGGATCAAACGGTCGCCTGTATTCGCTCCGGCGACATTCTTCGCTGCAGCATCCTTCCATCTTTTGAGCCCCTTCTTCAGAGCAAACAAACAGCTTGTTGCACTCCATATTCGCACAGTTGATATAACTGTCGGCCGGCTTGCCCGTAATTTCGCAACGGGCAATCGGCTCGAGATGTTTCGGGTTAACGGGGACGACCAGCCGATCGTCAAAAACAAAACACTTGCCTTTAAAATGCTTGCCGTCCTCTTCGTGCTTGTAGCGCAGGATTCCGCCGTGCAACTGATTTACATCCTCATAGCCGTGATACTTCATGAGCGCCGAAAACTTCTCGCACCGGATACCCCCCGTACAATACATCAATACTTTTTTATCCTCCGGCACCTCCAGCTTTTCAATCCAGTCGGAGAACTCGTAAAAATTCTCGAGGTTGGGAGTGAGAGCTCCCTTGAAGTGACCGATTTTGGTTTCGTAATCGTTACGTACATCGATCATTACATAGTCTTCGTCCGACTCCATCATCTCCCGCCATTCATGGGGTTCCATGTATTGCCCGCCGTCCGACGTATCCACGGACGTGTCGGCATGCAGCGAAACAATTTCATCCCGCACTTTGCACTGCAGTCGTGGAAAGGGATTAAAGTCGCTGTATTCGGATTTGAATTCCATATCCTCCAAACCCTCTATCGACGTTAAATCATCTTTATATGCCCGGATTTGTTCGGGGGTCCCGCCGACGGTCCCGTTAATCCCTTCAGAGCCAATATAAATACGGCCTTTCACGCCTAAATCCTTGCAATAGGCCTTGTGCTTATCCTTGAATGATTCGGGATCTGAAAAGGATACAAATTTGTAATATAGAATCACTTTGTACGTCATAGATACTGAACTTTTTAACAGGAAAAATGCGAGAGTCTCAGCAAACTTTGCCAAACAGACGAGCCGTTCCCAAACCAATATTCAGCTTGTATGGGACGTCCACTCCGTACATCCGATTCAGATTGTATATACCACGTGTTTCAGGAAAACCCGCCCGGTTTGGCAAGGATTGTTTTCAGACTTTAGTACAAAATTACTACGTTAAGTAATAGACTCAAATTGTATTGTTCAACCCAAAATCGTGGTGCATTCGGGAAAAATCGTTCATCCTCTGAAAACCAACGTGGCTATGACTTTTATAGTGCCTGTGGACCCATGAATTCTGAACCCACATCCCTCATTTACAGCTTTTTGATACTGTTCACTTCAGGCTTTCTATTCTGCCTTTTGAATGCGGATGAATTATATGCGATGCAGTCCCATTCGGCCCCCGCCGGTCACTCCCACTCTGAAACGGGATCCAATCACTCCTCTGACACGCTTCTTGCCAATCCCCTCCTCCAACGATATCTCAACCAGTTTATGGATTCAACGTCGACTATAGCGACTAATGAAACACCGGATCATTCCGAACCGATAAAATGTCTGACGCTCGTCGTTAAGCAGTACGAACAACTACGCCCCGGCCTTTCGAAAGAGGAGCGGCAACTGATGGATCAGAAAATCTATTCGCCTCCCCTGCAGGACTCGACCGCCGACTCGCTTATCTCCCCGTCCGGCAAGTTTAAACTGAAGTACACGACGACCGGAACAGACTCGGTACCGGCTACCGATCGCGATAGCAACGGCATACCGGACTACGTAGAATGGGCAGCCAGCTATGCCGACTCTACCTGGCGGGCCGAAATCAATCACCTTAACTACCCGGACCCGCTGGAACAGCAGGGCCAGCCATATGAGATCTACTTGGCAGAGACAGGCAACTTCTATGGTTCCACGTTCAAAAAAACCGGGGGTCCCGGCACGTACATTGAAGTTCACCGTAATTTTAATGGCTTCCCTCCCAACACGGATCCCGAAGGCAATCAAAAGGGGGCCCTGAAAGCAACGATCGCCCACGAATTCAAACACGCCATCAATTATTTTATCACGAATTGGCAGGGAGAAGTCGACGAATGGGCGGAAATGGACGCTACCCTGATGGAGGAACTGGTATTTGACCCGGTCAATGACTATTACAACTATATCAACTCATTTGTATCTATCTTCAACGCTCCCGGCCGATCTCTTTATCCCGGTTCTTACGAGCACGTCAGCTTCGCGATCTACTTCACCGAAAATTTTGGTCCCCTTTTCTGGACGGGAGTCTGGGACCGGATCATCGAAAGCGGCGACGGTCCCGGCGCGTTACCCATGTTCCCGGCTATAGATTCAACCCTGCAGACTCACGATCCTAACGATCTCAAATATCACTTTACGCGCAGCCACCTCTGGCATTTCGCTTCCGGTTCGAGCCGGGTAACCCACGACTTCGGTTTCGAGGAGAGATTTGACGAATTCAACAATACCTACGCCTATCCGCCTTCCAATCTTACTCATAAACATGATTCCCTGGGAGTGCCCGATTCGGTGTCGGACTGGCGAAGCGTCTCCAATCTATCGGCCCAGCACATAAGCATCACGCCCATGCCGGCCGACCACGGTCCCGTACAAATCGAACTGCAATACGATACGACGGAAATCGGAGTCGGATTGATCGCCTATACGGACGAGGGCGTCCAGACCCGGATTCACACGAGCCGTAATAAAGGTTCGATCGCATTAAATCCGGATTGGTGGTGGGGTCGGCTCGACCGACTGGGACTGGTCGTAACCAATCCAAGCCCCTATCGCTCCAGTATTTCTTATCGAATTCGATACGGTACCATCGATCAACCGCTCTTTCCGGTGGACCTGCCCGACCAGCCCGTCCTTGAACCCAACTATCCCAATCCCTTCAATCAGTCGACCACCTTCTCTTTTGTCCTTCCCCACACCCAGGACGTGACTTTTAAGGTGTACAACGCAGCAGGCAGATTGGTACGCACGCTGCACCGAAGTCGACTGCCCCCCGGCCCCCATACCATACGGTTCGACGCATCCAACCTGTCATCAGGCCTGTATATTTATCAAATGATAACCGAAAACCGGGTTCAGTCAGATAAGATGATTCTTTTGAAGTAAGAGCGTAATTCCATCAATTCTTCATACTTACCAGATCCAGGATAATGGCATCGGCGATTTTCAGTCCCTCGGACGTAAGTCGAACCGGATCCACCGACCGCACCCGACCCTCGTCCCTTTTTTGCTGCAGATATGCAAGTTGGCGGTCATTCAGCCGATAGTCATAACGCTCTTCCAGCTCCTTTATTCCGACCCCTTCGCGTGTTCTCAATCCCATCATAATGCGTTCCTCGGCCAACTGCCGGTGGGTTAATTCTTCTGCATAGCGAACAGGAGCGGTGTTGCCGCCCGACAGGTACGCCATGATATCCGGTTTGTTATACCAGCGAACGGGCCGGTCGTCCGCCCACCAGAACGAATGCGCCGAGGGTCCCACCCCGATATAGGGCACGTGGGTCCAATACCCGGCATTATGATGCGCTTCCTGGCCCGGCTTGCTATAGTTGCTGACTTCATACTGTTTCAGTCCCTCCGCCTCCAGTCGATCCACCACCAATTCAAAATGCTCGGCCACCCGCTCGTCCGGCAGCGGATCCAGTCGGCCCAGCTCATGCTGTTTCCCCAGGCGAGTGTTCGGTTCGATGGTGAGGGAATAGGCGGAGACGTGCGGGGGATCGAATTGGACCAGCTCTTCCAGATCACTTGCAAGCTGGTCGGTCGACTGACCCGGATTGCCGTATATTAAGTCCACCGAATAGGTCGGGAAACCGGTTTCGTCGAGCAGCTGCAGGCACCGGAGCGCTTCCTCGCGATCATGCGCCCGGTGCATGAACTCCAGCAGATCCGGATTAAAACTCTGCACTCCCATACTGGCGCGGTGGATACCCGCTTCCCGCAGGGCATTCAGGTAATCCGCCGTTACATTATCCGGGTTCATCTCCATGGTAATCTCTTTCGGGCGAACGTCAAAGGTATCCTCTATCGCATCCAGGATCTGTCCGATCTGTTCCACCGGCAGTACCGAGGGCGTTCCTCCGCCCAGATAGATCGTGTGGATCGGTTCGTCAGTGTAGAGAGTATCCCGGTATGAGCGAATTTCCTCCAATAATCGGGATACAAAATCGTCCCGGTACTTCATCTGCGTAATAAAATAAAAATCGCAATAGGAACAGGCCTGTTTACAAAAAGGGATATGGATGTAGATGCCGGCCAATGAGTCGGGGATTTAGATCGAAATAGCTAATAGATAAAACAGCAATGGATACGGATTCAAGCAGAAGGTTCGAAGCTGAAAGCATCTTCAAGCCCGTTACGGGGTTATGTACATACACCGTATCAGTGCGGATCGGAATACGAATTCAGCTTTGAGCTTCGGGCTTTCAGCGTTACTCCGCGTCATAAAACGGGTTGGTTTCGTAGGTATCCTTTTTCTGATAGGCCCGGGCGTAGGTCACGTAGTTATCGGCATGTTCACCGATAGAGTCGATCTCCTCTTGCGTCAATTCCCTTACCGGTTTGGCGGGAGATCCCATACACAGGTAGCCCGACGGCATCGTCTTGCCCGGCGGGACCAGGCTTCCGGCTGCCACCATGCAGTTTTCCTCGATCACCGCCTTGTCCAGGATCGTTGCCTGTATTCCGATGAGGACCCGATCGCGTATGGTGCATCCGTGGATCATCGCCGAATGGCCGATCGTGACATTCGAGCCAATGCGGGTGGGTCCGTCGTCATGCATTACATGTATACAGGTATTATCCTGCACGTTGGTACGCTCTCCGATGCGAATCCAGTTGACATCCGCCCGGATGGTCGTATTAAACCAAACGCTGCTCTGTTCGCCGATCTCCAGATCGCCGATCAAGTCAGCACTCGGCGCCA
>CAYQXO010000087.1:6515-12162 GCA_964421495.1 uncultured Balneolaceae bacterium | reverse complement strand
AAAATGAGAAATTATTGGGTCGGTGCAATGTGATTGAAAAAATAGAGGAGAGACGGTTTCGGGAGTCGGCGCATATCCCCGATATGGGTGGAGATAAAAGTAAATTTAAACTCCGGAAAAGTTCGGCATTGTAATTGCATAATCTATAGAAGAAAACCAGTTCAGTTGCATTCGAGCATATAGGAAAGTTGGATATGAATGGAGAGGAATCCCGGAATTTGTTTAGGTAGATCAGCTGAGAATCATTGACTCCTCCGCATCCTGCTTCTCCTTGGCTGATACGGGTGGTAGTGGAGATTTAACCGACTGCCGTCCTTTTTAAATAAATATATGTATAAAAATGCGAAAATAATGAGCGATCATTCAGTAGATAAGAAAACCAATCATATATTGGTGGTGGATGATGAGCCCGAGATCCGCCAATCCTTAAAATTTATACTGAATGATTATGGGTTTGAATCTTCCACTGCCGCTACGGGTACGGAGGCGTTAGAAAAGATCGAGCGGGAGCAGTTTGACTTGGTTATCACGGATATTCGCATGCCGGAAGGCGATGGGCTTGACGTGATTCGATATTTGGAAAAGCAGGGATGGCACATACCTGTATTGGTAGTTACGGCATATGTTTATAAAGAGATGGCGGTTCGTGCCATGCAGTTCGGCGCATCAGGATACTTGTTGAAACCCGTCGATTTTAATGAACTGATTCAACAGGTGGAAGAATTACTTAAAGATTGAATTGTATTTTTACAACTCGTGTGTAGTCAGTTAAACCTCTCTATATCTATGCGTTTTTATAGCGTTTTTTTGCATATTGTAGCGTTAGCCACTCCTCCCAGCTTGTAGAGGCGGTCTGGCACGTCTGGCAGGTGTTTTGGCCCTCACGAAATGCACGAGCGATGTTTCCCGGGATGGGAAGATTTATGCATTTTTTGGATTCTTCTCCTCTGCTCTCAAACCATTGATGGGCCATGTCCTCAAAAGATTGGATATGGGGGCCTGCGAAATCAGGAAGACGTCCGGCGGGTCCGCCTCCGATTACCGAGGCTAGCCGTTGAGCCACTTCGGAGGGATCGATACTCTGAAATTTGAAATAACGGGGCAACAACATTACGAGCGGCAGCTTATTAAAGTACTTGAGTCCGGAATCGATTAAGGTATGAAACTGGGTGGTGCGTAGAATGGTATGGGGAATATCGGCTGACGCAATATATTCTTCAGCTGATTTTTTATGCCGGTAATAGGAGAGGGGGATATCGTCAATACCTACAATGGAGGGATATACAAAATGAGATATCCCCTGCTTACAGGCGTGATCCACTAATCTGCGTGTTCCCTCCCGGTCAACTGCCTCCGAATGTTTTGAGGGGCTGGTGGCGGCGTGGACAACGATATCCATTGCATTTAAAGCAAGAGGCAGGTTCGTACCGGCAGACAAGTCTCCCTGCACCCAATCAACTGAGGAGTCGAGGTCTTTGGGTCTGGATTTTCTACTGAGTAAGCGAAGTTTGTAGTTTTGTCCTAACAGAGATACCAACGCTTTTCCGAGCATGCCGGTGGCACCGGTTATCAAAATCTTTTTCATACGACCATCCGTTGTACCGTTTACGTATGCGATAGCAGGGTCAGTTACGGAGTCAGATTCCCCGGATTCCGCGTAATGAGGATGTAAATGGGAATATCAAGGAATAGTCCGACCCATGGTTTGCGCCTGACCCTGAATGTGACAGTTTAAACGTACCTCCTTAATGGAAGTCAGGACTTAATGAGCTCGTCTTTGTTCCGGGTTTTCTCCTGTTGAAGGTTTTGATGTTCTTCTTTTTTTCGCTTTTTGAAGTTGATCCACCGAAATCCATATCGACGGTGCATCAGTTGATCGCGGAATTTAATGGCTTCTTCGAGTTTACGCTCGTAACGTTCTTCGTAATCGCTGGGTTTGCCCGTGCTGATATAAAACGTTTTACAGGTATACCTTCCGTCGTCGTCGGTATAGTTGAATACGAATTGGTGTTCCTTGCCATTGGTCGTTTTTATAATACCCAATTCGCCCGTATTGGTCGGTTTCCCGTAACTGATGGGAACATTTGGATTTTTGGCTACCGCCTCCCACTTCCGGAGCTCTTTGTCCCGAAATTCTTTTGCAGCTTTCAGGGCTTCCTGTTTACCCCCGTAACGCTTATCGCTGAAAAAAGTTGAGATTCTGTTATTGTCGCGTTGAATACGTACGTAATAACCGTGTGTATTTTTCTTTTTTTGATCGATTCGGGTGATGTTGCGCATATCGTCAGACATACTTCAGCTATATGTTAAATTGATTTTTCGGTTTATAAGAATGCGATAAAAGGATATGTTTAAACAGTTGCGTGGACACGCACCGGCCTGTATAAACTTTTAAAGAAGTCTTGGTATTGTGATTGATGTATTGAAATAGCAATTTGAGATTCAACCGGAAGAAGATATTAAATGGAGGCTAAAGTTGCTCGAATGAATTCCAAAGTGCATGTTTTTGCACGAATTCGAACAAATCTACCGATACCTGAAACAGATATTAATAAAATGAGGGATGATGACATTTCAAAATAAATTATATTACGGTTGCCATTATTCCGTTATGTTATTCTGAAGAGTTTTTGAAATCCATTTGAATGCCAAGTATTCTCAATACCGGTATTGATTTCCACTTGTTTTAAAGGGAGTGTGCCGATGACAACATGCGAAATTTGAAAAACATATAAACCTAAGTCAAAAGAGAATGCATATGTATAGGGTAGCTACACAGCAAAACGGTTGGAAGGCGGTCAGACATTTTAGTACCTGGTTCGTGATGCTCGTAATTTTGGGAAGTTTGGTGGGATGCGATATTGTGTCTTCTGTTTTTGATAATGAAAAAGAAGGTTTTGGCTCAACGGCGGGACCGATTCTATATGTGGGAAATGAGAATAAGCCCTATTCCCAGTATCACAAAAAGCAGCTTTACAGTATAGATGAGGAGGGGGAGAATGTACGTAAACTTACCGATTATGAGGGGGAGGAAGTGATCAACGCGAAATGGTCGCCCGACGGAAATCATATTGCAATGGTGAGGAATCAAGTGGAGGGTGTAGGCAATACGCAGAATCTCTATATCGTGGATCAGGATGGCAAGAATGAGCAGAAATTAATCAAGAAAGACAATGATGAATGGGGAATCAGGACCATATCGGATCCGGTATGGTCGTCCGATGCCCGTAAAATTGCATTTACGGGATCGATCGTGTCGGATCGGAGGGGAGGAAAGAGTTACGACATTTATACAATTAATATTGAAACAGGAAATATCGACAAAATTACCGATACACCCAGGGTCCGAGAAACCATCGGTAATTGGGCGGCGGACGGAAACATTTATGCGGGAGAGTTGTACCAGGACACCCAACCAATGCGGACGCAGTTGATTGCTTTGGATGAATCCGGCAATAAGATTAAAGCGTGGGGTCGGTACAGTGAGGGATATACCTATCCAATGGTATCTCACAATGGAAATTATATGGCATTTATGAAAAGAGGAGAGGAAAGCGACGGAGGTAATAACACGGATGATCAGACGGAACAGAGAGTTATGATGATACCGACCGGTAAAGATCCGGATTCGGCAGAAACAATCACGTCGGGTACTTTCAGATCGTATCGGCCCGTGGGGTGGTCGCCCGACGATCAACAACTTTTGATAATGGGAATTTCCGACAATAAAGAGCGTGAGCCGGAAGAAGCACCTCGCAGATATCACATACTGAAAGTAAGCCGGGATGGAATGCAGTTGCAGGATATCACGCCTGATAATGAGGATTTCTATTACAAGCCGGTCAGTTGGGTTGATCCGTCCGTCATCGGTTCGCAAAGGTAAAAAGATAGATGCGATATCAGCTAATAGTTCGTCGGACTTTTAAAAATATATCGCAACAAATCCCGACAGCTGTCTGGATATCTTGTGATCGACTTTTCACTATACATAACTTTCATTTAGCTTCTATAAGGCATGCTCCCTGTCTCAAACCGGGGTATCTCTCGTTACGAGCTGGGAAGCCTTGCAGTGTGCCCGTCTCAGTTGAAAAGTGCCGGATCCGGAATTTGTTTGATGGACGAATTTTACGGAACGGGGAAGGTGGAGGTCCCTGATGCCCGGCTCTCATCTGAAAGGAATAACGTATGTGGCTCTTGGCGCTTTTTTTATCAGTTTTTCTGCGGTATTTGTAGTATGGGCGAATGTGGTGCCTACCATTTCAGCTTTTTACCGCATGTTCTTTGGTGGAATCATACTGATGGGGCTGGCTTACTTTCGGGGGAAACGGATCTGGATGGGCGGGAAGCCTTTCGTGTTTGTCGCAATATGTGCCTTCTTCATCTCCCTTGACTTGGTGGCTTGGCATGCCAGTATTCACTTTATTGGTCCGGGTTTGGCCACTATCATTGCAAATTTCCAGGTTTTTGTACTGGGTCTGGCCGGTGTGCTGTGGTATGGTGAACGACCCACGGTTCGGCTGTGGATTGCCATACCTATTGCCTTGATTGGTTTGTTTATGCTGGTGGGCATTGAATGGGACGAAGCTGCCGACGCTTATAAAACCGGGGTTTGGCTATCGTTGCTGGCTGCAATCTGTTACGGAGTTTATATTCTTTTTCTGAGACAGTCTCAGCTTAATAAGATGCGTTTTTCAATCACGGCCAATATGGCGTGGATCAGCTTGAGCGCTGCACTGTTAATGGGAGGGTATGCGTTCTGGGTGGAGGGGGCGTCTTTCCGGATACCGGATACGCAAAGCTGGCTCGCCTTGTTGGGACTCGGCCTATTCTGCCAGGTGCTTGGCTGGGTTTCAATCTCCAGCGGTCTGGGTAGATTGGATGCCTCAAAAGGCGGCTTGATTTTACTTCTTCAACCGGCTCTGGCCTTCATCTGGGATATCCTGTTCTTTGGACGGCCCACGGATGGAATGGACGTCGCCGGGGCGATCATTGCCCTGGCAGCCATCTACCTGGGAATCACCCGAAAGAAATCGCTTCCCAGGTCGGAAGATAAGTAAGATGTCCAGGAGTCCGTCGGACTTCCAGAGTGGACCGTAGAGGTAGCTCGTGGAATTATACGATCTTATTATACTTCTCAATAATTGATTTGCAGAGTGGAACGTTAACAGGCTTAATTAAATTATAGAAGTTTAACCCCACAATCATGGATTTGTTAACACAAGCAACGCTAGGTGCGGCTATAGGTGAGGCTGCATGGGGACGCAAACTGGGCAATGGGGGGATAGCCTGGGGAGCCGGGTTAGGCCTGTTGCCGGATCTGGATGTGTTGGTTAAACCCTTTTTTGATCCCGTTCAGCAATTTTTAGTTCACCGATCGTTGACTCATTCCCTGGTGTTTATGGCCGTGGTAACACCCCTTGCGGCATGGATTCTTTTCAAGGGGTACCGGGAAAAATTATCATACCGGCGATGGGCGGGTACGATATTGGGGATTTTATCCACCCATGTGTTGTTAGACTGCCTGAACAACTATGGAACTTTACTCTTTTTTCCCTTCAGCATTTACCCGGTAAATCTGAATACGATGTTCGTAATTGATCCACTCTATACCTTGCCTCTATTGCTGGGCGTATTGGTTTCCCTGTTT
>CAYQXO010000087.1:0-6505 GCA_964421495.1 uncultured Balneolaceae bacterium | reverse complement strand
GTGGAATTCGTAGCCTGCTCAACAGTATCGGGCTGATCATCAGTTCTGTGTATTTGATATGGGCCGTTTTTGCCAAGATGTATGCAACCGAACAGTTTCGGGATGCGCTCGGCCGCGAGCAAATCGAATATGATCGTCTAATGACTACCCCGACACCTTTCAATACTTTTTTATGGAGTGGATTCGCCGAGAAAAATGATACGCTTCACGTCGGTTTGTATTCCTTGTGGGATTCAAATGGCCAGGTAACGTTTCAAACTATTCCCAAAAACAGCCATCTGCTTCAACACACCAGCCATGAATTTCCCATGCAACGCGTTCTTTGGTTTTCAAGGGGGTATTATACGGTAGAGCGTAGAAACGACCAGTTGTTATTCTACGATCTTCGCTTCGGTCGGTCTGACCTGTGGATGAGCAATGACGGTTCCTATATCTGGGGCTACCGCTTTAATTTGCAAAACAACGGAAGAGATATCGCTGATTTCAGACGTAATGATCCGGACTTTAATCTCTCTGATGATTTCTGGAATCGCTATGTGCAGAGAATCAAGGGGAAATAACCGGCTGTACCAATTAATTCATAGGAAAATTTACATATATTAAAACTATTTAATTATTATAAGAAATATTGTATATTACAGGGGTTAAAGGACAGCGTAGTCCAGGTAATCGCTCAATGTACAAATAATGGGTGAGAGCGAAGTAATTACGGAAGACCGGCAGAAGCCGGGGGCAGCATTATCTCTAATTTCATGAAAGGAGTATTATTATGGGACGTGCGATGATCATATTGACATCTTTGTTATTGGTAGTGTTTGGTTTAGTTCAGATCAATACTATGAAGGATCGTGAGCAAGTGCAGGAGTCAAGTGTGGAAGCGTTTAATGAAACCCGTGCTAATAATAAGGCTATGTCGGGGATGGAGTTGGCTATTCGCAAATTGAAGGACGATGGTAGCTGGCGAGGTCCTACCACCTATACGATAGGGGGACAGGACATTGTTTTGGAGGCAGAGGATTATACGATGAATGCTAATCTCAAGTATGGACATTTATTCGTTAAAGTGTATGCACCGGTCAATGAGCGGTACGATTCTACCCGGGCCCTGGTTCACCGTGGTGGAGTAATGCCGTCAATTTACTCCTCTCTTGGTTTTTACAGTGATTCTCTTGCATTCGATGCCAGCGGCAAGGCGTTTGAAATCAGTGGCCACGATCGTAATTTGGACGGATCTTCCGGAAATGGGGGGAGTCTGCACGGAATCAAGACGACGAACCAGGATGCTCACGATACGGTGTTCGATGAATTGAAAAATGCCAGTCCCGACCAAACGGAGAATGTAACGGGAGAAGGAGGTAAGCCGAGTATGACGGTAGACGAAAATATGAATACAGAAGAGCTCGGTAAGCTGATAAATCAATATTATAATAATGCTGACGCATTTTATTCGGAGGGTACGTACTCCTCCCAGACTATGGGAACCGACGACAGTCCCGAAATAACCTTCATCGATTCCGGTGCAACGGTGGAAATGGGTGGTGGAACTGGTTCCGGTATCTTGGTGATTCAGGAGAATGCCAATTACAAGCTGACCGGAAATTTCACTTATCATGGAGTAATCATCAATCAGGGAGAAATCGGACAGACGAATGGTAACGTTACGCTTTATGGTGCTTTTATTTTTGGGTCCAACAGTTCCTCCTACCAGTCGCTGGAAATTAACGGAAATGTAAATATTTATTACAGTACGGAAGTTCTGAAGATGATTGAGGAAAACCTGGCGTCGTCGATGAGCCACAATTACAAAGTGCTCAATTATTACGAGTAAACAGGCATTTTTTGTGTTAGGCCATCGGTCTCTTAATTAGCTGCGTGCTCTATATGTGATTGGACTTCAACGGCATAATAAATCATAACAATTTTACTTGTGAGCACCGAGCGTAAGCGCTCAGAGCGAAGTGTTACCCACGAAGTGCTCCGAGCGTTAGCGATTCCCGCGAAGCGAAATCCGGGCTAGCAGTCTGTCGGATTTCCGCTCATCCCCCTTCCTCATTTCGATGATTCCCGATATCTTCATATCGAGTGTCTACGCCGACTGTTGAGAAGATAGTTTGACAGAAATGGACCCTTACCCTTCCTTTATTTTATCATCCCACATGGCTTTGTTAATGATAGTGGTGTTTTCAGAAGGAAAATGCAGTTCACTATTGTCAATTCCCTTTCCATGAAAAATTATACGATGGCTTTCTTCATCGATTCGAAACCAATCTGCGTCGATTTCGAGTACCTTCCCACTGGACAAAATTAGTTTGTACGTGTTCATAGAGTATGGATATGGTTTTAAATGATCTATGTACTTCGACAATTTATAGGCCTGCCGGCTTCAATTCAATAATAATGATCTGGGAGTATGGCGGACTTTGGCAAATCTACTGCAAATAAGCCCGACAGACTCCTGGTTTTAATTTTTTATGCTACTTTTCGATCAATATAAACTTGATTATTATTTTTAAGTTGAGTGAAGCCAGAATGCATGGATATAACCAAGATTCTAAATAACAGGAAAGATGCAACGATCAGTCAAATTATTCAGCATTCTCCTATTGCTACTATTAGCGACCCTGTCGGCCGGATTCGGCCCGGCCCGGGAAGCTAAAACACGGGGTTCGTCGGATATACTTCCTTTTCATCCCGATTCCGTGGTGATTGAGGGAGACCTGGACCCTTTTTTCCTGGAACGCAGTGTTCGCAGAATTGATAAAGATCTATACGAACTTACGCTGAAACTCGAATCTGCCCGTCCGGTAACTCCACCGGAGTTTTCCGTTACGTGGCGGTTCCCTTCAAATGATATATACGGGTACTGGAATAGTAAAACCGGCGTGGATAAAGTAAATTTTTTCAACAGCCCTATTGTCTCGCGCGCCGCTCAAAATATGCCCGTACTGGCGTATGTGAATCATGCCGATCAAAATCGCTTTACTTTTGCCGTATCGGATGCAATGCGAAAAGTGGAGATTGATTCCTATGTAAAAGAGGAAGATGCCCATATCTACAACAAGGTAACATTCTTTTCGGAAAAAGTTCCGGCTCGCACTTCATATACGGTGCGACTACGATTTGATTTGCGGGATGTCCGGTATGAAAAAGCGTTAACCGGCGTCTCCGGGTGGTGGGCCGGCATGCAAAAGTATAAACCCGCCCCGGTACCGGATCAGGCTAAAAAGCCGGTTTATTCGACATGGTACAATTTCCACCAGCAGTTGGATGCCGATACGTTAATACAGGAGTTACGGCGGGCGAAGTCGCTTGGTTTCGAAACGGTGATAGTGGATGACGGCTGGCAGACCACTGATACCAATCGCGGGTATGCCTTTACGGGAGATTGGAAGCCGGAAGGCATAAAGAACATGAAAAAGTTTGTGTCGCAAGTACATGAACTCGATATGAATATCCTGCTCTGGTATTCGGTGCCTTTTGTGGGGAAAGAATCCGACAATTTTGATCGTTTTAGGGGCAAGTATTTGCGCAAGGGATTCAAGGGATCCTATGTATTGGATCCCCGTTATCCGGAAGTGCGACAATATCTGGTTAGTACCTTTGAGGAAGCTGTGAAAAATTGGGATATAGACGGATTCAAGTTGGATTTTATCGGTTGGTTTACGCCCGTCGACTCCACTCGAATGACGGCCGAAAACGGACGTGATTATGCTTCGGTTAACCGGGCGGTGGACCGTTTGATGACCGATATAATGCAACGGCTGCAAACCCGGAAAGACGATATTATGATCGAGTTCCGCCAACCCTACATCGGTCCCTTGATGCGAAAATATGGAAATATGTTTCGGGCCGTGGATGCTCCCAACATGGCTGTCCTGAATCGGGCGCGCATTGCAAATCTTCGACTGATGGCGGCTTCCACCGCGGTACATTCCGATATGTATATGTGGCATCCGTCCGAATCGGTCGAGTCGGCAGCGCGACAAGTGATCAATACCCTGTTTGCGGTTCCGCAACTATCGGTCCGGTTAAACCACCTGCCGGAGAAACATTTGGACATGGTGGAATTCTGGACCAAGTATCAGAAAAATTACAGTATGATCCTGCTGGATGAAGTATTCAGGGCTCCCTCTCCCGGGTCGGTTTATCCACTGTTGGTTGCCGAGGAAAAAGATCATACGATTTACGGGCTGTATGAGCCGATGGTGATATCCCAGGATCACTATCAACCCAATATTCACGTAGCGAATGCTACGACCCGCGACAAAGTCACGATCGACTTTGGATATACGCCCGATGACATGATATACCAGACCTATACGCCGACTGGTGAGGAGGTGCGGACAGAGCGGGCAAAGCTGGAAAAAGGCATCCATCAATTTGAAGTGCCGGAATCCGGCCTGCTGAAGATCAAGGATTTTTAATGAAGCCGGTTTTTATGACTTCTGGGTCGAAGCAGGAGTCATTGCTGCTTTAGGAGTGCGTCCATTCATGGAAATCAGACCAATTGAATATTTAAATTGTAGCAAGCAAGGGTTCACGTGCATCCTAAGTTGGAGTTATGATGAGAAAAGAGGTAAATCCCAATAAATAATAAGATCCTCGTTTCTATGCTGTTGTAATTGAGTATAAATATGGGTAACTATCAAGTGAAGGGAGAAGGCATTGCGCTCGTATTGGAATATACGTGCTCTATTTATTATTCAAGGTTGTAAAATTAAAACAAGTTTAGGAGGTGCCAAATTATGGTAACATTCAAACAAGTACTTGCAGGTACACTGCTTGCGGTATTTTTTGTCAGCAGTGGATGTGTTGAAAAAAAGGATAGCAATCCACCGGTCCAGAAAGATCAAATTCGCAGTGCCATCGAGGCGCAGAATAAAAAATTTATGGAAACTTTGCGCAGCGGTAATATGGAAGCATTTGGTACACTCTTTATTGGGGAAAGCGCCAAGATGATGCCTCCGAATCATTCAATGGTGATGGGGCGTGACTCGATTATCAAGTTTATGGAAAATATGCGTAATAAAGGTTTGTTTGATATCAACTTGTCAACCAGGGAATTATACCCTTACTCAGGTCACGCCATCGAGGTGGGGGAGTATGAAGTCTACCTGGAAGGGAATGATAAAGTCGATGAAGGAAAGTATTTGGTATTCTGGAAGAAGTCGGATGGTCAATGGCGGATATATCGGGATATTTGGAACTCCGATCAACCGACCCGTTCATCTGACTAAGTTCTTTGGTCGGGGAAATTTATTTTTCTTTTCATCGGCTGATATTTTTACAAACATAGATCCGGCCGAATTTTGCTCAAGTCTCGGGCGCTCAAAACCGGATAATCCATTCTTGGTAAAGTTTAACAGTGGGTTGAATGCCGGATCCCGACCCCGTTGATTAATTGATATAGGGACAATTGGTTTTTTTGCGCTTATACTTCTCATCCCCTATTCCGCATCTTGCACCGATTCGATAGGCATTACTGGTATCGATGAGCTTTGATGGATTCGGGGGAAAGAAAGGATTTAGCTTTTCTTGATCCGGATGACTTTCTGCAAACTGCTGCCACTTTCTTCCGTCTTCATATCCTTTCTCATAATCTTTCTGAGTGTTCATGATCCACCTCCGTTTGTACTGATAACTGACATGAAAGGAGTTTAATAAATATGTGTAAAACTACTCCATGTAATAAAATATTAAAATCTATTTATAATATCCATAATTATTTAACTATTATTCCGGTTTTAAATAATATAGTGAAAATTAGTTACAGGGCTAATCATGTTTTGCCGGGTTGAGCGTGTGTGATTAAAACATGGGGTGGATAGAAAAAAGGATAACTAATCAGCGATATCGGGTATGCACTGGTGGATGGTGGTAATATTGAAGACAGTGAATAATGGAAATAAGGAGGCAGAGTGTCGGGATCGGTCGTGCGTACAACGACAGTGAGGTGGGCAATCAACGCTGGAATAAATATTGGGACTCAGAATAATTCCGACTTCGACGCACGTGCATAAAAGTACGGTAATTTTTTCGGCCGACGTGTTCGATCATTCCGAGGGAGACGATATGATCGAAAAGTTCGTAAACCTCACGGTAATCCTGGTATCGAACTTTACTGGAAGTCCCTCGCACAATTGACGACCCAGCTCATCCTGTTCACGTGATACCGTAATGCCTGCGACTTCCGCTCCATATTTGGCAAAACTGCCCCAGCCACAGCCGATGTCGAGCACCCGGTCGCCTTCCTTCACCCCGATTTTTTGACATGCCAGGTCAAGTTTATCGCGCTGAGCCTCGTTCAGGTTATCAGCATGTTGCCAGTAGCCGCACGTATACACCATTCGTTTATCGAGCATCGCCCGGTAGAGGTCGTTACCCCTATCATAATGGTGTTCGCCGATTTTATAGGCTTTGGCGGACGACTGACGATTGTTTAATAAAGATACCAGGAACTCTTTCACCATCGGAAGATTAAAGGAAAAGTCACGATCCAATTTTG
>CAYQXO010000086.1:0-12665 GCA_964421495.1 uncultured Balneolaceae bacterium | reverse complement strand
CGATACCGCTCTCGATGTTCCTCTCCTTTATTATTCTTTCTTCCCTCGATATCACCATGAACATGGTGGTACTCTTTTCCCTGATTCTGGCCCTGGGGATGCTGGTCGATAATTCCATCGTGGTGGTGGAGAATATATATCGCTACCTGGAAGAGGGATTCGACCGGTTCGAGTCGGCCCGTAAAGGCACGGGTGAGGTTGCCGTACCGATCATATCGGGCACGCTCACCACGCTGGGCGCCTTTTTCCCGATGGTTTTCTGGCCGGGCATCGTGGGGGAGTTTATGGCGTATCTACCCATTACGCTTATCGTTACGCTGGGAAGTTCGCTGTTTGTTGCCTTGGTTATTAACCCGGTGCTTTGCGCCCTGTTTATGAGATTGGATCAGGAAGAGAATGAGGAGGGACAGTTAACCAAACAGGGCAAACGGTTGCTGATGGGGATTGGCGTGGTCATTCTCTTGCTTTTGCTGCTGAGCAGTGCGTTGACCTGGGGAATGCTGATTTTCCTCGGAATCATTCTATATGTATCCTATAAACTCATCCTGCGTCCGATCGGAAATTGGTGGCAGCAGAGGGGATATAAAAGGTTGATGAGTGAGTATGAGGACGTCCTGCGTTGGTCGCTGAACCACGGTAAAACGATACTGGGTATTAGCGTGGCCGTATTGGTGCTCAGTTTTGTTGTTTTCTACTATTTCAATAACGGGCTGGTCTTCTTCCCGGAAGATATTCCTCCGCGGGATGCTTATGTGCAGGTGGAAGCCCCGGTTGGCACCAATGTTGAATTTACCCGGGACGTTATTACCAAAATGGAGGAACGGGTTCCGGGCATTCCCAACCAGCAGGATATTTCCACGGTTCTTTCCACGTCGGGTTCTGCTATTAGCGGGGGACTGGATATGGGACAGGGAAGTCAGCCGAACCGGGGGACGGTCGTGGTCAATTTCAAGGATTATCAACAGCGGGAAGGCAGTACTTTTGATGCGATAGAGTATATGCGGACTCATTTCCCCCGGGGGATTGCGGGAGCGGACATTACCGTAGAAAAACCCCAAAGCGGTCCCCCGACCGGCAAGCCCATTAACCTGGAGCTGTCGGGGAAAAGCATGGAGGAACTTGAGCGGTTGTCAGAGAAGGCCTTGCGGATTTTGGAGAATGATCCGGTTTATAGCAAGCTCGAGGGACTCGATTCGAATTTGCCGGAGTCGCGACCGGAGTTGGAAGTTACCGTTGATCGACAAAAGGCCGGATTGTACGGCCTGTCCACACAGGAGGTGGGGAATACCATTCGCAGTGCTGTTAATGGGGTGGAGGCTTCGCAATATCGGGACGGTAAGAATGAATATGATATTACGGTCCGCCTCTCTGAAAGGTACCGCAACGATTTAAGCATGCTGGGCGATTTGAAAATCATGGGAGAGGAGGGGCGGCAGATTCCCTTGTCGGCCGTGGCCGACTGGCAGATCAATGAAGGATTCGGCGGTATTAAACACAAAGACCGGGAACGCGTGGTTACCGTGAGTGCCGATGTGCGCTCCAATTACCAGGCCAATGCGGTATTAAAGGAGGTACAGGGAGTCTTGGCTCCATTTTTGAGCGAGTTGTCCCAGGGATATTCCCACGGGTGGACCGGTCAGCAGGAAGAGCAGGACAAGGCCCAGGATTTTCTGACCACCGCCTTTCTGATTGCGTTATCCCTGATCTCGTTGATTCTGATCTCACAATTTAACTCTTTATCCAAACCGGTTATGGTTTTGACCTCGGTCATTATGTCCGTTTCCGGGGTTTTATACGGGCTCGTCATATTTCAAATGCCGTTCAGTATCATTATGACCGGGGTGGGGATTGTATCGCTGGCGGGCGTGGTGGTTAATAATGCGATTGTGCTGATCGACTACATTGATATACTGCGGACCCGCGATCAACTGCCCCTTTTTGAAGCGCTGGTCGAGGGCGGCAAGGTGCGTCTCCGTCCGGTGCTGCTAACGGCTATTACGACCACCCTGGGACTGGTGCCGCTGGCGATTGGATTTAACCTGGATTTCATTGTGTTGGTTAACCAGCCCCTCGAGTTTTTCACCCACCTGGGTGAATACGTCTACATGGGAGGCGAGCAGGCGGCCTGGTGGGGACCGATGGCGATAGCAGTCATTTCGGGACTGATCTTTGCCACCGCATTAACCCTTATCCTCTTGCCGGTTCTCTACTACCTAATTGAAAAAGGACGGCGAAGCACCAATAAGTACCTGTTCGGCGAACAGGAGCCAGCTATTATAAAACACCAGCCGATCTCAAATGGAGATAGTATCGGGGAGGAAACAGCCCCCGAACATCCCTGACCCGGATCTGACGGAGCAGGAATGTTATTCCACTGCAAACCTGCTTCAAAAAAGAAGCGTTGAGCTTTCATTTCTTGCAGTAACTTCCTACTATTATTCTGCTTAAATATTGAACCGGAAAAAATAGTCCCTTTCCATTGATACAACGCATCCAAACGTTATACCTGGCACTGGCCGTGCTTTTTGACGGCATTGTATTCTTTACCCCTCTCTACACCCGTATGTGGGAAGATCCGGCAACGTGGATTTCCTTCGGTTTCGCTACCGCAGCGGGTGTAGCCATGCTGGTTACCCTGGTGAGTATTTTTCTCTATACCAACAGGCCGAATCAACAAATGTGGGTCCGCGTTGCAGTACTTCTGCAATTTATCGCCCTGGGTTTTGCCACCGGCGTTTTACTGACGCTGGACGGTTTCGGTCCCTACTTGTGGGACGAGGCCCTGGGTGAACTATTGCTTATACTCGCGTTAGCGGGACAACTTCTGGCTATACGGGGCATTAAAAAAGACGAAGAGTTGGTCCGGTCGATGGATCGAATACGGTAGCCATTACTGTGTTGGGTCTTATTTCCTGTAAAGCAAAGACCCGCCGAATTTCTCTGGCTGAAGAGCCATTTCCGGGTTTAGTAAGAAGCCTCCATTAACTTTAAATAAATAGTTCCAATCTCTGATTCCACCTCTGCATATCCTCGATTAAAAGTGATTGCCTTCTTGGCCGTGGGTATGTTTTCGTTTGGTTTTGCACCGATTCTCGTGCGCTGGGCCGGTGATATCTCGCCGTTTTTGTTGGCGGCCTTTCGAACGGGATTCGCCGTGATGATCCTGGCTCCCTATGGTGTTTACCAGGGACGGTTGAGCGGCTGGATGACCAATGACGCCGGAGAGTCCGATTACAGCACATTCTGGTATGCCACGCTGGCCGGGGTGAGCCTGGGACTGCATTTCACCTTTTGGATCGCTTCGCTTTCCTATACCTCGGTGGCGTCAGCTTCTGTATTGGTAACGATACATCCGGTGATGGTGATACTCGTAGAGCGCTTGTTGTTCAAACGCGTATTTTCCACCTTGACCTGGATTGGCGTTATTGTCGCTTTTCTAGGATCCGTTTTGTTGGGTATCACGGATAACCAGGTGGCAAGCGGCTTTTCAAATCCGCTGTTCGGGAATATACTGGCTTTTACGGCGGCTGCCATTTTTGTGGTTTATCTTTTAATAGGGCAGCGTATCCGGCAGCAGATGGGATGGTACAATTATGTATTTCGCGTTTACTTTTTTGCGGCTTTGACCTGCCTGCTGTTAAACTTTGTGATCGGGTTCACCATGTCTGAGGTTAGCTGGGTTGGAGTAGCGGCGGGGATCGGCCTGGCGGTGGGACCGCAGATCGTGGGACACGGTTCCATGAATTACGCAGTCAAGTATATTTCGCCCACCCTGCTTTCTACCCTGATACTCGCCGAACCCCTGATAGCCTCGGTTTTGGCATTTATCCTGTTTACGGAAGTCCCGCCCCTGGCCTCGATTATCGCCATGATTGTTATTCTAACCGGCATTCTGCTGACCTGGAAGCGGAAAAGCAGTTGAATGATATCGCATTAAAATGTGATTACTACTGCAATTCTATTTGGTTAAGTTAGGAGGCGTTTTATGTATCGCTCAGTTTGAGCGTTTCCTGGAATCGGGGCTGCACCGATTTTGCATACTTCCAAGTGACTACCTATACAAAATGTAGCTTTATGCAATTGGGGTTGGAAGCATCACAAAGTATGCATAACGGCGTCCTTGTGTACTTATCGAGGGTTTGGAAAGTCCATACGCCCGACCCGACTTTAACGACTTATCAATAAAATTTTTAATCGGAAATATATTATATGAAGTATAGAATTTATATAGCAGCGATTGGCATATTACTCGCGTGTACCGCGGAAGGTGTGGGACAGGTACTTGAGGTCGTGGATCGCGAAAGCCGGGAGCCTATTGAGAATGTATACATTTATAATGTCCATCAGAATAAGACGGGCATGACCAATGTTGAGGGAAAAATCGATATCTCCCGGTTTAGCGAGCGGGATACTTTAATTTTTCAACACCCCTCTTATGAACGATATATTTCCGGTTATCGTGAAATCAGGGAGGATGGTTTTGAAGTGCGTTTGGTGGAACGGGAAAGGCAGTTAAGCGAGATTTTTGTCTCAGCCAGTAAAAGGAAGCAGGATCGGAGCGAAATCCCCCGCCGCATCGAGAGCATCGATAAGGAAGAGATCGATTTTTACAGTCCCCAGACGAGCGCCGATCTGCTGGAGAGTCAATCCAAAGTATACGTCCAGAAGAGTCAGCTGGGAGGGGGAAGTCCCATGCTGCGCGGGTTTGCAGCCAATTCGGTGCTGCTGGGAATGGACGGCATCCGGATCAATAACGCCATTTTTCGAAGCGGAAATTTGCAAAATGTTTTAAATATCGATCCCAATATCGTTCAGAACAGCGAGGTAATATACGGGCCCGGTTCCATCATCTACGGCAGCGATGCCCTGGGGGGCGTGATGAATTTTGAGACGAAGGATCCGGAATTATCCTATAGCGACGAAAAATTGGTAAACGGGAATGTCATGACCCGGTATTCCTCGGCAAACAATGAACAGACCGTTCATGGCGATGTCATGGTTGGTGGCAAAAAATGGGGACTTTTATCCAGCGTAACCTACAGTCGTTTTGATGATCTGCGTACCGGTAGTAATTTCGACGATGAATATGACTGGGGAAAAAGACGTTATTACGTGGTCCGCGACGGCGGAGAAGATAAAATAGTTCCGAATCCGAATGTCACCCACCAGATCCCGTCAGGATACAAGCAGCTGCACGTGATGCAGAAGATACGATACAAACCGACCAGCAAGCTGGATTTATCATATACGGGATATCTGTCCACCACCAGTGACATACCGCGTTATGATCGGTTGATTCAATGGGACCGGCAAGAGGGGGAGCCGGTGAATGCGGAGTGGTATTATGGTCCCCAACAGTGGATGATTCACTATATAGAAGCTGACTATAACGACCTCAAAACGCAGTTTGCCGACCAGGTAAGTTTTACCGGCGGATTTCAATCGTATGAGGAGAGCCGGAATGACCGGGAGTTTCAGGAGGTTTGGCGACGCAACAGGACCGAGCAGGTGAAAGTGCTGACGGGAAATCTTGATTTTGACAAGCGGTGGGGAGAGGAGAGTTCCCTGTTTTACGGGGTGGAAGGCGTATATAACCATGTTTCCTCCCGCGCTCACCGGTTAAACATAGAAACAGGCCAAACCCGGCCTGTCGGCACCCGCTACCCGGATGAAGGCAGTGATTACTCGCAGTTGGCCGCCTATGGGAAATTTCAGCATGCCTTGAGCACCGACTGGAATCTGATTCTGGGAGGCCGGTATAGCCGCGTAAGCCTGACTTCCCGCTTTTCCGGTTATTTTTATGATTTTCCGTTTAGTACGATTTCCTTTAATACAGGCGCCTTGAACGGGAGTGCGGGCGTCACGTATCATCCGGGCGAGCAGTTCCAGTTCTCCTTTAATGCCTCCTCCGGATTCAGGGCTCCGAACGTGGATGACGTTGCCAAGGTATTTGATTCGGAACCCGGAAATGTGGTAGTGCCTAACGAGGATGTGGGTCCGGAGTATACCTACAATCTGGATGCGGGAATTATACAGAAATTCGGAAGGAATCTCCGTTTTCAAATCGACGGGTATTATACATGGCTGCGGGATGCGATGGTTCG
Source organism: uncultured Balneolaceae bacterium (assembly GCA_964421495.1). Lineage (GTDB taxonomy): Bacteria > Bacteroidota > Rhodothermia > Balneolales > Balneolaceae > CAJXOW01. Next base: position 6,561 of record CAYQXO010000086.1, on the reverse strand, counting down.
TCGCAAAGCCAGCTTCAACGGGCAGCAGTATATAATGTATGACGGCACGCGCAGTCGGGTGGAAAAGGTCGTCAATGCAAGACAGGCTTTTTTATACGGCGGCAGCGCGTCCATTTCAGTTGACATCAACCGACCGTTATCTGTCTATTCCCGCCTTACGTACACAGAGGGAGAGGAAGTGGTCGGCGATTCAGCCAATATCCCGTTACGTCACGTGCCCCCCCTCTTTGGACAAACCGGGGTGCAGTATGAGGCCGATCGATTTAAAGGGGAAGTTAATCTGAAGTATAACGCTCATAAATCGCTGGACGACTTCTCCCCGTCGGAACGTAACAAAACCCATATGTATACGGACGAAGGTTCCCCGGGCTGGATGACCTTGAATGTGACCACTACTTATCGAATTAATCAACGCTTCAAACTGACTGCAGGGGCTGATAATTTGCTGGATACCCATTATCGCCCCTATTCGTCCGGTATTAGTGCTCCGGGAAGGCATGTCGATTTGACATTAAGAGCAACTTTATAACATGTTGCAAAAAAAATGAGTCAGAGAGGGGTTTTATAAACTTTATGAAATTTTAATGTAACTTTAACGGTCTATAACACGTCTATTAAAACCGGGTGTGCAAGGTGATCTATGCTTGTGGAGATTCTTGCAAACCCCTGTAATCGGGCATGCAAAAAGTATGTAACTGCGCTTTAGTCATATTATTGGTTATATTATTCTTTTGAGAAGCCGTCGAATTTGCACGAAATCATACAGGTAGAAATAGCTGTTTGCGGGTAGGTTAAGCAGGAATGATATTTGCTGGTATATAGTTCATACGGATGTTAATTGATGTGAGTAATCAGCATTAGCAAAGATTCCAGAAAATACCTTTAAAGTAATGCAAATTACAGATGGCAAATACAATAGTTTGCTTGCCCTTTTTGCGGGGGTGTTGATAGCGGGATGGTTGGGCGGCTGTACGGAAACCGAGATAAAAGAAGAGGAAAAGCCAGCCGTCGAAGGGCTTAAGGTTAATGTAACGCAGCCCGTATCCCGCGATTTTTCGGATATCAGGCAAAGTGGGGTTATCCGGATGATCACCCGGTACAATTCCAACACCTATTTCCTGCAGAATGGAATCGAGAGAGGATTCGAATATGAACTGGTAAAGGAGTTTGCCCGTAAAAACGACTTGTCCCTGGAAGTGGTGATTGTTGAGCAGAACGACAATCCCTATGATATGCTGAACCGGGGAGATGGCGATGTCATAGCCGCCAATTATACGATCACTCCCGAACGCAAGAGGTTTGTCAACTTTTCCCGTCCCTATAATCTGGTTGACCAGGTTGTGGTCTATTCCGAGCAGATTGAAGATCCCCCCGAGACCATGGAGGATTTGGAACGTCGAAATATTACGCTGAGCGTACGACGGAACAGCTCCTATTTTCATCGCCTGATGGAGTTAAAGCGGCAGGGACATGATTTGAGGGTCAATATCGTGTCTGACGACAAGGATACGGAGACTCTGTTGTATGAGGTAATGCAAGGTAAATATGAAGCGACGGTGGCGGACGATAACATATTTATGGCGGCGAATAAATATATGGCAGGGCTGGTGCAGGGGCCTGAAATCGCCCGTAATGACACGGTGGCCTGGGCGATAAGGAAGAACGCGGGAGAGCTTGAACAAAAGATGAACGATTTTCTGAGAAATCATTTCAGACTGCGGGAATCGGATGCTCCGCCCAAACGGTCGTCTTTTTTAAATATATTGCGTCGCCGTTATTTTGAAAGCGGGGAGCATATAGCCGAGTATTTTAATCCCAAGAACCAGTTTAATTCGGCCGGCATATTATCTCCCTATGACAGCATGATCAAAGAGGTAGCCGACTCCACGGAGATGGATTGGAGGATGCTGACTGCTATCGTGGCACAGGAGTCGCAATTCAATCCCAGGTCCAAAAGTTGGGCGGGAGCCGTGGGATTGATGCAAATCATACCCCGTTTTTCCGAAGTCAAGCAACTGGATATGTTGTACGATCCGAAAACCAATCTGTATGAAGGCGTTCGGATATTAAAAGAGCATCTAAGGCATTACTCTTACATGGATACCACCGATCGATGGAAATTCACGTTGGCCGCTTATAATGCCGGTCAGGGCCACGTTGCGGATGCCCGTCGACTGGCCATTGATCAAAATCGTGATCCCAATAAATGGGAAAATGTCGCCGATGCGCTTCTGAAACTTATGCAGCGTCGCTATTATAAAGATGCTCGCTACGGATTCTGCCGGGGAGTCGAGACGGTGAACTACGTACGAGAGATTTTCAATCGTTATGAAACATACAAGACAATCCTGACCCTGGCGGAAAACCGGAGGAAATCGGATGAGGATTTCATGAAGGGTGTCGTCGGAGAAATGTAAAACTTGCTGGATGGCTGCCAGATTTTTCGCTACGATCCGAATGGTCCGACAGACTCCCTAGGTTGCCCGAAGAATCATAAGGGTGAGGTCATCAAATTGGGGTTGGTCCGAGAAGCGGTAAACATCCTCGAGTATACGCTGATAGAGGGTGTGGGGCGGCAGGTCACGGTTACGCGAAATACAATGCAGCAAACGCTGTTCCCCGTATTCTTCCTCTTTATACATGGATTCTGTAACCCCGTCCGTGTACAGGACCAGCAGGTCGCCCGGTTCAAGTTGAACATTTTTTTCTTCATAGGGGGTGAGCGTAGGCATCGCACCGAGAATCAGGCCACCCTCTTCAAGGGTTGTGGGTTTTTCCTGTTTATTGCGCAGCAGAATGGGAGGATTGTGGCCGGCGTTGACATAGGTGAAATTCCGGGTCTCGGGATCAAATCTACCCCAGAAAAAAGTGATGAATTTGTCACTCGGAGTATTGTCGTGAATTATATCGTTCATATAGCCGGTAGCTTTCGACATGCTAATCTCAAACGGCTTGAGCGTGCGCAGGATGGCCTGCAGGTTAGCCATTAAAAGAGCAGCGGGCACCCCCTTGCCGGAGACATCTCCGATCGTGAGAAGATGTTTGTCATTGGAAAGTTCGATGATGTCAAAGAAATCTCCTCCAACCTGACGGGAAGAGGTGGTGTCAGCATATAATTCCAGGTTGGGAATGGAGGGCAGGGGAGACGGAAGGAGTCCCTTTTGGATCGAGTGTGCGATGTCGAGTTCCTCCTCGAGCCTTTCCTTTTCGATTCGTTCTTCCAGGAGAAAAGTTTTCTGAATGGAGAGGAGAGCAAGGTTCCCCATCGAGCTTATGAAGTTGTAATCGGATTCGGTGAACGGTTGGTCGTTCGCCCGATCGCCGATACCTACCACGGCCAGTTTTTCGTTTTGAAAACGCAGTCCGATAACAGCCTCAATTTTGTGGCGATCCAAAAAGGGGATCTTCTTTTTGAGGGCGGGGGTTACCTCGATGATTTCCTCATCCAGACCAAAAAGGCGGTCAATCTGTTGCTGGTCCAGCTCTTCCGAAATGCCGCTGCTGCCGATCATGTGGCGTTTTTCACCGGTATCCAGGAAAAAGAAAAATTTTCGGATCAACAGTTGGCCGAGCATGGCGAATTTAAACGTACGGGCAATCTGTTCCCGTTCCACCATTCGGTTGAAATCCTTGCTCAGCTCGAAAAGCGTTTTGAGTTCATATACTTTGCGATCCAACTGACGATTGGTCCGCTTGATTTCGTCAAACATGCGGGAATTGGAGATGGCGACCGAGGACATCAGTGCGAGACTTTCCACGAAATCCCGTTCCCGTTCATTTAGCGCATTGCCATTCAGCTTGGGACCCAGAAAAAGAAAGCCCAGGTGATAATTGCTGGTGCGAAGATTAACAAGCAGCGAGTGGTCGGAGGCGTTGAATTCCAGGTTCGTTTTCAGCTCTTTCGGATGCAGGATCGACTGCTCCTTTTGCTTCTCGCTTACGGGTAAAGGGCATAAACTTCCTTCTGCAAGCGAGAAGCGGCCTTTTCGGCGTTGAACCCGATAATTGCCGTCGGCAGGATCATACTGAAGGATGGCACCCCGGGAAATGGTCAGCTTTCCCATTGTAATGAGCAAGAGGTTGTTATAGATGAACTCCAGGTCGTTGGATTCGATCAATACCCGGCCGGTTTCCAGAATGGTTTTCAGCTCAAACCGGCTATGGGCATCCTGGTAAGGTTGTGGATCGTCGGACAAAATTCTGAATTAAAGTTTTTTTACCATTCGCAATTCATTGGAATCCTCGCGTCTGTAATACTCGATGCGATCCATCAGTTTTTTCATGAGATATACGCCCACCCCTCCCCGTTCCCTGGCTTTTATTTTGTTGCGGACGTCGGGTTCCGGGTAGTCGGTGGGATCAAATGACTTGCCGTTATCCGTGAGTGAGATCCAGAATTCGTTTTCATCCGAGCCCATCGTTATTTCCACAAATTGAGAATGATCGTTTTGATAGGCGTGGTTGATAATATTCGTATAGGCTTCGTCGACCGCCAGTCGTACGTCATCCACTTCGTGTGCGGGAATCCCGTGTTTCGTAGCATAGGATGCTACGAAATCTCGCACTTCCGCAAGGTGCTCGGTGGAGGCCTGCACCGTTATTTTATGTGTTTGGTCAGGGGTGGACACGTACGTACTCACGTATTAAAGTCTTGTTGGAATTGTTTAACCGCCTCTTCCTCCTCGTCCAGGATATCGTACAAAGCGGGAAATCCAAGGAGATCGAATACATTGTAAACTTTTTCGCTCAAGTTGGTAAGTTTAATGTCCCCTCCCTCGCTTCGAATATCTTCAATGTAAGCCATGAAGACGCCGAGGCCGGCGCTCGCTATATAATCGAGGTCATTGCAATTAACGATAATATGATATTGATCTTCGTCGATCAGCTTTTTTAAGTGATTCTCGAGCTGGGGTGCGGTATGGGCGTCAAGTTCGCCCTTCAGTTCGAGAACATCGAGGCTGTGTACTTTGCGGTGATTGATTGAGAAATTTGTCATTGCTGCAGCAACTGTTTGGTACTATGCATTCAAGAAGTCTGCCGGATGCTTCCTCGCAAAAAATTGTACCGGCAAACGTCCGGATGTTGTTTGGTTATAAAAAACGTTCATATGTTAACGTATAATTAAATTAACCCGGAAATAATTCTTTTCAAGCAACAATTTCTGTGCTGCTCCTCTTGAACTAATGCTCGAGCTTTTTGAAACACCGGCGGCGGGGGTTCAGAAGCACTTGAATTATGCAGCCAAAAGCAATGAATTGAAGAGTCCTTTACAATTAGTGCATAAGGCACCATCGGAATAGAGCTGGAGACGGCTGGATATTTCTGTCCCGACAGCTGTCGGGACGCCGCCGGTGTTTCAAAAAGCTCAGCCACGGTTTCACCGATGGTATACGAGGATTCATCCAAAAAGATGCATCATTTTCAGAAATATCGTGTCGAGGGTAGAGAGGGTACTTCTAAAACCGGAGCTTGAAAATATTTTTTATATCCCGGGGGAGATCGACAGATGCCGGAGGCTAAAAGCGTATAATTGCCGGGCTGCCGGAAGCAGCGATAAGAATATTTTTTGCCGGCAGCAGAGTTTCAGCAGGGGGAGTGATTGGGAGACCTGTAGCGGCAATACGGAGATATGCAGGAGTTTGATCCACCCCTGCCCTTTCAAAAAGTGGCAGGCCGGTGGCCGGAAGCTAAAATGGGAATTGGGAATCCCTCTTGTCAGGTTCCCGTTTTTGATTCAGAGATCCAGGTTTTTTCGTTGTACTTTTTCTGTACCAGCTTTGCCAGCTGCTGGGCGGTTTGTTTATCCCCGACTTTACCCAGTCGTACCCGAAACCAGATGTCGCCGCTTTCTTCTTTTCCCGCTTTAATAACGTAGGCATTGGAAAATCCCCGTTTTTTCCATTTGGAAACCTGTTCTTCGGCTTTTCCCTTTGAACGCCAGGCTTCAACCTGCACGGAAAATGCTCCGTTGGTATTAAAGGCGATATCTTCCAGCGTTAGCTGATCCTTTTCTTTTTGTTCTTTTTCCTTTTGCTCTTGTTTGGCCTGTGCCATGCTGTCTGCCTTGGCCCGTGCGATGCTGTCGGCTTTGGCTTGCTCGATACTGTCCTGCCTGGCCTGTTCTTTTTGTTGCTTCTGTTCTTCAGTAGGCTGTTGTTGTTCATCCGAACTACAGGCGACCGCAAATCCCGTTATTAAAAAAGCAAGTAAAACGTATTGAATTGTTGATCTCATGGAGTCCCCTTAACTGTGAAAACGTTTATGTATAGTGGTTCAAGTAATATATGGAAAATACCGCATTAAGTTAATATACAGGATTTTCAGGAGGTTGCATGATAATTGGCAACTCGTGAAACTGTTGCAGCATGATTCGTAGTTGGCTGGAAACAATGTAAATCTACTAATTTATGCACTTGTATTATAATAAAGTGATCAAATTTTTTAAAAATAACACAAAAAATGCATCAGCTCGTTGAAAAACCGGGGCAAACGGCCGTTCTGAGAACTAAAAATTTTTCGAACGGCTCAAAGTAGAAGGAAAAATGCTTTAATTTGCCAGAG
>CAYQXO010000085.1:0-12905 GCA_964421495.1 uncultured Balneolaceae bacterium | reverse complement strand
GACCTATACTCGTTCGGGCAAGGTCAGATTCGATCAGTTTCGCTTTCGCAGCGAGGAGGAACACGTTCAAATTGACGGCGTATTCAGTGAGGACCTGGATAATGCCGTGTACTATAAATTTCAGAATATTAAGCTTCGACGTATATCAGAGCTGATTGGTGGTCGCGTCCAGTTCAGCGGTACGCTGGACGGTGATTTTTATACGCGTTCCTTGACTTCTCAACCGGCCATCGAGGGAAAAATTCGACTTAGCGAATTAATGTTGAATGACCGACTGGTCGGTGATGTACAATTTCAGAGCGTGTACAGCCCTACCGACAAGCTGTTTAATACACAAATTGACATTCGTACGGATTCGGTGAAATATGCCGACTATCTTGAGCAAAACGACGGAATTGGACAGGATATTCGAATGGAAGGATATTTGCAACCTCCAGCATTAGGTGATTCAAAGGATCATTTATTTAAATTTGATGTGGACTTTCGTGAAATTGATATGTGGGTGGTGCGGGAAATTATACCTGATATCCTGAATGAGGTAGAGGGACGTGCGCAAGGAAAGGGATGGATTTCGGGTACGATGGATTCGTATGATTTTCATGCCGACTTCGATGTTCAGGATGTTCATGCCAATACCGCTTTTCTGAATACCAATTACCGGGTAAACGGACACATCGAATTTGATAAAAAAGACGGTCTTGTCTTTCACGAGATTCAAGTTTCTGATCACCACGGAGGTACGGGTTCACTGACAGGACGTATGGATCTGAATGATTTTCAGCCGGTAAAGTTTTTTGACCTGTCCATGTCGTTGAACAGGCTGCAGTTTCTTAATAATCAAATGGACCAGGATGTACCCTTTTTTGGGAAGATGTATGGAAGCGGACGTGTGCATTTGTCGGGCACCAATCAAAATCCCTTTCTCCGGACTACGCAGGACATTACGGTATCCGAGGAGTCTCAGCTTTCCATTCCGTTACTGGAAGAGACGGAGCTGAATGAGGATAATCGCTTTATACGTTTTGTAGACCGTTTCGACACAGAACAGGGCGTCGGACTGGGAGAAACGGAAGATCAAGACAGGAATGGAAATGGGGAAGACGAAGACCAAACCTTTACGGAACGATTCCGTCTGGATCTGCAGTTCAATGCCCCGGAAAATACGACGGTTAAACTGATATTCGATCCGGTTACGGGCGAAATACTTACTGCACGGGGCAACGGCCAGTTGAATATACGTCTGGAAGATGAAGAAGTGCGCATGTTTGGGACTTATTATATCAGTCGGGGATCCTATCAATTTGTAAGTGGTGATATTTTTACGCGAGAGTTTACATTGGAAAGCGGAGGTAGATTGAGCTGGCGGGGAGATCCCATGAATGCCGATTTGGATATAACGGCAGTGTACCACGAGCGCCCCTCGGTAAACTCTTTGATGGGCAGACGTTCAACGGATGGAAGAGCACAGGGAAACCTTCAAAATATCCCGGTTGATCTGGTGTTGAATATTACGGGTACGTTGAGTGCCATTAATAATGAATTTTATTTCCGGCTACCCAATACGATGGATATTTCTCAGAATGTGGCCATCGCAAATCGGATCAATCAACTGAATCGCGATGATGAACAAAAGTTGTTGCAGGCAACCAGTTTGCTGCTTACCGGAGAATTCATACCGGTGTCGGGGGAAGGAGGTGCGACCGAACAACCCTATTTCGGGGATAATCTGTCGGGAAGTTCCATGGTGCTTAATCCGTTGTTATCTAATCAGGTGTTCAGCCCGTTATTATCAAACCAGATTAATTCGCTGCTAAACAGCGATATAAGCAGCCTGGATGTGGATATCAACCTGAACGCTTACAATCAGGTTGATCTTGGAATTGCTTTGAGGCTCTATAATAATCGATTGGTACTCCGAAGAGAGGGACAGGTAACAGGTCCCCAAAGTACGCTGGGTGACCTGGGAGCCACCTACCGCATTAATCGAAGTTTTTCGGTTAAGGCGTTTCACCGTCAGGATTTAACGCTTAGTACGATTACCGATGCCCAGACACAGATCGAATATTTGAATGGTGCAGGGGTCGAGGCCCGCGTGCAGTTTAATACATGGAAAGGGTTGACCCGACGGCTTTTTAATCAAGTTAAAGGCCTCTTTACGGAAGAGAGTGACAAAGGTTCACGCGAGCAGGAGGATGATCTTGCGGATGCTGAAAAAAGCCGGGATAGCGATACAGCAGACTAGCTGAAAAATTGAAAATTTGAGAAACCGCAAATTTTCCGTTTATATAATTAGTTTAAGTTAGCTACGTTTAACAAAGCATTAAAGCCTGTTTTTATTAACTGGAATTGGAAAATTTTTAATGAAGTTTATTTATAGATGTCTGACAATAGAAATGTAGAGACTTTTGAAGATATTATCATTAACATTCTGAATAATAATCCTGATTCGACCCTGCCTTTTCATACGCTGAAGAACGCCGTGCAGATTGACTCAAAGAAAGAAGATAAGAGTTTGCGTCAGGCGATTAACCAGCTGTCCGATAAGAATGTTATAGAGAAACAACGCGGTGGCGGCATTAAGCTTAAGCAATCCAGGCAGGGTGATGTCCTGGAAGGCGTGATAGATATCACCCGTCACGGCAGCGGTTATGTTGACGTTGAGGATTATGAGGAAGATATCCGCATATCATCGAAAAATGTGGGTACGGCATTGCCGGATGACCGGGTACGCATAAAAGTATTTAAAAGCCGCGGGAATAAAAGTGGCCGCATCGAGGGGAAGGTGCTTGAAGTGCTGGAACGTGGGCGCAAGTTCTATGTGGGCGTATTAAAGAAGAAAGGCAAAGACAATTATATCATTAAAGCCGACCAGAATTCGGCGAACAGCGATTTCTTTATACTCCCGGAAAATTTGAATGGTGCCCGGCCGAATGAGAAAGTCATTTTTAAATTAAACGGCTGGTCACATCCCAAGGCGCTCCCGGAAGCTATTATTACCGAAACGCTGGGCAAAAGTGGTACCAATGATGCAAATCTGCTTTCTATTTTGGCAGAAAATGAAATCCAGGCTTCTTTTCCCCGGGAAGTTAAAGATTTCGCTAACAAGGTGGCCGAGGATATTCCAGAGGAAGAATATGAAAAAAGAAAGGATATCCGGGATAAAGTAGTATTTACGATCGATCCGGAAGATGCCAAGGACTTTGACGATGCCTTGAGTATTGAGATGCTTGACAACGGTAATTACTACCTGGGGGTACATATTGCGGACGTCACCCATTATGTGCAGACCGATACGGTGCTGGATAAGGAAGCGTATGACCGGGGCACCAGTGTATACCTGGTGGACCGGGTCGTTCCCATGCTGCCGGAAAGCTTGAGTAACGGGGTATGCAGTCTGCGACCCGAGGAAGACAAGCTGGCCTTTAGCTGCTTCATGGAAATTAAGCCGAACGGGGAGGTCGTCGACTATTCGATTGACGAGACGGTTATTCATTCCAATCGCCGCTATACGTATGAAGATGTGCAGGCCGTATTGGACGATGAGGAAGAGGCGGACCGCGAATTCGAATACCAGATCGAATTACTTGACAAACTGGCACATACGTTGCTGGATAAGCGGTTTGAAGAGGGATCGATAGATTTCGAAACGTCTGAGCCCGAGTTTGAACTTGACGAGAACGGATGGCCGCTGAATATAACCCTGAAAGAACGAACGTTCAGCCATCGTATCGTAGAGGAGTGTATGTTAACGGCAAACCGAACGGTTGCATGGCATGTGGATCGGCAACGTGAAAAAGACGAGCAGGGAAAATCGGCCAAGGATGATTACCCGTTCTTTTATCGCATTCATGATCAGCCGGATATCGAGAAGCTTACCAACATCCGGGAAAATGTTAAACCCATAGGTATTGACTTTACACTGGATCAGAAGCGAATTACCGCTAAAACGATCAACAATGTGTTGAGCCAGGTGGAGGATACCTCCCTGGAACTCAGTGTGAACGATCTGATGCTGCGAGCTATGGCCAAGGCCAAGTACAGTCCCCGGAATATAGGCCATTTCGGTCTTGGATTTACCCACTACGCCCACTTTACGAGTCCGATTCGGCGGTACCCGGACGTCGTGGTGCATCGGCTGCTCAAGAGCTATTCTGACAAAATGCCCGGCTATCAGTATAATGAACTGGAGAAGATGGGGAATCATTTAAGCGAGCGCGAACAGGCTGCCGTGAATGCCGAGCGCGCATCGATTAAATTAAAGCAGGTCGAATATCTATCGGAACGCATCGGTGAGGAATTTGACGGTGTGGTCAGCGGCGTAATAGAAAGTGGAATTTTCGTAGACCTGAAAGAGATGCATTGTGAGGGAATGATTCGTATGAGTGATCTTACGGGCGATTACTATGTATATGACGAACAACAACATTGTTTGGTGGGTAAATCGACCGGCAAAAAATATAAGCTGGGCGACGAGTTGCGTGTCAAGGTAGCCCGGACAGATATAGAAGAGAGAAATATCGATCTGGTATTGGCATAGAATAAAACCGATTATTTTGTAGTTTAATAATCACAACCTGGTTGGGTCCAATCCTCAATAACCTGTTTGCCTATGAAATCTGACAGATTCCTCAGCGTTCGTTCCATATGCATTCCTTTTTTGTTATTTGTATGGAGTGTTGCGGGTTTACATGTTGGATATGCCCAGTATTTTCAATTTGGCAAAAACCGGGTTCAGTACAGTCAACACGACTGGAAGTTTATTCAGTCGGAACACTTCGACGTGTACTACTACGGATCCATGAATTACGAATTGGCAGAGTTCACCGTTCAGAGCCTGGAGTCGGCCTATAAACAGCTGAGTGATGATTTCGACCATGAAATTGCCAGCCGGATCAATATCATCGTGTACGATTCGCATAACGATTTTTCTCAGACTAACGTTGTCCCCCTCCCCGTAGACGCAGAAGGAATCGGTGGCGTTACTGATCGCTGGAAAAATCGCATAACCTTGCCTTTTATGGGAGACTATGCAGATTTCCGGCGGACCCTCCACCATGAACTGGTCCACGCCATGATGAACGATATGTTTTACGGGGGATCCGTACAGTCTATCGTCCGAAATAATATCCAGCTTGAGTTTCCCCTCTGGTTCTCGGAGGGTATCGCTGAATACACGGCGCTGGGATGGGACTCGAACACGGATATGTTCATCCGGGATGCGGTAATCAATAATTACCTGCCCCCGATTCCACAATTAAGGGGATATTACGCCTATCGCGGCGGGCAATCGATCTGGAACTATATTGTAGAGGTGTATGGCCGCGAAAAAATTTCCGAGATTTTTCATAACATCCAGGCAGCACGCAGTGTCGAGACCGGGATCAAGCAGTCGCTCGGACTTACGATAAAGGAACTCTCCGAGCGCTGGCAACAGGCTATGAAAGAACGGTATTTTCCGGAGGTGGCCAAGCGAGAAGACCTCGATAACTTTGCAGACCTGGTAACGGAACGGGAAAAGGCGGGCACTTACAACACCAGCCCCGCCATCTCTCCGAAGGGAGACAAGATAGCCATGATAACCAATAAACGGGGGTATTTTGACGTCGTGGTGATCAGTGCTATTACGGGGGAGAGGCTCAAGACGTTGATAAAAGGAGAGGATAATGTAAATTTTGAATCCCTCAACATACTTAATCCGAATCTGAGCTGGTCGCCCGACGGCGAAAAGATAGCCCTTTCCACAAAGTCAAAAGGAATGGAACAACTGGCTATCGTGGATTATGAGACGGGAAAAGTCAACAAGATAGCTTTTTCCAGGGTGGACGCAGTCGGGTCTGTCGCCTGGTCGCCGGATGGAGATAAAATTGCATTTGACGGGAACAGGGGACCCTACCAGGATATATTCGTATATAATTTGGAAACGAAGGAATTCACCTCCCTGACCAATGACATTTTTACGGATAAAGAACCCGCCTGGTCGGGTGACTCAAAGTCGGTATTTTTTGTCTCCGATCGGGGAGATAACGTACAATTAAACAGCTTTCAACAGGACTACAACCAGCTTCTCAATGAAAACCTCTATCAGAAAGATATTTACCGGGTCCGGCTGGGAAGCCAGAGAGCAGAAAGGCTGACCAAAACGCCGCGGGCCAACGAGTATCAACCGACTTCTACCGAGGGAGGACAGCTGGTGTTGATATCGGATCAAAACGGCATTCCAAATGTGTACCGCCTGAACCTGACCGACCGAACCATGGTACCGTTGACTAATTTGCAGTCGGGCGTCATGCAGATGTCGATTAGCGCCGACGGCAATCGCCTGGCGGTTAATGCCATCAACGAGGGATATCTCGATATTTACATGATCAAGTCGCCCTTTAACAGGGAGATTGATCAGGAATTGGAGCCTAATGAGTGGGCTAAACGGCGCGAAAAAGAGCCGGAGTACCAGCGGGTTCCGGCTACTAAATACGCATTGCAGATGTACGGAGACCGCAGCGATCTGAAACAGGCCGATGTAGCCGGTCTCGCAGTATCCGATCAGGCTCCGGGAACCACGATTGATGATGTTGGGCGGAATACGGGCCAAACCGGAGATGCAGATGAGGGAGAAGTCGCCGATACCGTAAAGTCAGAACAGACTAGGCAGGATACTGCGGAAACGAAGCAGGATGATTCAATAGATTACCGCAATTATGTCTTTGCGGACACACCGGAGAATGATTCCCTGATCCAGGAGGATCCAACCGATGAATTCAAAGCGGAAGAAAACCAGACGGAAGAGGGGCATTATATTCCGCAAAAGTACCGCTTGAAATTTTCACCGGACATTACCTATTCCACGGGTAATTTGTCAAGCCAGTACGGAGCTTATGGAATGACCCAGTTGATGTACAGCGATTTGCTGGGGAATCACAGCATAGCGTTTGGCAGTAATCTGGTTTTTGACCTCCGTAACAGCAATTACATGCTGCAGTATGGATATATGAAGCAGCGGACCAATTATTTTGCCAATTTCTTTCATGTTTCGAATCGCTTCCAGACCCTCTATGGTGAGTTGTTAAGGTTTAGATACTATGGCGGCGGACTGAATATCCAATACCCGCTGAACAAATTTGAGCGCCTGGATTTTGGAGTTAATGTTATTGCCATATCGAAGGACTTCAGCGTTCTGGGTCTGGATCGGACAGAGAATGAAAGATCCAGTTTCTTGTATCCGCAAGTTACCTATACCAACGACCATACTCTTCCCGGATTCTTATCACCTCAAAAAGGTACTCGTTACTCGTTGAGCATTACCAGCAGTCCCCCGATTAGTTCAGGGGTGGCTCAGTTTATCTCGGCCCTGGGAGATTGGCGACATTACGTTGGTTTGGGCAATCGGTACAGCCTTGCATTTCGTGCATCCGGTGCCGCTTCTTTCGGGCGGGATGCCCAGTCTTATTACATGGGAGGTATGATGGGGTGGATCAATCAAAGTTGGGCGCGTAACCAGATCCCGACGGATCGCCTGGAAGATACGTTTTTTACGCTGCCCGCCCTTCCCATGCGCGGTTATCGATACAATACCCTGTTTGGAAACCGTTTTTCCCTGGTAAACGCCGAGTTCAGATTCCCGCTGTTTGCCGCGGTTCTGCCCGGTCCCCTGCCGGTGTTGCCCCTTTATAATATACAGGGTGTAGCTTTTGTTGATGCGGGCGCGGCCTGGGGTATGGACATTAACTATTCGATCGGCAACCGCCGGAGAGGTGACGAGGGGTATCGATTTTATCAAAATTCAAGCGACCTTGACTTTAAAGTCAGTGAATTGAAGAACAAATATGTGGACCCGGTCAACGAGAAGACCTACGATGATCCTTCACAGATTCCGTCGAATGTTGATCCAAGTAACATTAGAGAAGAAAGCGTACGAGAGGGCGATATCCTCATCGGGGCGGGCTTCGGTCTTCGTACGATCCTGCTGGGTCTTCCGTTTCGCTGGGATGTGGGATGGCCTTATACGGCGAACGGCTTTCGTAACGACCCCATCCACTATTTTACCATTGGAATAGACTTTTAATCCGATTCGAATGACTGAAGCTGCAAGAGTCGCTGGTAATTCATATCCTGGTCTTCATAGTAGACTAAACCAAAATATTTTTGCCGGCTCAGACTGTAGCTGTTGTCCAGGAGCATATCCTGTATCGTACCATCGCGGACTATAACATATTTGTATGAGTATTGCCCCTGTTTAATCAGCGCGTTGCCCACCCAGGCATTTTCGTCGGGATCGAAGGTGAGGCGGTTCTGTTCATTTACCATCCAGTTGTTGAAATCGCCGGTCACATAAATTTCATCACGGGGACGAATTTCTATTGCAGTTTCGAGATAAAAGAAAACATTGGCATACTGGGCCTGACGATCATCCATGGGAAAGCCGTGACGGGTTGTTCGGCCGGCGTCGGTTGAGGGAGATAGATCCTGGATATCTCTTCTGAGTATAATGTGTGGGGGCTGGTGGCCGGGTTGATAATCGCGAATATTTATACCGTCCTGGCTGAGTTCCCTCAAATCAAGGTATTTGAACCCGTAATCGGCAATAAAGGCATTGTCCCGGGTGACATGAAAGTTCATTCTCTTTTGCTGATTGTGTGTGACTCCCACCTTTTTATAGCGCCCCCAGAACTCGTTTTGGACGAAATAGAAAGACAGGTCAAATTTAGGCATACCCACAAAATCGGGGTAGAAATACTCCCCGAATAGCTGATGATAACGCCGGATACTCCCTGGAGGTGCCGGTATATTCTCAATGGAGGTTTTCAACTGACCCTCGTTCTCATAAACAAAGAAAGGGAGGGAAAACAGGGTGCGTCCTGACCGGTAATCAGAAATGCTTAACAAGTAATTACCGCTTACTTTTAACTGAATGTTATCGTTGGGAAATTGGTAGGAATAATGTTGATAGGCAGGGTGCCGGGAACGACTCATGTAGGAGTCGCTGATCTGATCTTCAAAAAGACCTTTTTGGTAAAAATTGCGAGCCAGTATGCTTTCATTCCATTCCGGGGTTCGATGAGAGATCTGGACTTTAAATTGACGGGCGTCCGTGTCCAAATAGTCAAATTCAAGTGATAAGGTTTCCCCGCTTTTTAATTGAATAATGGGGGCATTTCGCTTGTTGCCGCTTTTATATAATTGTACGCTTTTAATATAGGAGGGCGAAGGTTGCTGGGGAGTGACGCCAAAACCCTGGTCAAGGGTACGGTAATATGGAGAATTAGAGTTTTGGTTATCGGAACCAGCGTTGTTAGCACCGCCGTTCTGGCTTGAAGCACATCCGAAAAATATGAATAGAATCAGCGTGAATAGTCCGGCTGCGGACTGTTCAGATATAATACTTTCCTTCAAATACAAAATGTGCTGGTCCTCCCAATTTTAGATTAGTATATAGATCCGACTCCTGATCATAGGTAAACGAGACGCGGAGTGTTCCTCCGTCCACCTCTACCGTATACGTATAATTTCCGTCCCCGCCTTGTTGTACTTTATGCCAGGTAAGAGCGGAGGCGATAGCACCGGTACCGCAAGCCAGCGTCAGATCTTCCACTCCCCGTTCGTAGGTACGAACGGAGAGTGACTGTTCAGAATTACCCTGGAAAAAGTTAACATTTGTTCCCACGGGTTGAAAGTGTGAATGATTTCGTAATTTCCGGCCTTGTCGATATAGTGCATCGTTATCTTTGTAAAGAGACTCATCGACCGACAGTACGATATGCTCGGTTCCGGGATATACCTGGTAACCGTCCAGGGGGTCGGGCAGGGCTTGAACTTTTGTTTCGGCTGGAAAGTGTAATAATACCTGTTTGCCGTTAACTTCCGCACGGTAGACCTGGTCATGTACTTGAAATCGATGATGGGCGGCTACCCCCTGTTCCACGGCGTAACGGGCCATACATCTACCTCCGTTTCCACACATACCGGCGTCGCTTCCGTCGGCATTTTTATAAATCATCGTATAATCTGCTCGATCGGAAGTGGCCAGGGCCAGTACTCCGTCGGCACCGATTCCGTAACGTCGATTACATAGCCGGGATGACCACGTGACCAGTTGATCCTGATCCCATGCAAGGGTACGCAGGTCCAAAACAACAAAATCATTGCCGGTGCCCTGCATTTTGGTAAAAGATAAAAGCTTGTTGTTCATAGGGGCGAAGAATCATGGAATTAGCGTATCAAATAAATTTTTGTAAAAAAGCAGATTGGGAGATCAGTACTTTTCAATATAAGCCGGAAGATGTTCCCAGGGATGTTGTTCCGAAATGGGAGCTTCCGCTCCCCGCATCAAATGAGCAAGACGAAAGGCCAGGGTGGTGAAGACCAGTTTGGCCTGGGCATATTGATAGATCATGCTGCGACTCCGGCTGATTTGTTGAAGCATCTCTTCCAACCGGGCGTCAGGGACTTTTGTACAGAACTTGTGAATGGTATCTACCTCATCTATGTTCGTCAACCATTCATTGTTGCGGGTATGGTCGTAAACCATCAAATCACGGATGAACAACTCCATCAAGTCCAGCAAAGTGATATACCCCTCCCGGTTGTGATTGCTCTGCCAGCGCTGAACCGTATCGACGAGTTCAGTAGCTTTTAAAGCGTAGGAATTTCGAAAGTAGTTGATGATGTCTTCCCGACTCGATTGAATCGCCTCCAGGTCATAAAAACGGGTTTTTGCGTAATTACCCCCTGAAACTTTGGCCAGGTAGCGAGCATTTTCCGGTTCCAGGTCGTCATACTGGATGAGTCCCTCTTCAACTTCCCGGTTCGACAACGAGGTAAACTGCAGATGTTGACATCGCGAAATGATGGTTGGTAAAAGGCGATCCGGATGTGATGTAGTAAGGATAAACATGACATCCGTCGATGGTTCTTCGAGCAGCTTAAGGAAAGCGTTTGCGGTTTCTTTACGCATTTTTTCAATATCCGTTAATATAATTACGGATCGCTCGCCTTCATTGGGTTTTAAGCGGGCCGCCGGTTTAATGTCATCTCGAAAATAATCGACCGCATATAATGCTTTTCGGTTTTTGGTATCCTCATTGTCGTCAAGCGAGGGACGCATGCTGAAGTCAATGATTTCATACGGATCCTCTGCCAGCAAGGTCCGTCGCTGACGCATTTCATCCATCGATACCGTGGTCGGAATAGGCATGAAAAGATGAATGTCCGGGTGGTGAAGCCAGGATGACTTGTTTGACCTGTCCTGACCCTTTAAATCGGTAAGGTTGTCAATACCGTTTACGAGTTCGGCAAGGGCCAGGGCAAAAGCCTTTTTACCGACGCCGGGCGGACCGCTTAAAAGATAGGCATGACCCAGGCGACCCGATTTCAAGGTGCGTGTCAAGTGTTCGCGTACGTTGGACTGACCGATCAGCCGACGGTTGCCAAATGTGAAGTCAAGAGACGAAAAATCCATAAAATTCAACGTTGCGTATGTTTTAGAGTAACCTGGACCCTGACTTTTCGCAGTAGATTATCAGAGATTGTTGAAAAACCGGTGCGAACGGTCGTTCTTTCGATCGAAATTTTTTTCTAACGGCTTTGCCGGATCAACGTTAGTTGCCGGCAAATTCATACTTCAACATCATTTAACTTGATTCGTTTGAAAAATTTTTAGTTCTCAGAACAACCGTTCGCACCGGTTTTTCAACAATCTCTACCGAGAGTTCGACAGACGACTAGTCCTTCCAGATAAAATCGAACAGTAATATTCCGGCGGTGATTGTAACGCCTGCAAATCCGACCAGTGCAGCCACATCATTCGTGAATCCCCCGGATATTCCCGTAATTACCGAGGCCCGGGTGGTACGTGCGAGGATTAATATCAGGGGGATCAGCAAGGGCAGACTGAGAACTGAAAATATGGCTCCTCTGCGATCCGCTCGGGATACGATGGCGGCCATCAGCGTCGTTACTCCGGCTATTCCCACTGTTCCCAGAAACAGGGTGGTCCAGAAAGCCGGATAGTTCTGAATGGTTACATCGATCAGCAATATGTAGAGAACAAAGGTTATTAGATTGACGAAAAGAGAGAATAAAAAATTATAAATTAATTTACCTGCATAAATAGTGAACGGGTCGCAGTGAAGTCTGAGCAAGTCAATCGTATGACGTTCTGTTTCCAGGACAAATGAACGCGACAACGTTGACAGCGCTGCAAACAATATAATGATCCAGATTAGCCCGCTTTGTGGACCGGCTTCCAGCTGGTGCGCCTTCAAGGCAAACAGCGTAACCAAAAGAGAGGATCCCACAAAGGCCAAAACCGTGTTAAGGGCATATTTGGAACGTAGTTCAAGCTGCAGGTCCTTTGCGATGACTGCTCGTATGTGGCGGAAGTAATGCATGACAGGTATGGTAACAAATTATCCGTTGCAATGACAGAAGTAAGCGCGCCCGGGAGGTTCAGTTTTAAAAAATAAGGCTATCCGGTTATCCCAGGGGCCTCCCAAACGGGCTTATCGGGAACCGCCCAAAAGTAATATTGATCCCGGAATTAATGTTGTGTCATAGTCACCTGCATCAGTATATTCCAAAATATTAAATGTAACCATTTGAATGTTCCGGGTATCCAAAAACATTATGAATATTGTAAGTTTACTGGCCAAGGATACAATAAATCCCAGTTTGGACGTATCCGACAAAGAAGAATTACTGGATCAACTCATCGATGCACTGGATTCCAAAGTTGGCGAGGAAGATCTGGAACGTATACGGGAGGCCGTGCTACAAAGGGAATCTATTATGTCAACCGGGGTGGGCAAGGGACTCGCTATTCCCCATGGAAAAGCCAAGGGATTAGATCGTTCCTATGCCGCATTTGCTCTTTTGAATAAACCTGTTGAGTATAATGCAATCGATAATCGACC
>CAYQXO010000084.1:0-12954 GCA_964421495.1 uncultured Balneolaceae bacterium | reverse complement strand
AAAGAGAGCCCGTATGGTCTCATCTTGCCGTGATTCCTTTGATCACCTCAAATGGTTATATCGTTGGCATGATAGGGGTAGCAGATGAAAATGCCAAACAGTTGACTTCGGAACAACGAGAAGGACTACGGGTTTTATCCAATGAAATGGTGTTTGTGATGGAGCAGAATCGAGAGCGGAATAAGCTCGAGTGGAGCAATAATAAAAAAGATGACTTGATGCGTGTTGCGAGTCACGATTTGCGGAATTCGATCATGGGAATCGTCAGTGCTTCGCAAATTATGCTGGAAGAGGATCTGGAAACGGATGAAATGGAGGAAATGCTTATTACGATCAGGAACAGCGGCGAACAGTTATTTTCTATGATTAGTGAGTTTCTCGATAACAAGATTCACCGGTTGGAGGATATGGAAGCAAATTTTGAAGACGTGGATCCGGTGGAATTTGTGAGTGACGTTCTTAATGTTCATCAATACTATGCGGCGTTGAAGGATATAGAAATTTCATCTCAGGAAGAGTCAAACATTCCCGTTCTTCAAATCGATCAAAATCGGTTGTACCAGATTCTCAGCAATGTGGTCTCCAACAGCGTGAAATATACGCCCCGGGGAGGAGAGGTAAAGGTTTCCCTGGCTTACGAAAAAGAAGGAGACCGTCAGGGAGTTTTTTCGATTGCGATTCTGGATACGGGGATTGGAATACCACCGAAACTGGAGGAAGATTTATTTGAGTGGACGGGACGGGGTCGTGAGGGGACTATTGGAGAACCGAGCTATGGTTTGGGACTGATCGTGGTGGAAACGCTGACCGAAAGTATGGGTGGCTCCATTAATATCGATTCGAAAGTCGACGAAGGAACCACCGTGACGTTAAAGTTTGAGGTTACAGAAGGGATAGGTACGAGCATCTGAAGCGTATTGAAAAAGGTTGCAAATTATGACTTTTCAAAGGAATCAAGTTGAAAGATTATCGGCATGGTGTATTTTACTTTAACAGGATGTCCCTGTTGGATACCGGGACGAAATTGAGCTTCCCGGACTACGCGAAGCGCCTCCTTATTCAGTCCGGCACCGGGTCCGCGCAGAACTTTGGGTTTTTCTACGTCACCTTGTTTGTTTACTACAAACTGCACATAGACCCGTCCCTGAATTCCCGCTTTCCTGGCCATGTCCGGATATTCAATCATCTGCTGCAACGTATCCATTCCGCCTATTAAACGGGGTTCTTGTTCTACAACGGTGAATACCTTCTCTTCAGGTTGCGTTTTATTGGGTGGGGGCGGCATGCTCATTTTCTGTCCGGTACCGACCTGCTGATCCAGTTGCTTTAGTTGTTCCCGGGCTTTGCTTTCAATGATTTCCTCGTTGGGAACTTCCACAGGAGATTGCGGTGTGGAGGGACGTGGGGGTTTCTTTTCCTGTTTCGTTTGAACCACTTCTTTGATTTCAATTGCATCTTGATCCCCGGAATCCGTTGGGTCGGTACGTTGGTCTGTCCGATCACCTGCCATATTGATGTTAAAAGCGAATATGAAGATGCTGAGAATCACTGCAAGCGAGCTCTGCAATACCAAGAAGTAGTGTTTCTTAAGATCGTTTCCTCCTTTTTTCTGACGTAACCAGACTCTCATAATTAGTATTTTTTGATTTGCCTTTGTTATAGTGAGTCGATTATGAAATTTCAGATAAACTATACGTGGTTTGCATCATTAAGTTTCAAAAAATTTGTAATCCGTTGATGCGCGAACTCATTGATCAACTGGAAGTTTCGCTGGATATCGACAGTGGTGAAGAGGGAACGAGCATAAATATTGAATTTGAAATGGAAAGATTGTTAAATTGCCTGACCTTGAAACATGGAGCAGGGGAAGGGGCAAATATTCTAAAAGCGTTTCCATTTTTTGATAATTTTCATCAATATTCAAAATGAACTAATTTATAAGATAAGCTGTGGGTTAGATTCAAGAATGGGCAGGAATCGATTGTTCGTTAATGGCTTAAAATTCTGCAGGCTGGTTAATAATTTATAGCGCAGGGGATGGAATGAAATTTACGGCATAAGCAAGGATTCGTATAACAGACTAACCAAAATAACTGAAGCATCCGGGTATTATGCCGGAAATCTGTTAAAATATGGGGAGGAAAAGGGGGGATTTGCCCGATTTAACTTCCCGTAGGAGAAAAGACGACAGATTTTTGGCAGTTACTTTGATGTAAATCTAAGCGGGAGTAAATTATGAGCAATGTAAAGGACGTTAAGGGTGTAATCGGCATTTTAACCGGCGGTGGGGATGTCCCCGGACTGAATCCGGCCATTCGGGCGGTAACCGTTCGTGCGCTGCGTGAGGGATATAAGGTGATCGGTATTCGGCGCGGATGGGCCGGGCTGATCGACATTAAACGCGACAAGAGCGCGGATAACAGTAATAACTATCAACAGTTGAGTGAAGATGTGGTTAACAAGGCCGCTCGCACCGGGGGAACCTTTTTGCATACCTCCCGAACCAATCCCAGTCGAGTTCCTGAAGACGACGTTCCGGAGCACTTACAGGATACGTACGATGATGAATCCAATGATTTGACGGAGGAAGTGCTGAAAAATCTGGATTATTTGAATATAGACTATCTGATTCCCATTGGAGGAGACGATACGCTGGGATATGCCGTTCATCTATACGGGAAGGGAGTGAAGATGGTGGGCATTCCCAAAACCATGGATAATGACGTGCCCGGTACTGACTATTGCATCGGTTTCAGTACCTGCGTGAGTCGTACAGTTTCCATGATTAATAACCTGCGGACTTCCGCCGGCTCACACGAGCGCTACCTGGTGGCAGAAGTGTTTGGCCGATACGCCGGTTTTACCGCCATGCTTCCGACGATGGCCGGGGCGGCGAACCGGTGCGTGATTCCGGAGCATGAGTTCGAGATGGATCACCTGGCCGAGCTGTTGACAGAGGATCGGCGCAAGGATCCCAGTAACTATTCCATCGTTCTGATTTCAGAAGGTGCGATGTTTAAAGGAGGGGAGATGGTGTTTAAAGACAAAACGACCGACCAGTTTGGTCACAAAAAACTGGGGGGGATCGGGGACCTGGTTTCAGACGAGTTGAAAAAGCGATCGCCCAGGTTTAACAACGGCAAACGAATTAAAACCGTCAATCAGAAACTGGGATACCTCGTCCGCGGCGGCGACCCGGACGCTATCGACTCCATCGTACCCATGGCGTACGGGAACCTGGCCCTGGACTTGATTCTGGAGGGTATCCACGGGCGACTGGTTGTGCTAAAAAACGGACGGTACGATAATGTGCCGATCGAAGTAGTGACCAGTGCGAATAAGGTGGTCAATGTGGATGAACATTATAACACCGAACGCCTGCGACCTTTCTACAAAAGTTTTGATATGAAGCCCCTCTTTATAATGACCAGTGAAATGCAGAGTCTGGCCGAAGAAAGCAAGCCGAATCAATAATCTTGTAATGTTTGCCGATTTGAGTAGTCACATATAGATAGATTTTGCACGAGTACTGCGGGCGGACCGATTTACCACGTCCCATATTCTATATCCTGCAAAATAAATTAACTTTTATTAATGTTCTTATTTAATATATATTAATACTGTACCGTGGAAGGGGAGCATAGCTTGCGACAAATCGAGTATGCTCTTATGTCGTTTATTTAAAAGTCATCATAGGATATAAGTCACATTTCCCGCTTTTCCTTCCCTTTATTTGGATATCTTTGAATATAAGTGCGTGTAGCTCATTTGTAGCAGGGAACCCTCTCATTATAGGTTCTCAGTTTGAGTTACAGTCTGTTCTTACCGGGCTTATTTTTTTAAAAATTTAAAAAATACCAAATGCAACCCCATCCAAATTATGAGTGACCGCAAGAAAGAAGTGGAATTTTCGAAACTTTCATCGGGCATAGAAGGTCTGGATCAGATTTTGAACGGTGGATACCTCGACCAGAATTCCTACCTGATACGGGGTGGACCCGGTACGGGGAAGACTACGCTGGGTCTGCATTATCTGCAGGAAGGTTTGAAACAGGATAATGACGTACTTTACATATCGCTGAGTGAGGTGAGCGATAAGATCATAAGAAATGGCGAGTCGATGGGGTTTGGCATGGACGACATGCATTTCCTGGATCTGACTCCGGGACGTTCTTTCTTTACCGAGCGCCAGTCGTCCGTAGTTTTTGAGGATGCCGATATCGACCTGGACCCGCTCATAGATCAGATCACGGAAAAAGTGGAGCAGGTGCAACCGCAGCGGATATTTGTCGACTCATTGACCCAGTTTCGATTTCTTTCTCCCTCGGACTACCAGTTTCACAAATATGCTCTTAGTTTAACCGGTTACCTGTTAGAACAGGCCCAGTCGGTATTAATGGTTTCGGAGGCCAGCTCTAAATTTCCGGATGACGACCTGCAATTTCTGGTTGACGGCGTTATCAATCTTGAATGGGATACGGAAGAGCGTCATATCATAGTTTCAAAACTTCGGGGAGCGGACTTTAGCAGCGGGAAACATTCGTATATTATCAACTCGGAGGGTATGAGCGTGTTTCCCAAGCTGATACCTGAGAAGGGTGAGCGGGAGCTTTCCTACGAGAAAATGCCTTTCGGGATACCGGAAATTGACGAGATGGTTCACGGTGGAATCGAACGGGGTTGTGCGACGTTGATTACGGGACCTGCCGGCGTTGGAAAAACGACCTTGGGCATGCAATTTATGAAGGAGTCGGCCGGCCGGGGTGAACGTTCGGTTATTTATATGTTTGAGGAGAAAAAGGAAATTTTGGTCAGGCGATGCGAAGCGATCGGTATTCCGATCCGGGGTATGCTGGAATCCGGCGCTCTCGAGGTTATTGAGCTCTCCCCGAATCAATATTCGCTCAACCAGTTTAATAATGCCGTCAAGCGGGAGGTGGAAGAAAAGGGGACCAGTATTATCATGATAGACAGCATCCGGGGCTACAAGTTAATGTCGGATGTGGACGATATGGCAAAAGCATTGCAGCCCCTGAATTCCTATCTGAAGGAACAAGGCGTTTCGTTGCTGTTGATTAATGAGGTGGAGTCTATAACCGGTGATTTCAAAATTACGGAGGTCGGTATCAGTTATATGTCGGATATCGTCATCTTCCTGCGGTTTATGGAGAACCGGGGTGAAATAGAGAAGGCGATCGGCATACTTAAAAACCGGCTTTCTGATTATGAGAAAACGATGCGGCGCTATAGTATTACGCGTTATGGACTGAAGGTTGGGAAACCACTCACTGATATGCGAGGTATCTTGTCAGGCTCACCGGATTTTATTAACAAGGGTTCCAAAGATAATTGAATTGTTATTTCCCTGGTGATACGATGGGATCTGAATCTTTTATTTAATTGTATGTTATGGATGGAACAGACCTTGTAAATGAGCTGGCATCGATGGAGGATGAACAGGCCAAGCTGAATGTCCTGCTAAAATTGTATCGTTCCCGGGATGCAGAACTGGTCAATGATAAACTGGATTCTTCTTTTCATGTTGTTGATGAGGAAACATACAATCCCCGCGAGGTGGATATATGCATAACAGATCAGCAGAGTTGGAAGCATATCCGTGCCGATATAGAACATATTCGTAACGAGCAGGCTCCGTTGACCCTCCCCGTTTTAATGCTGATAAGCAAGAATTCTGCACAGCAGTTGTCGAGAGATTCCCTCCAGGCAATTGATGAGATCGTGGAAGTTCCCATTCAGGCAAAAGTATTGGACCTTCGCATGCAAAGTCTGAAACGTCTGCGTATGGATTCGTTACGGCTGAATCGACAGAATGATCAACTCTACCAGTATCGGAAGGCGATGGACGCCGCGAATTCCGGCATCATCATCACAGATAATCGGAAAGAGGACAACCCGATTGTTTACGTAAATCGGGAATTTACCGAAATTACCGGGTACCCCCCGGAAGAAGCTCTCGGGAAAAATTGCCGTTTTTTACAGGGAAATGATCGGGATCAGGAGGGAATCGAGACGACAGAAAAAGCAATTGATCAAGGGACCTCTTGCAGAATAACACTGCGCAATTATACGAAGGAGGGAAAACTTTTTTGGAATGATTTGAAAATAGCGCCCATCCATAATAACAAGGGAGAGGTAACGCATTTTATCGGGGTTCAGAATGACATTACCGACCAGGTCGAAACGCGCCGGGAAATAGAAGAGAGGGAGCAGCAGTGGGCCACCCTCGTACAACAGGATCCCGATGTGATTTTGATTTCAACCGGCGAAAAGGGAACAATTCAATTTGTAAATCCGGCGGGAGCCGAAATCTATGGAGTGGAGGATCCCAATTATTTAATTGGTAAAAATATCCTGGATCTTACGAAGTCCAGTCCCGATTTTTCCGATATTCAAGAAGATATGAAGAAAGTGCTGGAAGGAGAAGATACTCCTCCCAAACCTACTACGATAGAACGGGTTGACGGCGAAAAACGGCATCTGGAACTGCGTTCCACTCCCATCCAGTATAAAAACGAAAAGGCTATTCTGACGGTGGGGCGCGATATCACGGAAAGACAAATTGCGGAAGAGAAACTGAAAAGCGAGTACCATAAATTCAGTCAGCTGTTTCAGAATGATCCCTCGGCAATTGCGGTGTTTGACACCAAGGGAATTATCAAATCGGTCAATCCCGCGTTTGAAAGAACATTCGGATATGAGGAAGAGGAGGTACTTGACAAAAATATTGACTATTTATTGACTAAAACCGAAGAAGAACGAAAATATGCCGAATACCTGACCGAGCAATATCTTAGTGGAACTTACCAGGAAGAAGTTGTTCGATATGATAAACAGGAGAACCCTATCCCCGTATTAATGGGCGGTGCGCCGGTCAGGGAAGGAGGAGAGGTAAAATTTATATTCGGCATCTATACGGATATCAGGGAGCAAAAACGGCTGGAGGAGGAAAACCGGAAGCTGCTTGAACAGGAACGGACCTTGCGGGCAAAGGCGGAAGAATCCCGGGAGAAATTCAAGGAGATGGTTCATACAAGTCCCTCGGCAATTTGCCTCCTTGAAGGCCCCGACCATCAATTTACCTATGTTAATGAAAGTTATCGGAAATTGTTTCGGAAGAAGGAATTTATAGGACATACGGTGGGAGAGGTCTTCCCGGAAATTGTGGATCAGGGGTTTACGGACTTGCTGGACCGAATATATGAATCCGGGGAACCTTTTTATGGAGAGGAACAGGCAATTCAACTATGGGATACGAAAAAGGAAGAGTGGTATGAATTGGAAATGGACTTTGTCTATAAACCAATGGTGGATGAAAAGGGAAATACCTATGGAATTTTTGTTGACGTGATTGACGTAACGGACGAGGTACGCTATCGGGAAGAACTGGAGGAGAAACTTAACGAAAAGAGAACCCTGCTTGAGGAAATTCACCATCGCGTCAAAAACAATATGGCGGTTATAACAGGGCTACTCTATATGCAGATGGAGAAATCGGAGGATCCAATAGTTCGTCGCCCATTGAAAGATGCCCTCAGCCGTATACAGTCGATGGCCCTGGTTCACGAACAGCTCTACCAGCAGAGTGAAACCGGATCTGCTATAGAGCTGGACCGGTACCTGCCGCGATTGGCTGAAAGCGTGGAAAGTTATCATGAGACGGAAAAAACAAAGATTCAGGTTGAAGTAGAGGCGGATAATGTGACCCTGTCGCTTCCCCGGGCGATTCCGGTGGGTTTGATGACAGCAGAGTTGTTAGCCAATGCCTATAAACATGCTTTTCGGGAACGGGAGGAGGGATCCATAAAGGTTTCATTGGATGAGGGGGAGGATGAGATAACTCTGACAGTAGCTGACGACGGGGTGGGATTGCCGGGGGAATTCGATTTGCAAAACCGAAGTCTGGGAATGCAAATTGTGAAGAATCTCTCTTCACAGATTGACGGGAAGATATCTTTTGAATCAGCAAATGAAAAGGGAACAAGCTTTCACATTACGTTCCCGAAGGAAAAGTAGGTATTCCAGTCGGCTTTTAATTTTAGTAATCAGGAGGCCGGGTGAGGTATACGTGCAATGCCTTTTTTGTTTATCAGTAAGAGATTTTATGTATCCAGTTCATAAAGCGCTTTGCATTTACGGGTTTCCTCGACAGTACAACGGATGAGGCGACAGCCGGTTTTCTCCAACTGCCGGGGGTCGGGAGAAGTAAATGAAGGAATATTTGCCCAACTATCAGTTTTTCGTATGTTAGTGTTTCATAATCCAAACCGGCAACAATATAAATTTATAAAGATGTCTAGATCATTTTATATCGCCAAGCGGGTCATCGGCTGGACAATTGTTTTACTTCTTATTGTGACGCAGGCAAAGGCGCAGGAGGACGATAAAGATGTTCCCGATGTGCCTACTCCCAAGCCTGTAGTGGAGAAAATGCTGGATATGGCGGAAGTTCAGAAGGGAGATTACGTAATAGATCTTGGGTCGGGCGATGGCCGTATTGTCATTGAAGCGGCTCGTGCCGGTGCGGATGGCCATGGAATTGAAATTGATCTTGAAAAGGTCCGGGAAGCGCGGTCTAATGCAAAAGCGGCGGGAGTATCCGACCAGGTTCGATTTTTAGAACAGGATTTATTTAAAACGGACGTGAGCCGGGCTTCGGTGGTTACCCTTTATTTGCTGCCTTCTGTTAATCTGGATTTACGTCCTCAATTGCTGAAGCAGCTTGAGCCGGGAACCAAAGTGGTTTCTCATCGGTTCAATATGGGAGATTGGCAACCCGACCGACACGTTCGGGTGTCGACCGATAAAGACGAACCGGGATTTATCTATGACAAGACGTCTACCTTTACGTTACATAAAAAGAACCATGATATTTATTTTTGGGTGATTCCGGCAGATCTCCGTGGTAACTGGACCTGGGAGGCAGACGGTCACTCTTTTAGTTTACAGGTTGAACAAATTTTTCAGACGGTAAAACTTGAACTAACCCGGGATGGAGACACGATAGAGGTTGAAGATTCCGTGCTGCAAGGACGGCGATTCCGATTCAAAGCCAATACTTCTGATACGGATTACATTTTTAATGGGCGTGTGGATTCCGATAATATAAAAGGTATGCTGCAAGTCCATGGCGATGACAAATCCAACGTGGAATTGTGGGATGCCTCTCGAAACTGATAAAACGGCATTTCGCATTAGTAGTATGGGCGGATTAGAAAACAACTATCTTTAACCTCCCTCATTTTAGACAAAGTCTGCTGCATGTAACACGGGTATTCCCGGAGGAATGTTACAGGAATAAGAAACTCAAATGCGTCATGCAACCGACTAAGATAAAAGTTCCACGACTTCTTGATGATTGTTGTCTCTGGCAAAATCGAGGGCCGTATCGTTATCTTCGTCGGTAATGGACGGTTTTGCTCCGTGGGCGAGCAAGGTTTTGACAACATCGGTATTACCTTCGGCTGCAGCAAACATCAGGGCGGTCCAACCCTCTATTTTATCGGTAATATTTGGATTGGCATCGTGATGTAACAGGAGGTCTACTGTTTCGGGAAAAGGACCGCTGGCAGCATAAATTAAAGATGTGCGACCATCCTGGTTACGCAAATTGACATCGGCACCCTGCTTTAAAAGGAAACGCACAAGCCGGGTATGTCCGTTGTAAGCGGCAAGCATGAGCGCTGACTGTCCCTCTTCATCCTGGGTATCGACATCGATTCCCTGTTCAACGGCTGAACGGACGGAGAAAACCTGTCCGTGAAAAGCAGCTTCGAGAAATTTCCGGGTAGTCATTGAAACGATTGATTTTGGTTTACCTGGGTGTCTGTCGGACTTTGTTCGCTACGATCCGAAAAGTCCGACAGACTCCCGGGTATATTGGGTTATTTGAAGAACTCCATCAATGTATTAATGAAACAAGCTCCAGGCCAGAAGAACGAGCAGGCCGCCGGCGAACGTGGTCAGTACAGCTCGCTTTCGATAGAAATCGAGTTTGTGGTGAGAAATCGAATCCTGGTCGGCATGCTTGAATATCTCGCCGCCGATTTCACATTCGGGGAGGAAGTCAATGGCTACATGAATAAAAACGCCCGTTGCGAAGCCGAATATAAGGGCGTTGGTTATAGCGTTTTCGGGAATGGAAAGCATACTGACGGGGAGGGCCGTCAACCCGATGGCGCAGGAGGGAATAAGCATTTGCAGCGTGCCTTTTTCTCGTCGTGCCAGACGTCGCGCGGCCGCATAGCCGGCGGGACTTTTGTGCGATACGATAGCGATGCCCAGTAACAGCCCCAATTCGGGCATTGCAGCATAAACGGATCCAATAATCAGTCCCGCCATGAGAGCATGAACCGATAATTCCAGTACCACCGGTTCGGTAAAGGCGGTATGGTGAGTTAAATTATGCGTCAGTGTGTGAATGGCGTATCCGGCCATAACGCCAAACGCGATACCGAATCCCCCGTAAACGGGATGATGTCCGATAGCGGAAGGGACCAGAAATATGCAGGCACTGGTGATCATGGCGCCGCTGGATAACCCGTAGCCCGCTATTAATCCCGACAAGGTTTCTTTTTGCGGATGGCGCTTTCCAAAGGGTAGCGCCAGTGCCATCGCGGCAAAGGCGATCCACGAGATTGCGGTCACTTTCCAAAGGGCCTGGTACAGGCTGATAACCGTCAAAAGAAGAAAGAGGATTACAACAACTGCAATGCCGGGATTGGATTGTACCCACGATCGGGAGTTGGATGCAGGCTGAGCCATGAAGAATTCATCGTGTTTAAACTGTCTTTGATCGATGATAAAATAGGAATTGCGATTTGTATATACAATGAAGTAAGTTTTGATTTGAAATTATAATTTTCAGGAGTCTGTCGGACTTTTCGGATCGTAACGAAATGAAGTTCGATTTGAGGCGGATTTTGGCCGATATTGAGGTAAAATGGTGGATCGTTTATAACGAAAATCGGTCAAAAGATATCCCGACAACTGTCTATTTGTTGTAGATTTGTAAAAGACAGGCGGACTCCTAGTTATTAAAACCGGGAAGCGATAATTATGAGGCAAATTGTTAATAGGACCGACGGGAATTGCGAGGTATTGGAGGTCCGGGAAAGTCCGAAACCGAAACCATCCGGCCGGGAGTTGCTGATTAGGGTTGAGGCGGCGGGATTGAACTTTGCCGATATCCAGGCCCGGAAAGGGCTGTACCCGGATGCTCCTTCCAAGCCTTGCGTGATGGGTTATGAAGTATCGGGAATCGCGGAGGAAGTCGGTTCAGAGGTGGAGGATAGCTGGATTGGTCAGCCGGTGGTGGCTATGACGCGCTTTAAGGGCCAGTCGGAATACGTAACGGTCTCCCCTTCTCAGGTATTTGTAAAGCCGGACTCGCTTTCCTATGTAGAGGCTGCAGCCGTCCCGGTGAACTATATGACGGCCCATGTACTGCTTGAAGTGATGGGATCGCTGCAAAGCTATGAAACGGTGTTGATTCACAATGCCGGGGGAGGAGTGGGACTGGCGGCCGTGAATATAGCTACTCACCTCGGGGCGACGGTGTTTGGTACGGCCGGCGGACATAAACATGCGTTTCTCAGGCAGCGAGGGGTAGAGGCAACGATCGACTATCATAAGGAGAATTGGTATGAGGTGGTGCAGTCGCTGACCGACCGGCGGGGCGTTGAGCTGATTATCGATCCCCGGGGCGGTGCCCATTGGAAACAAAGCTATCGGGCACTTCGCTCGACGGGCCGGCTCGGTATGTTTGGGGTGGCCTCGGCCAGCCGGAAGGGAAGCAGCGGTTGGTCGGGAAAATGGAATTTGTTGAAAACGGTATTACAGATGCCTTTTCATCATCCGATACCGTTGATGAATAAAAACAAGGGAGTGTTTGGGGTTAATCTGGGTCACTTGTGGCACGAAACCGAAAAGGCCCGCCGGTGGATGCAGTATCTGCTGGAGGGTATCGAGGCCGGGTGGCTGAATCCACACGTGGATAAAACGTTTGCATTTGAGGAAGTGCGGCAGGCTCACCGGTATATCGAGGATCGACGAAATATCGGTAAGGTGGTACTGGTCCCGGGAAACGCATGAATCCGGCTTATCCGGTCAATCCACTTCCCCTTTGAAAAAAGAGCCGTACCGTTGCTGCATGTATTGGCGAAGTTCCTCCTTGTCGGTATTCCAACCTATCAATTTTGCTTTTTGGAACTGATCGGATTCCACCAGCTTATCCTGAATCATGATTTCCGTTTCCGCATCTCCCATTCCGCTGGGCACGTTGAAATGCGTCAACCGCACTCCGTTACGCAGTTTTAGGGCTACATATAATTTCATGCTGTTCTGACCGGGTTATGTAATTAATGAATTATTTCGGAGTGATGTAAATGTGAAAGGGATATTGCATTAATGCAAAAATAAGTAGCGAGTTCTTTGCACGGATGCATATGGCGGCAATCACACAACCAAGCCCTCCAATGGTAAATCAAATTTAAACACGCCGGAAAGAAGGTACAATAACAGATTAATAATCATGAGAAAAACGATAAGCCTTATTTGTTTGTTGGCGGAATGTTATTTGGTACGGTAATTGCATTAAGTATAAGTGTAGTTGCAAAATTAAAGAAATTATTTAAAGCAGGAACTCAATCATATTGAACTGAATAACCTTTTAAAACAAAACTCTCTATTATGAATACGTTAAAACAATACTTGGGATCTTTACTGGCTCTGTTGTTAGTGGGAACCTTTGTCAGTGATGCACTGGCACAAAATAAACAGTTGCAAAATTTCAGGCCGTATAATCAGGACGGCGTGAATAAGTTTGAAAATCTGAAAGTAGACACTACAGAATTCGAGGAAGTCAAAGTGTACATGGGCGGAGCATTTGCCCAGCAATTTCAGGCGTTGAATCATGAAAGTGAAGGGGACCCGGAC
>CAYQXO010000083.1:0-13068 GCA_964421495.1 uncultured Balneolaceae bacterium | reverse complement strand
CCGATGGCATCTTTGATGATGAAGTCGATCTTGGGACCGTAAAAGCTGGCCTCAGCCTTTGTGACGTGATAGGTTAGATCCTCCTCTTCTGCCACCTCGCGGATTTCCTGCTCGGCACGGTCCCAGAATTCCGCTTTTCCTCCGTATTTATCCTCGTTCTCGTCGCGGAAGGAAAGTCGTATGTCCACCGGCATGTCAAAAATACTGAACACATGCTGCGTCAAATCCAGGCAATCCTTGATTTCCTGCTTCAGCTGGTCATGCGTGCAGTAAATATGGGCATCATCCTGGGTGAATCCGCGAACGCGTGACAACCCGTTCAGTTCGCCGGACTGCTCGTAGCGGTACACGCTGCCGAATTCGGCCAGCCGCAGGGGCAAATCCCGGTAGCTGTGTAATTCATTGGAATAGATGCGATGGTGATGAGGGCAGTTCATCGGCTTGAGCAGATACTGCTGATCCTCAACCTCCATCGGGGAAAACTGGGAATCCTGATAGTAGGGATAGTGGCCAGACGTCTCATAGAGTTTTATGTTCCCGATGTGGGGAGTTATGACTTCTTCGTAATCCCGCTTTTTCAACTGCTCCCGCATAAACTGCTCCAGGGTTCGCCGCATAATCGTGCCCTTCGGCAGCCACATCGGGAGTCCGCTTCCCACCATGTCGGTGTCGATCATGTAAATGCCGAGCTGGGGACCCAGTTTCTTGTGGTCGCGCCGCGCCGCTTCTTTGCGGTGTTCGATATATTCCTCCAGCAATTTCTGCTTGGGAAAGGAAATCCCGTAGATCCGGGTAAGCTGCTTGCTGGTTTCATCTCCCCGCCAGTACGCTCCGGCCAGGTTGGTCAACTTGATCGCCTTAACGCGACCGGTGTGGGGAATGTGGGGACCGCGACACAGGTCGGTGAAGTGTCCCTGGGTATAAAAGGTAATTTCCTCCTCCTCGTCAAAGTTCCTGATCAGGTCAATTTTATACTCATTGCCGATTTCCCGGTAATAATTCAGGGCTTTATCCCGCGTGGACTTCGTACGGTTGAATTCCGATTTCTTGCGGGCCATCTCATAACATTTTTCCTCTATTTCCTTCAATTCATCCTGCCCAATCTGACGGTCCCCAAAATCAATATCGTAATAAAATCCCTGGTCGATGGGGGGACCGATACCGAACTTGGCGTCCGGATAGAGCTCTTCGACGGCCTCCGCAAGGATATGGGCGGAAGAATGCCAGAAGGTGTATTTGCCGTCCTCACTCTCCCAGGTATTGATGGTAATTTTCCCGCCTTTGCTTAAGGGCAGATCCAGATCGTAGATTTCGCCGTCAAGCGTAATACTCAGGGCTTCCCGGGCCAAACCCTTTGAAATCGATTTGGCGATCTCGTAACCGGTGATGCCCGATTCATACTGTTTTTCTGAGCCGTCGGGAAATTCAATGGTAATGGTATCTTCAGACATTCGTATTATCTAACACTTTGAAATTTAATATAGCAAGTACCTGCAAAAATTGTGTACGGGCAGATTAAACTCGGAAAACGAATTCCAGGAGGAAATCTTACCCTGCAATTTATAGTGGAAAACGTTGTCGATTGTAATATATCTTGTATAAACACATAAATAACAATAAAATAGTCAATCTCAAGATATTAAACAGTTTTTGAAAGAGGATATTAAAACATCCGTGGTCCGCGGATTAACGTGTTGCAGTCATCGATGTGTAAATCATTTAATATACAGTGTTTATGGCGACGGTCGACGAACTGAGCGAAAAACAGATCATTGACAAATTCTTCAACCGCTCGGGTCCGCTGCCGGCGGGGATCCACGGGATAGGCGATGACTGTGCTGCCTATAAGGCGAATAAAGATTCGAACGAGTGGCAGTTGGTAACTGCCGATGCATTGGTCGAAAATACCCATTTTTTAATGGATCGCGTGGATCCCGCCGATCTGGGGTATAAGGCTATGGCGGTGAATATTTCGGATATAGCGGCCATGGCGGGTCGCCCGGTGGGTGCCTTTGTGTCCATAGCCCTGCCAAACAAGCTGAAAACGGACTGGCTTCAAAACTTTTCAGAGGGAGTATTCGAGGTGTGTGAACGGTGGCAAATACCGGTATTGGGAGGAGATACGGTGGTCTCAGACGATAAGTTGTACGTGTCCATTACGCTCACGGGCAAGGTCGGGGAGGATAATATTCGTTTCCGCAGCGGAGCGGAAAGCGGGGATATTATATGTGTAACGGGTCCGCTGGGCGACGCTTCAGCCGGTCTTCAGCTTGAACTCGGACGAGCGGGGGAGGCCGGCGAATCCCTGGAACGTAAAACCCGGACACGATTGATTCAGCGCCATTATCGTCCCCCGATCAACCTGGATATCGGGTCCTGGCTGGGCAAGCAAAACGAAGTAAAGGCCCTGATTGACCTCTCGGATGGATTGGCCTCGGATTTACATGAGATAATTAAGGTTAACTCATTGGGAGTCAATATAGTAAGAGAACAGTATCCCCTCTCGGATGAACTGCGGGATTTTGCACGGAATACGAACTTTTCGTTATATCAACTGGCAGAGGACGGGGGAGAGGATTACCATTTGATGTTTGCGGTCGATCCCGGAGAAATAGAGAAATTGGAAAAGAACTATCAAGAGCGATTTGACCGCGACTTGTATCGTATCGGCGATTTTACGGATCAACACGGGGATGTTCAAATCTTCCAGAATGATCAGCCTATCCGGCGTAATCCGGCCGCTTTTCGATATTTTACGGTAGACGATTAGCAGGCTAGGCGATCGTGTATGATGAGATCCTCGGGTACAGGTTCGGTTGAAGCTTCGTACGTTTCCCGGAACGGGCGACCAAATCGTCTGAGAGCGTGGGGAGAGCATAGTTAAGTACTTAAGCAGCGTAAAAAAGCCGCGGAATGGGAATGAGACAAAGCGGGACACCAATCCCAAAAAAAAATTTGATCAAAATCGAAAAAATATTTGTTTTTAAATTTATATATAAATATTATAGTCGTCATTCATAAAGATTGACGTACTAAAATTATCGACATCAAGGTGTGAGAGGCCAAGCGATAAGACCGGGAGGATATCCCGGGTCTGCGTGAGATCTTACAACAAAAAATCTCTCAAAACAACAAATACGACCATGCAATACATAAAAAAATGCTATCTATCAGCCGCCCTACTTATAGCTTTCACGGGGTTCGGACTAACGCAAGCAAACGCCCAGGTCACCGTCAAGGCAACAGGTACGGTTCTCCAGCCGATCCAGATGACCGGTACCAATCTGAATTTCGGGAATAATATATTTCCGGGTTTGGATAAAAAAGTCTCACGTTCGGAGGCTGAAGCTGCACAGTTCGATATCAGCGGAGAAGCGGGTATGGAAGTTACGGCCGCATTCACACTTCCCAGCGGTATGAGTGATGGTAGTGGTAATTCACTTCCGATAACTTTCGGATCGACAGACGGCGGATACGCCCCGGCGTCAACCGATCAGACGACCGCTTCTTCGTTTGATCCGAACTCGCCGTTTACCACCACGCTGGATGCTTCCGGCGGAAATTTGTATCTGTGGCTCGGCGGTACGGTCACCCCGGCCCGGAATCAACCGGCCGGAACCTACGAAGGGGATATCACGCTTGACATTGCCTACACCGGCAACTAACCCTGCATGATTCCTGAAACCGGGGCACGTCGGACTTTCATGGTTGCTCCGAGTCAGCCCCGGTTTTCCTTATACTTCCAAATATCGTCAGATCCTATAAAATAAAGAGGGCGCCTACGTGGACAGCGTAGCTCCCATTGCAGAAACGGATCTGATCCTGATTACATCAAGAAAATATAGAATATCATGAAAAAACTACTACTCGCAGGTATGCTTCTTGGAGGAGGCATGCTGCCTCGCGCCGGGGCACAAATTCACGTAGCTCCGCCGGCCGTCTATCTGGATACTGAACAGACCACCGGTCGAATCGAGGTTTTGAACACGGGGAGCCGAGCGGCCGAGATTACGGTGGACATCGGCTACGGGTATCCGGAAACCGATGATTCCGGCGATCTTCGAATGACGCTGCTGGAGTCCATACCGGACCATGCACCGTCGGCGGCCGACTGGATTCAGATTTACCCTTACCGTTTTACTTTGCCGGCCGGACTCCGGCAAACGATACGATTCGGGGTTTTACCCCCGGATACGCTTAATCCCGGTGAATACTGGGCCCGCCCGCTGATATCGGCTCGTACTTCCCCGGAAAGGCTGTCATCGGCATC
Organism: uncultured Balneolaceae bacterium; assembly: GCA_964421495.1. Lineage (GTDB taxonomy): Bacteria > Bacteroidota > Rhodothermia > Balneolales > Balneolaceae > CAJXOW01. The sequence continues at coordinate 8,798 of CAYQXO010000083.1, read as the reverse complement.
CGATAAACTCCATGCCCGCCTTAACGTGGTACAGCGTTCCATTTTAGCCCTGAATTACCGGCACGGTCCGGTGCACACGGTCCCGGTACTGGATTCTGTAGGGATACGCCGCACCCCGTCTGAATTACGGGTACAGCCCTATCTCCGTCGCACCGGAAACGCCGCAAGCCTGGGAAATTTACTTATCAAACTTGAGAATACAGAAGGAAAGGACCTCATCCTGCAAAAAAAGCACGATATCGCCGTTTACTACAATTTGAATCGCAGCGTACGTTTCCCTCTGGAGGATGTGCCACCGGGATCCTACCGCGTTACGATAGAGGTCAACAGCGATCGCATAGGCAGTAATCCAGGCGATATATTACCTTTTGAACCGGTTCGGTGGAGCCGCAGCCTGATGCTCTAGATGAAACTCTCGATAAAAAGTCCGCTGAGCCGTCTGGTTTTATTCACGCTGGCAATTGTGCTTAACAGCTTTGATCTTCATGCAAATCCGGGTCCGAATACCTCAGCTCAACGCATCATCCTGCAATTTCAGCATAAGGAGGGACTGCGACAGGATTTTGCGGCCTACACCCGACATGATCAGGTTTATGTCCCGATCGTAAGACTTTTTGATCAACTTTCGGTAAAGATAGATTATAATCCGGACACCGATTTTCTGACGGGATTTTTCCTGTTGCCTGAGCAGGTATATTCCATTGATTTGCGGAAAAATGAAGGGATTTATGGAGCAAATAGTGTGCAATTTGAAAGGCAGGCATACATCAAGGCCGGGGACGATATCTTTCTGGATATCGAAGTCCTGAACGATCTATTTGAACTGGGACTGCAGTATGAGCCGAGGGACTTAAAAGTGCGGATGCGTAATTCGCATGTGTTTCCCTATATGCAGCGTCAGAAACGTCAAATTCTTCGCAACAATCAGTTGGAGGCGAGTCGACTGAGTGATTCGCTGATGTCGCAGGCGTCGACTTTAATGGCCGATAAACGATTTTATGCTCCCGGAATTACGAATTGGCGATTCAGCAACAGTTTTACGGGAAGCCGGCAAAATATAATGGGTACTGCAGTCCACGGAGGCATATTGGCCGGGGGCGACTATCGCATTCGCGCCGGTGGTATGGTGCAAAGCCAGGATTATGGTTTTATAAATGGACGATGGAGAAAAGTAAATTCTGACAACCGGTGGCTCCGGCAAATTCAGATTGGTACCTCGATCGACCAACCGGGTCACCCGGTGCGACAACAACCCCTGGAAGGATTGTATATTACGAATTATGAACCGGTTAATCACAGGACTTTTACCCGCTATGAGCTGGAAGCAGACGTGCGACAAAACCGGGAAATTGCTCTGTATCACAATCAACGACTGGTTGATTATCGGCAAACGGATAAATCCGGCGAGGTTTCCTTTGAGGTCCCCCTCGGATACGGGAGTCATGACGTGGCACTCAGGATGTATGGTCCCTACGGTGAATACCGGGAAGAAGTCCGATACCTGCGTATTCCTTCGAAAATGGTCCCGGCAGGTGCCTGGAGGTATGAGTTGGCGGCGGGAAATGCTGTAGCGGGTTCGGCTGTAAAGAAGGTCGGTAAGCGAGGAGTCAGCTGGTCGGGCGGATACGGAGTCACCGATGAAGTTACCCTGAAAACCGGGGGATTCCATTGGTGGGGGAGGCGTTCCCCACAACTTTATTTAAACCTGTTGTGGAACTTTCGCAAACAGCATTTTTTAGGGGGAGCCGTGACGAATGATGCTGAATGGATGGGGAGCTGGAGTTACAGGCAGCCGTCGAAGTGGGGATTCCGGGTCCGGTACGAACGTCGGAACTCCGATGTAATAAACTTTGTGAATTCCCGTGCACCCGAAAGGATCTCCTGGTTGACAGAGGTGAATCGGTCATGGCAATACCGGTCATTGTCGGGTAATACGTACCTCACCCACCGGGCCATTACCTACAGGCAAAGAGGGTCGGGTAATCTCCGAGCGGGAGTGAATCTGCAGTGGAGGAATTTTCGGGGCAGGCTGGAACCCGGCTGGACCTATAGAATCGAGGAACGACAGATAAAACGGGTTACCCCGGGGACACGAGCATCGGTCGGCATTCCATTGGTGCGGGGGACTCGAATGCGACTTCGTTCCGAGTGGAATCATTGGTTTAAAAGTCTTTCGAACGTCGGAGTAAGATTGCATAAACGAATAAACCCATGGTGGCAGGCTTCCGTTGGCGGTACGTTTCACGAACGCGGACGTTGGTCTGCCTCGGCGGGTGTACGATTGACGCTGCCTTTTAGCAGGGTTAACTCGCAAGTACACGTTTCAGGCGCACAATGGAACCTCCGGCAACAAATGGGAGGGAGTTTCTGGTATAACCGTGATCGTCAAAGGTTGTATACGGCAAGGCAGTCCTGGAGCCAAAAAGGGAAAGTGGAATTCAAACCTTTTCTGGATACTGATCGGGATGGAATAAAAAACGAATCCGAGAGGTGGATCGAGGGAGATCAGATGATCGTAGCGTCAAATAGCACCGTGAAGTCCGCATACGGGGGGAAAACTGATAATTTGTATCAGGCCTACAAAGAACAGGGATTTGCCGTAGAGCTGCAGCCGTTTTCCGAATACCGGGTGTCGAATAAATATCGCATGGTGCAGGTAAAACCGTTTCCCCATATAATCAATCTTGTACCGATTCCCATGATAATACAGGGAACGCTTTCCGGCCAGGTAAGAAAACCGGTCAGCGATTGGGAGGGCCGGGAGCCGACCCATTGGAAGGTGCTTGTAATACATAACTCCACGGGAGAAACGGACACTTTACGTACGCTGCCGAGCGGGCGATTTTATCACTCTTCACTCAGTCAGGGGAAATATACCATCCAACTGCTTCCCGATCAGCTTGAACGATATAAGCTTACTTCCGAGCCTGCGCGCTATCAGGTAGCGGTGGAAGCCCAAGAAGGGAAACGCAGGATCACCGATCTTCATTTTTCCCTGAAGCAGGACGCAACAAAATAGTAAAGGGGAGTTAGCCCGGATTTCGCTTCGCGGGAATCGCTCCGCTCGGTGCGTTGACGCGGATGATGCTTCGTTCTGAGGTCACCAAGAAATCCGGGCTAGCGGGAGATAATGTCCTCGAAAAAGTGACAGTCGAATCCGAGGGAGTGCAATAAGTCAACCACCGCTTCGCTGAAGACCAGTAAAGAGTCAACGGAAGTAGGATCAAACCGATGTAATAAGCTGACCAGTCCGGCGAAAAGAGTGAAGCCGAAGAAGCTCAGGGTTGCTCTCCAGAACATCAGGCGCCCTTCCCATCGTCCCAACATTATGGAAATTACGACGACGGTAATCAGTATGGCAAAGATACCGCTCTGCTGGAGGGAGATGAGCGGCGGGGCCACCACCGTGGCCGATATAATGCCTCCGATAAAAGTGGACAGGGGAGCCAGAGCCTGGTCCAGGCGACCTATTATGGTTAAAAACGTTACGATTAAGACGGTTCCGGTCAAAATTGCTGGTAAACACATGGCAATAATTATTTTGTTATTTACTCTATCTACAAGAGCTGCCATGCCCCCGATTGTTACAGGGGGTTACCAGTTTAATAAGATTTTATTAATGTCAAAGATTTCATAATCATCAGACATCGATTATTCCTCTTTATAATTCGGATTGGGTTCGGGCATTTTAGCCCCGACGCTTTTACGCCAGGCAGTTAATTGATGCAGGAGAGTTTCCGCTTTTTCGGGATACGTTTCGGATAAATCGTCGGTTTCTCCGGGATCTTCATCCAGATCGTACAACTCGATGCTCCCGTCTTCCAGGAATTCGATCAGTTTCATATTGTTTTTACGAATCGCCGAGGTCGGGGGACTTCCGGACCAGGAATAATGGGGATAGTGCCAGTAAAGCGTATTGCGGTCCACCGATGCCCCGTCGGATATAACCGGTTTTAAAGACAGTCCGTCGCCCGGATAGTCGCCCGGAAGAGATTGACCGGCGTAATCCAGCAGGGTGGGCAGGAAGTCGGTACTGAAAACCATCTCCCGGTTTGGTTCATCCTGTTCGGGAACACCGTAGCCCGAGGCGATGAATGGGACCCGGATGCCTCCTTCGTATAGCCATCCTTTTTGCTTGCGGAAGGGACCGGTACTGCCGCCCGAGTTTTCAGATCCCCCGTTATCGGAAAAGAAAATGATTTGGGTATTTTCATGAATATCGAGTTCGCGCAGTTTATTGCGTAAACGTCCCACGGCCTGGTCCACCCCTTCGACCATGGCCGCATATTCGGGATCATAGCCCGGAACTTCTTCGCTTTTTCGCACATATTTCTCGACGAGCTCCGGTTTGCCTCCGATCGGATTGTGAACCGAATAGTAGGGCAGGAACAGGAAGAAAGGATCCGGCTGGCGGGATTCGACAAAATCAAGGGCGCTGCGCGTCAGAAAATCGGTCAGATATTCATCTTCATCGGCGCTATCAAATCCCAGTTCATACGGAGCGAACATACTGGAGTGGTTGCCATAGGGTCCCCCGTGAATCGTGGTATTAAATCCGGCAGCATCCGGGGCATGTTGATTTTCTCCCAAATGCCATTTCCCGAAAAGGGCGGAGGAGTAGCCCCGGGCTTGCAGTGCTTCGGCAACCGTTGTTACCCCGGGAGCAATGCCGCCGGGCAGTTCAGGCTGCAGCAGTTTTTTGGTCTTAAAACGTTTGAAGTTTCGGTTCCCGGGCAAATACTGGGTTATACCGAGCCGGGCCGGATATTGGCCGGTCAGTATGCTGGCGCGGGTGGGTGAGCAATTGGGAGCGGCGGCGTACGCCCGGGTAAAGCGGATTCCATCGGATGCCAACTGATCAATATGAGGCGTTTCGTTAAAAGGATGTCCGTAGCAGCCGAGATCCCCATATCCCAGGTCGTCCATCAAAATAAAAATGAAATTGGGAGTATTCTGCTCTGAAAAATGAGGGAGGCCGGGATAAAAAAGGGCAGTGGCGGTACCCATGCCCAGTTTTTTGAGAAATTCGCGTCGATTATGACTCATAAATTGTTAGTGCAAAAGGTTGTATTTTTTATGTGGCAGTAGATTAAATTATAAGACAAAGGTTCTTTATTACGAAATAAATAGGGTCGACCCCGTAAGTCGATTGCCGAAACCCGCGAGAGCAATTACACATATACAGCCCGGATTTCACTTCGTGGGTGACGCTTCGCTCGGTGCACTTCGTGGGAATCGCTTCGCTCTGAGCGCTGACGCAGGTGACGTTTCGCTCTGTACTCACCAAAAAATTCAGGCCAGGAGCCCGTCGTCCATACCTAAATCAAACTTTCAACGAAAAAATACCCCATCAAACCGACGGTTATCACTTTAATAAGGGCACCGGCCAGGAACCCCATAAATGAACCCCAGGCTGAGCGCAGGGCCTGGTCTGATGCCTGGCCGCCAAAATATTCACCGAGAAAGGCTCCCACCAGGGGTCCCAGTATAACTCCGAACGGCGGAAATAAAACAGCTCCTGTGAGTAAGCCGATGATACACCCTGCAATTCCATAACGGGTTCCCCCAAAGCGGTGAGTGCCCCAGGCGGGAATAATATTTTCCAGCAGCATCACGCCAATGGTGACCCCGGCCCAGATAATCAGGAATTGCGTACTGTACGGAAAATTACCGGTAAATTGGTGTAACAGCAAGGCGCCGTAAGCCAGGGGAGGCCCGGGAATGAAGGGCACAAAAGAACCTATCAATCCCATCATGATCAACAAGGTTCCCAGAATAATTCCAAGTGTATACATAGAATATCTTAAGTTACCGGATACAAATCTATCGGATGTAGCATCTAAGGCCTCTCGAATGATGATAAAAGAAGATATATTTTGCAACTGGTTCTCGAGAGTTGATAAACGAAGGTAGCGTATCAAGTATCAATGGTATATGTAAATCCGCGTAATTTCATTTCAGGGTTGATAATATTTGTTCTGGTAATTAAGTTAATTTTTAGGCAGCAAAGTAAGTATAATGCTGATGGATTGCCTTTTAAAAATTAGTGCTAAAAGCTGGCATTTTTTATTGGCCTCACTTGTCGATTAGTGGAAGTTGCCTGTCTTTTTGTTAGTGTGATAGTGCACATCTTGACATTTAAAATAATCAAAATGTAGAATGTCAGGGTAAAATTTCCTGATATGGACTGCTATGATTGGTGCCAAAAATAGGCCAATCATACTTTTTGACAGTTTATAAATTTCGCTTCACGGTTGGTAAATGCCTCAAAGTTGAGTCTGAGACATCAGGTTGTTTGGCAGTTTTACAATTTAGCGGAGGGACTCACTTAACCGAGCAGCATATCTTATAGATTGCTGTTGTGAAGAGGAGAGAGTTTTCTTTTCGGAATCGTATGTTGGAATACTTATACAGGGAAAGGTGAATAGAATATGGTATGCATTTAATATGCTATACATAATCTAAAACCTTGGGGATATATGAACATACAAATAAAAATCTTTATACACCCGGATCTGTGTCGACACTACAGGGAAAGAATGAAGGAGGATTCTGCAAGTCTGCGAATGGATCTGGAGGAAGCTCCGCGACCTGGAGATCACATCGATTTGTCGCATATGGGTCGCTTTCTTGTAAGCACCAATCAGGGCTACTTGTTTAGGCCGGTGCTTGATGTGGCCGGCGGTGATACGCAGGAAATGGTTGTTCAGGCAGATCAGGCAAAGTGGACACCCGATGAGCCATGGAGTATGGCAATCACCGCACGCGGACCGGAATGGAAGTATCTGGGACAAAAAGAGGAAGTCCTGGATATATGGACGGTAGCCGGTGTAACCCCCGAGCGGAGCATCCGGACATAAATCAGAGTAGCGGGCAACGGATTTGAAGATGGCTAAGGAAAGGAACACCAGCTCGAACTTTTTGGTAAGTAGAGAGCGAAGTTCCACCCGCGTCAACGCACCGAACGTCAGCAATTCCCGCGATAGCGCACCGAGCGGAGCGGTTCCCGCGAAGTGCACCGAGCGAAGCGATTCCTGGACCAAGCTTGATATCGGTACAAAGACCTTTCAGAAAATACATGACTCTTCAAACATTGAAGTTTTTCTCCGTTCAAGAGTGTCATCGGGTTCTTTCAGTGGAGCTTCACGGATAGAATATCAGTTGCGAATAGACGGCAATGCCTCATCCATGTCCGTTCCTCACTATATTTTTTCGAGTAACACAACGGAATATATTACACTAAAGGCCGTCTTTGAGGATTTGGGACCCGGGGAACATGAAGTGGAAGTATGGGCAAAAACAAATGCGGGTACTTCAACCGACGTAGGAGTGGATCCCGCGGGATTCGGAGGTGAAATATTTGTAACGGAAAGCAGGTAGCCCGTGATAACAGGAAGATAGTTTACAGGTAATAATCAAAAAGCATACTCTTTATGAAAAAACTTTGCATCCTACTTTTCCTGGCGGTTGCTTTCCGTGCGGATCCACTCCTTGCCCAGTATCAAATCGGAAGCTGGACATTCAACAGTGGTATGGCGGGCACCTCCAATGCCACCTTTGAGGTAGTTACCAGTGTCGGCGAACCTGTCGTCGGTGTTATGAGTAACAGCCAATTTACGATAAAAAGCGGGTCCCGGTATTCGGTTGGAAAAGATACGGTAATTACTTCTATAGGCGGACCGGATGAGTTACGGCCAGATCGACCGGAAAAATTTATCCTCGAACAAAATTATCCCAATCCATTTAATCCCTCGACGGTAATCAAATACCAGGTCCCGGAAAACAGTCGGGTAAAGCTGGAAGTGTTTAATCCGCTCGGGAAAAGAGTGAAAGTACTCGTTAACGAACGGAAAAATGCAGGCAGTTACAGCGCCCGGTTTGATGCTTCACGACTGGCCGGTGGCGTATATATGTATCGGTTTTCAGCGGGTGCTTTTGTGCAAACTAAAAAAATGATGCTTTTGAAGTGATAGCGCACTCCGAAAACGTTGCTTTCAGATCGTCACTCCTACCGGTAGAAATACACCTTTCCATTTTGTGAGTCCTTGGCACTTCTGATCTTCACGTCGTTGTTGGAATTGTATTGATATACAGCCGTCCGCATCGAGCCCACTTGTTTATCATTTTTGTAATTTACTTCGATGGCTTGTCCGCCCACCTCGAGTTTTTCGAGTGCATCAAGAAGAGGAGCGAATTTTGAGGATCGCTTGCGGGTAGAACGGATCTGATCTTTACCAACAAATTGGATTTCATTGTTTGACATAGTAGAATATTTTAGATAAAAAGACATTTATGCTCTAATTCTTATTAAAGGTAACGCATAGGGACAAACAAACGAAATACTGACTTATAGAGCCCTGCCCGGTTTTTCAAAGAACTCTTATATTCTATAAAAACTGTTGTTATTTTCACTTATGCAAGAATAGAAGGTGTATTAATAAAATGTTCAATTTTTTCCTTCTAAAAATTGTCTTTGCTGAAAAATCAAAAGCCTCCAAAAAATTCTGGAAATGAATTTTTGAACCGATAAATATTTAGGTCAGGTAATTGTCGAATGCCTATCGTTTTATTTACAGTTGGACTTATTAGTTTAATTGCAGGTGCAGAAGCGTTGGTGAGAGGAGCTTCTCGTCTGGCATCCGCTGTGGGAATTTCTCCACTGGTCATTGGATTGACTGTTGTTGCGTTGGGTACGAGCTCCCCGGAACTTGCAATTAGTATTAAATCGGTTGTATCGGGACAGACCGGTATTGCAGTGGGGAATGTGATCGGAAGTAATATTTTTAATGTGCTATTCA
>CAYQXO010000082.1:0-13124 GCA_964421495.1 uncultured Balneolaceae bacterium | reverse complement strand
ACTGCATTACTTTTTGTATTGGGGTTGGGAGTGCATGAGGGGATTGCCCAGGAGCAGCCGTTTATGACTCCCTATGAACCCGATTCCAATACGGTAATGCTGTTTCACTTTGACGGAAATACGGACAATGCATCCAACCTGAACGTTGCCGATGCCGTCCCGCACGGAAGTGTCACCTATACAGAATCCAATATTGGTAGCGGATTTAATCAGATGATCTGGCTGGATAACGACTCTCCATCAGACTCCACCTACCTGCACGTGCCGGATACGGCGGCCATGGATTTAAGAGGCAACTGGACGATGGAAGTCTGGGTGAATCTCCTGACGTACGGTACCGGAAGCGACGACTGGAGATGGCGACCTAAAATGCTTGTAAAACCGGGAGACGAAACGCCGTCCCAATCAAACTATTTCAATGTCTTGCGGGCCGATTTGAGAGCCTTCCACACGGGATATTACTCTCCTTCCGGCGGCGCATGGGAGGCGGCCACTTCGCCCAATAATTCCTTTTTCTCCGGTACGTGGTATCACGTAGCCTATATTCGTGATACGACCAATAACCTGCTGGTGCAGACGATCCATGATATGGAGGGGGAACTGCTGTATTTTACCACAAAGAACTATGATCCCATATTGAATCATCCGCCGGCTCAGACCGACGCCCCGGCTTATATCGGTATCAACCTCGGACAAGGGGGCGGCTGGCTTGACGGTTTTCTCGATGAAATGCGGGTCAGTAACGTAATACGCAGCTTCGAAACCCCGCCGATCATTACGAATATAACCGAGCCGGATAATCAGCGTCCCAATACGGCGACCGAGGTATCTGCCAGTGTTAATAACCTGGAAGGCAATACGTTGGATAACGTGGAAGTCCGTTATAATACGGGCGATGGCTGGAATTCCGTTTCCATGAGCGAAAATGCCGATGGAGAATTTGCGGCTGATATTCCGGGATTGAATTCGGGTTCAACGGTGAATTTCTACCTGCAAGGTACCAACGAAAACGGACTTGCGGCCACGAAGCCTACGGCGGCGTCTGACACCTCCGGACCGTATTTAAACTATGCGGTAGTCGATACGGGACAGGTGGCACATCTTGATTTTGAAGGAGATGACATTCCGCCGGCCAATAAACAAGGTCCCTCTTTTGACGTTACCGCTCACGGACAACCGAGTATAGATACCGAAAATGGAGCGGACGGAACCGGCTCTTCCCTCTATCTCGAAGGCGACTCTTCTTACATCGAAGTGGCTAATCCGGATGCCGCCTTCCTGAAAAGCGAGGAATTTGTCGTGGACTTTTGGTTCCAGGCGCAGGATTCCGTACCTGAATTCGGAACCCGCCTGGTGATCAAGGAAGGAGGATCCAGTTGGAATAACTTCAACTATCAGATCTGGAGTACGGGCGGTGGAGATATCACGCCCGCTTCCTACGTGCCCAACGGTACGAATCCGACGCGGACCGGCTCGTTGACGGGTATCGACTCCGTTTTCGTGCCTGACGAATGGTATCGCATCGTATATATCGGGCAAACCGACACCGTCCACGCCCGTTTCTATGGTTCCGACAATGAGTTGATCCAGGAAACCGGCGGCCCAATAGACGGCGATATGAATCTGTCGAACGGTCCCTTCCGAATCGGTGCCTTTACCGGCGGACTGAGCGATACGGAAGAACCCTTCGGCGTGCCGGACGGACCGCTGTTCCGCGGGTGGATTGACGAAGTGAAGGTATTCAATACCGTACCCACTGAATACGTATCCACAAACATCGAAGAACCGTCAGAGCTGCCGCGGGAAGTAACGCTCGGGGAAAACTATCCGAATCCGTTTAACCCGACTACGAAGATTAATTACAGCCTGCCAAGTGCCAGGGACGTCACGCTCAAAGTGTACGACGTTCTCGGAAGAGAGATAACCACCCTGGTGAATACCAAACAACAGGCCGGTCAATATTCGGTTACCTTCGATGCGCAGCAATATTCGAGCGGGGTCTATTTCTACCGCCTCAGCACTGAAGATGTAAGTAAGGTGCGCAAGATGTTGCTGGTCAAATGATTGCTCGTCTATAACGTTTCAACAGCAGGTTGGGGATTCAGACCTCCCCAACCTGTTTCTTTATAAATTTCTTTGTACATAAGGATGATTCAATTAAGCGAATAGTTAATTTTTATTGAAGTATGAAAAAGTTTTCCAAAAGTGTATTAACCCTATTCTTGCTATTGGGTTTGACGGCACCGGCATTGGGACAGTTTATTACCCTGGATTGGGAATTGCATGAAGTGGGTAAAATTATTCAAATCGTAAATAACCAGGGTCGCCTCAACCAGTTGGGGACCACCTACGACGGATTGATTAATACGCGCTTTCCTCCTCAATCTTTTGAAGAACATACCGGCGGAGTCGGTTGGTATATAGGAGGTATCAATGAAGACGGAGATACGGTGGTAACCACTCCGAATATTCCCGCTTTTAACGCATCCCAGGAAATGCAGGGCTATAGCGGAGCGCCGTGGGATTCAGTCTACAAAATCAATCGCGGGGATACCATCGATATCGGCGATCCCGAAAATCCTTACATTTCAAATTATTCGCCTGAAGGGGACGAAGACATCGTAACCCGTTATAATGATTATAACCAGGCGAATCTGGACAACCAGGACCATATTCCGATGTATATCGATATTATTCAGCGAAGCTGGGCCTGGGCGTCGGAACCAATGGATCAATTTATCATCTTCAATATTGATATTATTCCGCAGCGCGAACCGATTTACGACGTTTGGCTGGGCGTACTTTTTAACGCAAATGTAGGTCGACGAACAGAGGCCGGCTTTTCCTTTTCGCAGGATGACTACTCTACCTATCACCACAACTACCGGATGGCCATCGGGAACGATGCTGAAGGAGGACCCGACCAGGGAAAATATACCCCGGTTGCCATGAAATTGATGCCGCCGGAGGTATACCGCGGCGAAGAAATAAGTGATAATGAATGGGACTGGACCTGGCGCTGGAGTAGCGTTTCCCGGGAAGATGATCAAGCCCATTATGAACAAATGATATCGACCCAAATCCAGGAAAATCAGGTAAATCCTTCCGGTACCAGCTGGATTCATACGTTCGGTCAAATTGATTCCCTGTCGGTCGGCGATACCCTGACCTGGCGTTCCGGGTTGATTTTGGGAGCGGATAGAAATGAGGTATTTGAAAAAGCGGAGCTGGTTGAACGTCTTATGCCCGACTTCGATGTCCCTTCTCCACCGCCTTCCCCCGAACTAACCGTGACTCCCACTAATCGCGGCGTTGAGATTGAATGGGGAAGCAATTCAGAGCATTATGTGGATCCGGATCGATCCGATAGCGTGGCTCAGCCGTTTGAGGGGTACCGCGTCTATAAAAGTACCCAGAGTGCAAGCGGCCCCTGGACGTTATTGGGCGAATATGATTTAGATGATAATCAGTTCGGCCAGAATACGGGAATTCAGAATAATTTTACGGATACGGGTTTGATGAACAACGTGGAATATTTTTATACGGTGACGGCCTTTTCGAAACCGGATACCGTCCTGAATTTTCCCTCCCAGGAATCCAGTCAACGGGCCAATGCCGTCTCGGTGAGCCCGGGTACTCCGCCGCCCGACGAGGTGGGGGATGTAGCAGTGGTTCCCAACCCTTATCGGGGCGATCTGGATTATAATGCCATGGATCCGCCGTGGGAAAAACCGCCCGAAACCCGCGAGCGCTGGCTGGAGCAGGATCGGCAGATTCAGTTCATCAATTTGCCGGCGAATAGTACGATTAAAATCTTTACCCTGTCGGGCCGTTTGGTGGAAACACTTCGTCATAACGACGCCACCAGAGGGTTTGAAAACTGGAATCTGACCAGCAACGTCAACCAGGCTGTTGCCAGCGGTATCTATCTGTTTACGGTTGAGAATGAGGAAACGGGTAACGTGCAAACGGGCAAATTCGTTATTATCAAGTAAGTGTATAGCGGAACTCCCGGTGATAATTAGTAAAGCTCTCAGCTTTAAAGATCCCTATTTAAAACTTTCGCTTCCTGGCTATCCGCGAGCGGAAGACCAATCAGCCCGGGGCAAGAGGTACGAAAGACAGGCACCGGGGACCTGATAAAACTCTATTTTTAAATTTCTACAGAACGCGATAAAATGAAAACGATCCTACGCTATTGGTTACTGAATCTTGTGACGATTTTATTCTTTACGATCCTGTTGCCGCTCGCGGTGGTGGGACAGGAACAACCCGACGAGGCGCTTTTATTTCGCTATATCAATACCTCTTCCGGCGAACGAAGCAGCGCCACTCCTCCGCAGGCGACCTATACAGTTTTTCTGAACGGGGATAGCAGCCGGGTGCTTTTTGAAAATTCTCCCCGGTGGCACGACGACGCGGAAAATATCAGCAATACGGGGTATGCCGAAGCGCAGGTGGGTAACTTCCCGGAGGTGGCCGTGGGCGACACCGTTACGATGCGGTTTACGAACAATTCCATCGGTGAACAGGGGTACGGCAGTGCGGTGATTGATACGCTTCCGTGGGATAGCCAGCGGGATGACGGCTTTTTTGAATCGGTTGATCTCCAGCAGGCCGACTTTCCCGATCGACCGGTCAATGTTTCCCTCTCGGTGAATGACAACAACGAGCGCACCGTAAGCTGGGATGCTGAAAGCGGCCTTACATACTCTGTTTACCGGCGCGCCGTGCGGGATACGATATGGAATGGTAAATCCCGCAAGCTGTACACCCTGGTGGGAGATAATATAGACGGCGGTTCATTTACGGATCCGAATACGAATTCCGATACGTCCTTCGCCTACGTCGTACTGGCCAAAAACAGCCAGGGCAATTTCAGTTCTCATTCGAGGGAGATCAAGGAAACGGGCCGGATTACCGGGGTGGAGGTTTCGACGACGCCCACGACGGTGGAACTCGAGTGGGATGCTTATGATACGGAAATCGGGCAAACGGCCGGCTACAATATTTATCGACGAACGGAGGATGGATCTTATGGCGCACCCATCGATTTTGCAGGCCTTGAAAATCGTCACGTTGATTCGCGACTCGAGCCCGGACAAACTTATTATTATCGGATTCGAGGTCGTAATTTTGATACACAGGAGTTCGGTGAAAGCGATGAAATAAAGGTTACCACTAAAACCAATACGGAAGATTATCACCAGTATGCCAACCTGGATGCGGCTATCGCCATTTTCAAAAACGCGGAAGGCGAGTCGATTTCCGAGCAGCATATCGAGGATATCCAGAAACTGCTCTATTTTACGAATCTGTTTTTCTGGCGGCATTCCGATATGCAGTTGAATGTCAATTTTGATTTTTACGTCGTACGGGACGAGGTCAGCCTCTGCGATAATGATGATTGGAATACCGAAAGTTGTAACGGCAATGTCCGCAATACCGGCCGTATCCTCGCTGAAAAATACGGAGTGGTTAATCGACAGCACGATTATGTGTTCCGCTTTTCCACACCTACCACGGGTTTCTGGTCGATTGGAGTGACCGATAACCTGCCGTTTCCCGATATTGACGGCAGCGGTCGCGGTACGGGCTTTGCCCAGATCACCTGGCCCAAACTGGGAGGAGCCGGGTATCCTTTCGAATTTGACAATGACAGTATACCTACGCCCCCGGCGGTCATATGGACGGCGGAACACGAAATGCAACACGTGCTGGATGCGATTTACCGGTTTAACGGACACGAGGAGATGGATCACGGGGATCGTCCCCAGGATTTTACCTGGAAACCGGTGGGACGTCATTACGATTTCCAGGCCGCCATGTTCGAAAAATTTGAGGCATACCTCGACCTGAATTTCGAATGGGGCGAGATTATGGAGGCGAGGGACGCAGACCGCGACGGTTTTCCCGATAAGGATTCCCATGTACCCATGGATGAAGTCCGCTTCGGCAGCGACACCACGACGGCCGATACCGACAACGACGGGTATACCGACAAGCAGGAACAAACAGACGGTCTCTATCACTACAGTTACAGCGATCCCACCGATCCGGATACGGATGGAGACGGTATCCAGGACGGGGAAGACGCCTTTCCCCGTTACCCGGTGAATACGACGATTCCGCAGTTTAAACCCACAATTGACGGGACGATCGAGGAGGGATGGACCGTCCTGAACGACACGGTAAATTATACCTCGCACGACCAGGGCTATGCGCCTAGGTTGATGATGAGTTACGGGCAGGACTCTCTGTATGTGGGAATGGAATTGGAGAATATCGGCGTTCCGCGGCTGTTTTTCGACTTTCAGAATGACGGGCGACTGTTTGGCGCCGGCAATACGGAGATGATCATAGATCTTGCGGACGAACGTTTTCAACGTTTCCGCACGCTTGACGGGAGCCAGGAAGTACGAGATTTCAACGATAACGGCCGTCCCATGTGGGATACGCCGGGCAATAGCGACTACCAGGATGAATTTAATCGCCGCGTCATCTATCCGGCGACCGTGAACCTGGCAGTTAACCTGGATGTGGGAGGCTCGCCGGAAGTGCAGATTGAAATGGCTATACCGCGGAATGAGCTTGCGGGAGTCAACCCGGAACCCGGCTGGACCTTCCAGATGTTTGTGGATTACGACAAGGTGCATAATGAACCGAATGAGTGGGCGAATACGTGGGATGAGTATGGGTACGCACGATTCCACACCGAGGGAACCACACCTATTGACGAAGACCCCGGCGGGCAGGTCAAGCAATTCAAGTTGAAGGAGAACTACCCGAATCCATTCAATCCCTCCACGAAAATTGAGTATGCTTTACCGGAGGCCGAAGAGGTAACGCTTAAGGTGTACGACCTGTTGGGACGCGAAGTGGCGACGCTGGTCGACGGAAAGCAAACTTCCGGAAACCACACCGTTACGTTTGACGCTGCTCATTTATCCAGCGGTGTATATATGTATCGAATGGAAGCGGGGGATTACAGCAAAATCCGTAAAATGCTTCTGCTGAAATAAAGATATGCCCCGCGTTAGCGCCCCGGGCGTTTGCGAAAATCGGGATAGCAAATCTGAATCATACAGGTGATGCCGGCCTGAAGAGCAGGTATAAACCGGTGACCCGGCAATCTGGCGTTCTCCAAATCCGGCTTTTTTGCAGTAGATTTGTAAAAGTCTGACAGCCTCCTGGCACAGGAATGACTTGCCTGCCATACTTATAAGTATTACAGTGCTTGATTTTAGGTCTCATTTTTAATACTTATAATTAGTGTTGAACCCATTTCTTTATTAGATTATAAACAATTAAAATAGCATTCCTGCTTTAATTAGGGAGTGCTGCATTAACTACTAAACTAAATTCAGGGTGAACCTTATGCGTAATAAGTTACAGCGAATACTGACGCTTCTTCCTGCAATACTTTTATTTGCAGGTTTTAGTGCTAGTACGATTTTTGCACAGCAAACGGAACCGATAGGAGGACCGTACGAGGCGGATTCTGCTACCGTCCTTTTGATGCATTTTAACGAAAATTTTAATGCGGAAAGCGGGGAAAATTTTCAAATCGGTGAACCTGAGATTTTCGGCAATATATCCTTTCTTCAGATGGATGGTGCCGGCGATCTGGGACACCAGGTTCGTTTTGACAATGACAGCCCGAATGACTTGTCTCACATCCAGATACCGGATACCGCGGCGTTGGATCTGAATGGAAGTTGGACGATGGAGATGTGGGTAAATGTCTTCACCTTTGGACAGACCCAGGAGGACCACCGACGTCAGCCGCGACTTTATTTCAAGCCCGGCAGTGCGGACGGATGTTACTGTTATTCCAATTACTTCTTTAATATCTTCGGGACCCAGCAGAATTTCCAGACCGGATTTTACGACGGCGGTTCCTGGCAGGAAGTCGATTCGCCGGATAACATAATGCAGATTGGTCAATGGTTTCACCTGACTTATATCAGGGATACCACGAAGAATGTAATTCTTCAGATGATTCACCAGAATGCAGATGATCCCGGTTTGTTGCCAAATGAAAACGACAGCGAGATGGAGCTGATTTCCTTTGGATCTCTCAATTACGGAGATTCTGAACCCGTTAATACGCCCCAACCGCTTTTTATAGCGACCTCGCCTCAAAACGATACGCTGTTTGCGAACCTGGACGGTTTCATGGATGAAATACGCATCAGTAATACGGTTCGTCAATTCAACGTACCGCCGATTATCACGTTACAAACGGATACAACGACGATCAAATCGGGAGAGCCCTTCGAAGTCAATTCCACCATTGAGACGATTGGTGACCTTGACATTGCAGAAGCCCAAATTCATTACCGGATAGATGATGGTGAATTGCAAACCGAAGACTTGGCAGAAGGAGCGGACAATAGCTTCACTCATACCTTCTCCGCTATGAATATTGGTACTTCGGTTGAATACAGGATTGAAGCTGAAACCGGTGCTGGTTTGAGTGCAGTCGAACCATCTGATTCGACTTTTTACTCTTTTGGGGTCGGAGCTGACAGTACAGAGGTGCTGAATGTAAGTTTTAACGGCCTTTCCGACGGTGATAACCCGGTTGACAGTTCCCA
Organism: uncultured Balneolaceae bacterium; assembly: GCA_964421495.1. Classification (GTDB taxonomy): domain Bacteria; phylum Bacteroidota; class Rhodothermia; order Balneolales; family Balneolaceae; genus CAJXOW01. The sequence goes on along the minus strand of CAYQXO010000082.1, from coordinate 4,524 downwards.
ATATGGACTGGACATTGCGTATGAAGGCAGCACTTCACCAACGTATGAGTCCGGCGCCATGAACTTTAGTGCGGCTGATTCCACGCTGCTTACTATTGAAAGTCCGTTCCTCTCGCTGAATTCGTTTGGAATCGAGACAAAGTTCATGTTTAAGGATTCCGTGCCTCAGTCAACAGATCCACGCATTTTCGCCAAGCGTAACGGAGCCGTCTATCAGAGTAACTACCAGATTTATTTCCAGGACGGTTCAGCTCGACCGGCCGCCTATTTGCCGGGTAATGAGTGTGAAACTTTCTTGGGTAATGCTCTGCATATGACGGATGCGCCGTTTGAGGCCGACAAGTGGTATACCCTTGGTTTCGCCAAGTCTACCGTGCGTGATACCATATTTACCTGGGTGAAGGATACGGAAGCTGACACGGTTATGGCGAGTCGCGGAACGTGTGCGACGGTGAACCCTGCAACCGGTAGCGGTTCTCTGTTTGTCGGCGCGCAGGACGAAAGCGGTCCGTATTTCAATGGCCAGATTGACAACTTTGAAATATTCAACTACGTTCCCGAGCATTTGAATGCTGTTTCCATCGAGGAACCCGGTACATTGCCGCGGAAAGTAACGTTGGGCAAGAACTATCCGAATCCGTTCAACCCGACGACCAACATCGACTTTAGTCTGCCACAGGCCTCTGACGTAGAACTGCAGGTCTATGACGTACTCGGTCGACACGTGGCAACGCTGATCGACGGGAAACGGCAAGCCGGATCGTATTCGGTCAATTTTGACGCAAGCAATCTCTCAAGCGGCGTGTATTTATATCGCTTGAATACGGCCGAGGTTACAAGGACCCGAAAAATGTTGTTGATCAAGTAACCGGCCTTTAATCTGCCAAATACCGAGCATGTCATTGGTAGATCACATAACGTTCTAATAAGAAAGCCGGTGGGAAGCGAAATGCCCCCACCGGCTTTTCTTATATATGGGAAGCGGAAAAAGCGTACAATTCCGCAAATAATTTAGAATGAAATTTTGAAATGTTGCAGAGTCTGCCGTAATTATACAATAGGTTATAATACACCTGTATATTTACAAAGCGATAGAATGTGAAGGCTCAGATTTATTCGAAATTTCTATCAAAAATGACGTCTGGAAATAAGTGCCGCTTTAAAGCATTTTTATCTTGATTTTGCTTGGTATTATTTATACATATATGTCTGTTATCGATAACATGATATGGATTGCCTGAGGACGTTACAGGAAAAGAAGCAATTCATCAATACGGCAGTGGGAATTTGAACGACAGGATTTCTGCACACATGTTTCGATTCAACGAAGAGAAAGAAGTGAAAATGCAGGGAGTGTTCTCAAATTAAAATTTGAGCTGTACGTACAGAACGATATATTACATTGAAAGCAGAAAATTAAACTACACGTATCGCGCAACATATGCAGTTATTAAAGATATTACAGAAAAGATTTTCTTTCACATGGGGTATGATTGGTGTCATGGTACTGGGAGTGTTGGCAGCGGGATGTGACCATCCGGTTCGACCCTCCGGTCAGCCCGGCGTAGTTAAAATAACTTTACAACATGCTCCGGAGGATACCGTCATCGAGATGGCGGGTCAGACGAATATTCTGACCAGACAAGATGCTTTTCCCTTAACGATCTCCGAGGGACGCGTGGTGCGGTCCGCTGATTCGGCTTTTGTGAACTTATTCCAGAATATGGATGAATATCAGCAGGAGGACTTTACCTATAATGTGTTGGCTCTTGAAAGAGATAATGCACCCGCGCGACAACAGATTTTTGAAACGCGAATTCCGCCGGGCGAGTATACCGAAATTTCATTTGTGGTCAACACAACGTTTATTCGACTGGTACCGCCGGAGGAGCAGGCGATTTCCCAGCCGGTGCAGATGGGTCAAAACGTGGTGCAGCCGATTACCATTGATGCGGACTTTACTATTAATGAGCAGCAGACGACCGTGATAAATCTGCGACTGGCTTCTTTTGAATCGCTTACGCGTTTTCGTGACACCTTTCAGTTTATTCCTCAGATTTCAGTACACAGTATTAAACAACCGTAATTTTTATAGCAGACATGAGATACTTTAATAATCGATTCACTCTATTAATAACGGCTTTTACCGTACTCCTCGTTGGCTTATATGCATGCGACAAACCTCCCTTTGGCGAGGGAGAACCTCCGAATCCGAATGAGCTTCCCACGGCGGAACTCACTAATGTTCCGGTGGAAGGGGATACGCTTTTCGCTAATGTGACCCTTCACTGGGATGGGGGAGATAACGACGGATTCGTCGATAATTATGTCTGGCAATATGAGACGATCAACCCGGAAACCGGTGAGACGATGAGCACTACACCGCAGAATGGGTGGAACGAAACGGGAAGTACGAGCCTTACGATTACATTCAATTCTCCCCAGCCTCTGAACAGGCAAATATTCAGGGTTCGGGCGATCGATAATAAGGAGGATTCTTCCCTGGTTGATTCGGCTTCTACAAAAACTTTCTATACGGAACAGACGGTTCCGCCCACTATTAATATTGCCCAGCCGGAAAATGGGGCGGAGAAGTTTTTCAGGAATGAAGCTACCGACTGGTTCCCGGGAATTTTACTTACGTATGAAGGAGAAGACGAAGATGGTGAAATTATAGAGTACGGTTGGAAAGTCGGGACCGACGACGAGGATTATCACTGGACGTCGGATACCAGCGTTACAATTCCGCCCGAAGAGTTCGGTTCCCAATCCGAAGCGCAAATTATCGTGAAGGCGAAGGATGATACGAATCTGGATTCGGAGGATCCCGATACGGTAACCATTTCTCTGGTAAGGCCCACGTTTGACAAAAAAGTCCTTATTATTGACGAGACAAACGAACAGGATTTCCAGCGAAGCGGCGGTCAGGTTTCCAATTATGACGATGAGGACGTTGACTCTTTATATCGCGCCTGGGTTGATCTTCCCTCCAGTGAATACGATGAATGGGATTATGTAGATGAACAGGATATACCCTCGCTTGAGGTGTTGGGACAATATCAAATGATATTCTGGCACGGAGATAACTGGTACGGTAGCTCCAATGATGCTCACAGTATTGGCAATCACCGGGAGACCTTGTCGGAATATATGAGTGTTGGCGGTGACTTTATCATGAGTGGCTGGAAGATGCTTAAGTCGCTGCGTCCCGGTGCTTCGTATTCCACCCCCGGGTCTGATGATTATCCGTATACCTATGCAGAAGAGGATTTTGAGCGTGAGTATTTGCATATCCAGTCAGCGGGAGGTTCCGGGTCGGGACCGCCGGGTGAAATGGTCGGTGCGAACGGAATTGGAGAGTACCCCGATATTACCATTGATTCCAGCAAGGTGGACGGGTATCCGGTAACTTTCTATGACAATATCATTGATGTTAATATCATAGAGGATGCGGCCGGATTTACAAGTCCCATATTCACTTTTGAATGCAGGGCTGAATGCGGTACGCCACAGCTTAGAGGTAAATATATTGCCGTGCGATACTTCGGTACGAGTTTCGATGCGGTAGTGTTCGGGTTCCCGATATTCTTTATGCAGGAAGAGGATGCCGAGCAAATAGTCGATCAGATTTTGACGAATATGGGCTATCGTGATCAGGAGAAAAAGACCATGCGTTAGGGTTTCTCGTAAATTAAAAACAATAAATTTAGAGCAGTTTGAATTTAAATAAATACGGCAAAACAAATCATACCATTATGTTACCGCACAATATAAAACAAACCGCCAGAAGTTTACTGACAGCCGTAGTACTAGTGATGATTGGAGTGGTTGGCGTACAGGCTCAGGATTATGGTAAGATCCGCGGTAAAATAGTCGATTCTGAAACCGGCGAAACCCTCATTGGTGCCAATGTTAAAATTGAGGGGACCTCCAAGGGTGCAATAGCAAGTGAAGATGGTACCTATAATATCCTGCAGGTGGAATCGGGCACGCACACGCTGGTAGCTTCCTATATAGGCTATCACCAGAAAACCATTAAGGATGTACGGGTTCAGCCCGATCTGACGACGACCGTAAACATCGAATTAGTTCCGACAACTATTGAATCACCTGAATTGGTGGTTACGGCTGAGCAGGGAAATGTTCAGAAGGATGTAACCAATACGCGTACGTCTCGTTCCCGGGTTCAGATGGAGCAGGCGCCCGGTGTTGAGACTACCTCCGATTTCTTTAAAATGACCGGTAGTGCCGTGGAAGGTATGGTGGGTCAGAATGAGTTGGAAATCGACGGACAGAATATAAATGTGCGGGATGAAAGTGTATCAAATGTACACGTCCGCGGGGGACGTGGCGGTAATTTGTTGTTTCTGGTCGACGGAATGCCGGTAACCCACCCAATTTATGGCGGGCGGAGCGTGCTTAACCTGAATGTTTCGGATGTGAAAAACATGGAGTTGCTTACCGGGGCGTTTAATGCGGAGTACGGTCGTGCGCAGTCGGGCGTGGTCAAGATCAACACCCGGT
>CAYQXO010000081.1:0-13347 GCA_964421495.1 uncultured Balneolaceae bacterium | reverse complement strand
TTGGGGCAGTACCCTCCACGCACAAATCGATTCGAGAGATGTTTTGCAGGTGACATTCAATCGACTCTCAGATTTTGAGCGAGGGAATGAAAATGAAATGGCACAAGGGAGATGGCAAAGGAGCGCACTGGATACCACTCGAAATGCGAACCCTGAAAAGTATCCGAGCCCCAGGCAGGTTATGTTCAAATCTTTAATGATACCGGGATGGGGACAATGGGTCAATGATCAGGCCTGGAAAATACCCGTGGTTTATGCCGCTTTGGGAGGGTTAGCCTATTACAGTATCTATTTGAACACTCGCTATAACGACTATCGGGCTGCCTTTTATAATAATGAATATCAGGACAGTGACAATCGTCCGTTCGGTCCCACCCCGGATTATTTACAAAATATCACCAATAGCCAATCTTTGAAACAGGCACGAAATTACTATAGAAACCGGCGCGATTTTATTTATGTGACGATCGGATTGGCTTATGGATTAAATGCTTTGGATGCGTATGTTTATGCTCATATGAGAACGTTCGATGTGTCGGACGATCTGAGCCTGCAATCGAGTCTGAAACCCGCCGTACGCCATCAGAGTCCGGCACTCACCCTGAGTATTGACTTGAATACGCGGTGAATGCCAACTGTTTCGTATAATAAAATTGCCAAGAACGGTGAACTTATATCCTTACGCATAATATGACAGATTCTTTAAATGAAAATAAGGACGGCAACAAGTACCAGGACAATATTATTCCCGATAAATATGAATCGGGCGCTGAAAAAGATATCTGGAGTATATTCAAGATTATGGGCGAATTTGTCGAGGGTTTTGACAATTTGCTGCGTATCGGTCCCTGCGTTTCAATATTTGGGTCGGCCCGAGTGAAGGAGGGGAATACCTATTTCGATATGGCCACGGAAACGGCATATGAAATTACCAAAAAGGGCTTTGGCGTAATAACCGGTGGGGGACCGGGTATTATGAAGGCTGCCAATAAAGGCGCACGCCTGGGAGAGGGAAAGTCGGTGGGACTTGCAATTAACCTGCCATTTGAACAAGGTCCTAATGAATATGTGGATCCCCAATACTTAATGGAGTTCAATTACTTTTTTGCCCGAAAAGTTATGTTCGTTAAATACGCACAGGGATTTATCGTGTTTCCCGGTGGTTTAGGGACCCTCGACGAGGTTTTTGAGGCCCTTACTTTAATTCAAACCCGAAAAGTAACCCCTTTCCCTGTAATCTTGATGGGGACGGAGTATTGGGATGGGTTGATAGACTGGATTGAAGATACACTGCTGGAGGAGAAAATGATTTCACCGGAGGATTTGGATTTATTTCACCTGACCGACGATATCACGGATGCAGTGAATATTATATGTGAATATTATGAGAAACATACGTTGAAACCGAACTTTTAAAACAGCCGAAATTAGCTGCCGGAAGCATCATCAGTGGGTCTAGCATGTTTATGTGAGGCAACTTTACCCGCCGCCGGTACGTTAACAGCCTGACAGGTTGATTATTTGGGTCGAATTCTTTAGCATAGTGCCCTTATTAAACACCACATTGATTAATTTCCTGTTAATACCGAGCGATAACGGTTACTATTTACTTCAACCAGTTATAATAACAAAATAAAACCCGAAAAGATGAAACTATTAAAAGGCGGCATCATTCTAGTTATTGGCTTGATTTTCATGGCAACAGCCTTTGTAGAGCAATCAGAGGCTCAAAACAGGCGTGAGGCCGTGCAAGCCTTTAATAAAGGTATCGATTTGGCCAGCGAAGGTGAGTACGACCAGGCTATATCGGCGTACATGCAGGTAATAGAAATAAGTGATAAAATTGGCGAGGATGCCCAGGATATTAAGGAAAAAGCGGAGAGTAAAATACCGCAGGTTTACTTGCAAAAAGCGATTGCAGCTTATAAAGATTATCAGAAATCGCAGAATATTGATCGTCTGAATACAGCTATAGACGCATTTCAGGAAACCCAGGATGTAGGCGAGCAATATGGGGAGGAACAGATAGCTGCCAAGGCAAAAAATATTGTTCCCCAACTCTACTACGCCAAGGGAATTTATCAGTATAAGACGAAGGAATATGGAGATGCCCTGGAAACGCTGGATCAGGCCATCGAAAAAAATCCTGATTTAGCTGAAGCATACAATCAGAAGGGACTGGTCTTGAAAAATATGAGTGATGACAGTCTGCTGGTTGCCCTGGAACAGTTTGACAAAGCTATCAAAATAGCTGAAAAAAACAATAAAACGGAAGTAGCTTCCAAAGCGCGTGATAATGCCAGGTCAAACCTGGTTTATCGGGGAGCCCAGGCTATTGATGAAGAATCCTTTCAAAAAGCGGTTGACTTGTTGCAACGAGCTCTTAACTATGATGATAGTGCGGAGGATGCCCATTTTCGTCTGGCGGAAGCATATAACAAGATGGAGCAATGGAATAATGCATTGGAACACGCCAATTTGGGACTAAAATATGAAAAGGGCGGACGTACCGACCGGGCCAAGATATTTTTTGAAAAAGGTGTGGCATTGAAAAACCTCGAAAGGGAGGATCAGGCGTGTGATGCGTTTAGTAATGCAGCCTATGGATCTTTCAAATCTCCGGCTGAACACGAGATGAAATACGAATTGGAATGTCCGCAGGTAGAGTCCAAGGCTAGCAATGAATAGTTAATAAGATGTGCTACGCTACGGGGAATTAATGCGAAAAGTTTCATGCGTAATTTACGAAATAAGGTTACGTACGTTGTCTGATACATCGATCGGCTATACAATAGGTTTAAGCTGAGAAAAAGCCTCCTCACCGGAGGCTTTTTTTTAATTTTGAGGATTTTATTTTTAATTAGAATTCGTCTTAGTTACTTTCTTATTTACTTTCCGTTGAAGGCTGGTTTCAAATTTCTTAAAACTTCACATCTAAAAATAACTATACGTAAAATTCAGTAATGAACAGAAGCAGAACCGATACCGATCTGGATCAGCTTTGTGTTAATACGATTCGCACGCTGGCAATCGATGCCGTACAAAAAGCTGAATCGGGTCATCCGGGCATGCCCATGGGAATGGCCGATGCGGCCTATGTTTTATGGACCAGGTTTCTACGCTTTAATCCGCGTGATCCGAATTGGTACGATCGCGACCGTTTTGTATTGTCAGCCGGTCACGGTTCGATGCTACTTTACGGCCTGTTACATTTGACGGGTTATGAGGTTTCGATGGAAGAAATAAAACAGTTCAGGCAGTTTGGCAGTATAACTCCCGGACATCCCGAATACGGACTTACGCCGGGCGTCGAAACTACTACGGGTCCGCTGGGACAGGGCTTCGCTACGGGTATTGGTATGGCCATAGCGGAAGCGTTTATGGAAGCCCGTTTTAATACCGAAAAGTACCGGTTAACGGATCACTACACGTATGGAATAGTCAGCGACGGCGACCTCATGGAAGGTATTTCCCATGAAGCGGCTTCCCTCGCAGGTCACCTGAAGTTGGGCAAGGTGATCTATCTATATGACTCCAATGAAATTTCCATTGACGGAAGCACGGATCTTGCGTTTACGGAGGATGTAGATAAACGGTTTGAGGGATACGACTGGCATGTTGTTAAGATTGACGGACATGACCGTCAAGCCATTGAGGAGGCTATTGAAAATGCACAGCAAGTGACGGATAAACCTTCGCTCGTTGTCTGTCGAACTCATATAGGATTCGGGAGTCCGAATAAGCAAAATTCGGAAGAATCACACGGAAAACCTCTTGGAGAGGATGAAGTGCGTAAGACAAAGGAGTTTTACGGGTGGGACCCGGACAAACGGTTTTTTGTACCTGACAAGGTGCGGGATCACTTCCGCAAAGCCCTGGAAAAGGGAAGTCGTCTCCAACAGGAATGGGAAGAGCAGATGGAATCTTATAAGCGGGAATACCCGGAAGCGGGAAATGAATTTCAGGCCTATATCGAACGTGAAATCCCCGATCATATAAAAGATTTGCTCCCCCTGTTTGACCCGGATGACGGAGAGATGGCCACACGCAAGGCATCCGGAAAAGTGCTTAACTCGCTGGCAGACGATATTCCCAATTTAATCGGCGGTTCGGCTGATTTGACAGGTAGCAATAAAACGGAAATGGCAGGAAAAGGTGTGATGAGTGCTAATAACTACCTGGGGCGAAATGTCCATTACGGAGTGCGGGAACACGCAATGGCCGCGGCTTTGAATGGTATGACGTTACATGAAGGAGTTATTGCGTACGGCGGGACATTTATGATATTTACCGACTATTGCCGCCCGGCCATTCGAATTGCTGCCCTTTCTGACCTGCCCTCCATTTTTGTACTTACGCATGACAGTATCGGACTTGGAGAGGACGGACCCACCCATCAACCTATCGAACATCTGGCTTCGTTGCGGGCCATGCCCAACTTAACGGTAGTACGTCCCGCCGATGCCAATGAAGTCAGTTATGCCTGGAAGATTGCGCTTGAAAGAAAAAATGGCCCCACCTTGTTGGTTTTGACCCGACAGAGCGTTCCGGTTTTTGAACGAAATGAAACGAACAGGGCGGAGCAAGTGGAAAAGGGAGCTTATATCATGTCGGAAGCTCCGGGAGAATTCCCCGACGTTATTTTAATGGGGACCGGTTCCGAACTCCAGTGTGCCATGCAGGCCCAGGTATTGCTTGAAGAAAAAGAAATTGCGGCACGGGTGGTGAGTATGCCGAGTTGGGAACTATTTCTGGATCAGCCGGAATCTTACCGGCAACAGATATTGCCCGATGAGGTTCAGGCACGCATTTCCATTGAAGCTGCAGCCACCTTCGGATGGGAAAAATGGGTCGGAGAAAGGGGAATCAGTATTGGTATAGATCATTTCGGTGCTTCTGCTCCCTATAAAGATTTGTTTATAAACTTTGACCTCACGGCAGATATTATGGTTGAAAAAGCGGAAAAGCTCGTCGAAGAATTAAAACGGGATGGCGAATGATCGGGTTTTCAAAGCGCTCTATTGGTTACAATTAGCGCGTTTGTATAATTCCGCGTGATACCGTCAGCTTCTTTACAATATATTGCAAGGAGCAGATCTTATTGACGATGAACGCAGGTGAAGGTCACATCGTCGTGCGGCTGCTGGCCATTCATAAAAACCTCGACGGATTGCTGTATTTTACGAGTAATCGTTTTGGAGTCCATACCTCCGTAAACGTCCAGCAGAGCAGATAAACGTTCCATTCCATACTCTTCCCGCAGAGGATTGCGTGCTTCGATGAGGCCATCTGTATAGAGGAGCACGCTGTCGCCCGACTCAAATGTGACTTTCTTTTCCGTCAAAAATTTATCCATTTTTGACGTAGAGGTCATGCCCAGGGCAAAACCGTTATAGCGCAGGGGAGTGGTTTTGTTCTTCCTTTTTGAGTAAAAAACAGGTGCATTATGGCCGGCCCGTGCCAGAGTGAAGTAAGACTCGTCTTTTGGAAAATAGGCAACGCATGCCGTAACGAAGGTTTTGTCTTTAATGCCCGATTTTACATAGTTATTCAACTGTAAAAACAACTCTTTCGGGGTGGGATGGCTTTTTTCAATAATCAGGTTTACCAGTGCCTGCATGCGGACCATATATAATGCGGCGCTGAGTCCCTTTCCGGAGACATCCGCAATAACTACATAGAGTCCGTCTTCCGTCTCAATCGTATCGACATAATCTCCTCCTACTTCATGGGCGGTATTGGCAAACGAATATATATCGAGGGATCCATAAGATAAATCGGCTTCTGGAAGCAAACCCAGTTGAATTTCCCGGGCCAGGTCGATTTCTCTTTTAACATCCGATTTCTCCAACAGCTCGACCAACAGCAACCTCACGCTTCCACCGAAAGCTACGATCAGTAATAGATTGGGTATCAGTATCCCGTTGCTCACACTGTAGATAACGAAACTCAGGATTGAAACTCCAAAAATTAGGCGGCGGGTAGGATTCAGGCGTTGTCCGAGCGCCGAGAACAGGCGAAGCAGTTTGATATGAAAAGGCAAATGCCGTTTTTGCTCCTGCTCATCTCCGGAACGTATAGCTTCTTCATAAAGCTGTTTAAGTCGCTCTGAGTCGGCTTGAAGTTCACGGCCGACACGCTCCCGGTTCATGCCCTGCACATATTCCCGGTAAAATGACTTGGTGCTTTGAAAAGCAGATTGAGCTTCGTTTTTTAAACTCATTGGATAGCCGCTGATATTGAGTGATTATTTTTACTTGACTGTAATATACTTATTCGTAATTCAGCTCAAAAAGTTGTAGTATTTCTCAAACATTTTTATCAATAAAAGCTGGTGTGCATAATGAGTCGTAGTAAACTGTTTCTACTGGACGGCATGGCGTTGGCCTATAGATCCCACTTTGCATTCATCAATGCGAATTTGAAGAATCGTGAAGGTATTCCCACCGGACCCATCCTGGGTTTTGCCAATACGCTGATCAAATTGCTGGAAGAGGAGGAGCCTACCCATATTGCGGTGGCCTGGGAGTCGGAAAAGCCGACTTTTCGACACGAAATGGATGAGGACTACAAGGCCAACCGACCGCCCCAGCCCGAAGAACTGGAAGTGGGTATCCCACTGATTCAGGAAATGCTCGAGTATTTTGGGATATCGAACCTGCAGCATGAAGGATATGAAGCGGATGATGTCATCGGTTCACTCGCTTACCAGGCTGAAGAAGACGATGTAGAGGCGTTTCTGGTAACGCCCGATAAAGATTTTATGCAGCTCGTCGATAACCATATCAAAATGTACAAGCCGCTCAATAAAGCGGATGGATTCGATATAATTGATCGCGACAAGGTGCAAGAGTATTTCGGGGTGGGACCCGGGAAGGTGGTGGATGTGCTTGCTATCATCGGGGATACCTCGGATAATGTTCCGGGGGTGAAAGGCATCGGTAAAAAAGGAGCTCCGAAAATTATAAATGAATACGGCGATCTTGAAACAGCCATTGAACACGCTCCCGAGATGAAATCCAAAAGGCATCGAGAGGGACTACAGGAATATGCCGATGAAGCGCGCCACGCTAAAAAAATGGTAAAAATCCACACGGATATAAAGGACATCGTTTCCTGGCAAAAGCTGAAATGGAAGGGTCCTGATAAAGAGAAACTGGCCCGGTTTTTCCGACGTATGGAATTCAGATCGCTTATAGGCAGATATCTGGGGGACGAGTATATGGAGACGCCAAGCGATGATCCCGGTCAGGGCGATTTATTTTCCGGGTCGCCGGAGCAAAAGCGTACAAGTTATGATGATTCTGATGCCGAATATATACTAGTCGAAAGCCGGGGAGAGCTGGAAACCGCTGTCCGACAATGCCGGGAATCGGAAGCATTCAGCTTTGATACGGAAACGGACAGTACGGACCCGGTAACGGCAAAACTGGTAGGCATATCCCTCAGTCCCTCCGAACAAAAAGGTTATTACATTCCCTTAAACGGAGAACTGGATCTCGACTTGGGCCAGGTAATGGAGCGGCTTCAACCTCTGTTTTCGGATACGGGCGTTACCAAGGTGGCTCATCACTACAAGTATGATTACATCATGTTACATAAGCAGGGACTAACCTTTGATGGGCCCATATTTGATACGATGATTGCGACCTATTTACATGATGCGGATCAAAAGCTGAAAATGGATGCCCTTGCACAAAAGTATCTGAATTACGAATGTATCCCTATTGAAGAGGTTTTGGGCAGTGGCCGTAATCAAAAGACCATGGACGAACTCCCGGTGGATGATGTTACCGTGTATGCCTGTGAGGATGCAGATATTACCCTTCGATTATACAACGTATTGCAAAATCAGCTTGAAGAGGATGGGCTAGGGGAAATAGCGGAGAAAATTGAATTTCCGCTGATACCGGTGCTCGCTCACATGGAATTGCGGGGAATTGAGCTGGATCTGAATAAGCTGAAACAATTTTCAAAGGAACTGGATAAAGAATTAAAAGAGTACCGGGAAAAGATATATGAGAAGGCGGGCGAGGAGTTTAATATCAATTCATCGCAACAGCTAAGTCACATTCTGTTTGAGAAAATGGATTTGCCGCCGGGTAAAAAGACAAAAACCGGTCAGTATTCTACGTCAGAAGATGTTCTTTCGAAGTTGGCGGACGAATACGAGATGCCTGGTCTTATTCTGGACTACCGCAGCCTGAAAAAACTGCAGTCCACGTATGTGGATGCTCTTCCCAAGCTTGTAAATGAGGAGACCGGCCGAATACACACCCAGTTTAACCAGAGTATTGCTGCGACGGGACGATTAAGTTCTTCCAATCCCAATTTGCAGAACATTCCGATTCGTACTAAAAAGGGACGCAAAATTCGGGAAGCCTTTGTTGCCGATGAAGGATTTCAGTTGCTTTCGGCCGACTATTCCCAGGTAGAGCTTCGCATTATTGCCTCCATTGCCGAGGACGAGGCGATGATTTCCGCTTTTGAATCCGGCGAGGACATCCATAGCCGTACCGCCAAAGAGATATTTGGCCTGGAAGCTATGGACCAGGTGAATGACAGTCATCGCCGCAAGGCGAAAGAGGTCAATTACGGAATTCCCTATGGAGTTAGCGCTTATGGGCTCGCCAATAGACTGGGTATTAGTAATGAAGAGGGGAAGGAACTTATTGATCAATACTTCGAGCGTTTTCCGGGTATTTCGCGCTACATCAACGAAACCCGGAATTTTGCCAAGGAAAACGGGTACGTAAAAACTCTGCTGGGCAGGCGGCGTTATATTCCGAATATCAATGCGCGGAACTGGAATATGCGGGCATTTGCCGAGCGGACAGCCATCAATATGCCGATTCAGGGAACGGCCGCTGATATTATCAAAATCGCCATGATAGACATAGAGAATTACCTGGAGGAGAACAACTTTGACACGCGAATGTTGCTGCAGGTGCACGACGAGTTGATATTCGAGATTTCGCGTGAAGAAATAGAACAGGTACAGCCCGTGATCAGGGAAAGGATGGAGAAGGCCTATGAGTTGAAGGTCCCCCTGGAAGTCGATATGGGGGTAGCAGACAACTGGCTGGAGGCGCATTGATATTATGAAAAAAGAGTCCCGGCAAACGGGGCAGAAAACGGGTTTCAGCTTCCCGACAAATCGTCAAGGGAGTAAACCGTTACAATCCGAAACCGACACCGGCATTGACGACCGAATATTTACCGAGGGTAGCCTCCACCATGAAGTCAAAGAAAAGCAGGGATACGCTTCCCCCTACAAGTGCATGTACGTTGTTGGCTCCGTCCTGGGTATAGGAGACGGGATGGGTGACATCTTCCACCACTTTTTCGGGAGGGTTGCCCTTGTATACGGTAACAGGATAATCACCCCTTACATCGAGATCCATACTGGACGTTTCCAGGCCGACTCCCGCATACACGCTGACGATAGGCAAATCTTTACCTACGAGGGCGTTGACGGTGAATGAATTGAACGAAGTTTCGACGCTTTGATTTTCATAGTCGGTCTCCGGATTTTCCTGGGGAACACCTTCTTCCGGATCGAGGTCAAGATTTCCCGTTATATCGATCTTGTTAAATCCGGCCATGAGAGACAGGGAGACGGGAAGCATGTTTCCACCGGGTATGTATTGACTTACTTCGTGTTTGGCTCCCAATCCAAACATTTTAAAGGATCCATAGTCCCCGAAGTCAATTTCGGGTACAATACGTCCGGTAATCTCGGAACTGTACGGTAATCCAATACTGGCCTGAAGCAAGGGGGAGGGAACATACTGAAAGCCGGTTCCGGGGGGGAGTTCCAATTCGCCCACTTCGTACGTTTGTCCCCGAACGGTTTCTCTGATAACCATCGTCGGGCGTTCGCCGGACATTTCATTCCCGGAAATCGTGGGGCTGATGCCCTCGTTTGAGGGATCCTGTTTCTCCAATCGGTTAAGTGAGAGTTCGTCAACATCGAAGGTTTGGTCGGTGGTGGGCACGGCGGCGAAGGATCCGCGCACCTGGATACTGAAACCCAGCGGATGGCGTGCCGAGGCAGATGAATTCCATCCGGCATTTAGACCAGCCCCAAAACCGGAGGGTAACGGCTTCACATATTCTTCCGTTAAAATTTGAGCATCTTGCTTCCCGGCGGCAATAAGGCGATCAATATTTGTAAATTGGGCTTGCAGGCCGGCGGGAAAAAGTATCATAAGCGTTGATAAAACTACTGCGGAAAAACAAGCTTGTAACGGTTTTTTATGGAACATGCTATGCCTTCGTTTTGTTAGATTTTCAGATTATTGCACCGATCCTCTGTTTTGTTAAAAATAGAAGAAAATGGCAGATATGGAAATTCATGATGCTTTTATTAAAACCAGCCCGCATAACTAACCAGGAAATTCGTGCCAGGAGTCTTCTATTGTCTGTTTTGCAGGCTCTCTAAAATGTGTCGGTAAGACCGGTAGCGTTCCTTGTAAATTTCTCCTCTTTCAAAAGCTGCTTTCACGCCGCATTTCGGTTCGTGAGTATGAATGCAGTCGTTAAACTGGCATTCTTTGGAGGGGTCGATCATTTCCGGGAAGTAAGCGAAAAGTTCGCCCGGTTCGATGTCAACCAGCCCGAATTCCCTGATTCCGGGTGTGTCTATTAAATAACCACCCGTTTGCAGGGGATGCAAGCGGGCATGGGTGGTCGTATGCCGTCCTTTTTCGTTATAATCTGATACGGGAGCAATTTTGAGATCCAGCGAGGGATCGATAGCATTTAAAATACTGGATTTTCCCACTCCGGACGGACCGATCAAAACTGACGTGCTGCCCTTGAAGTATTCCGCCAGTTGCTCCATCGACGCCTCATCATAAATGCTGGTGTTGAGAGCGGAATATCCGATATCACGATATATTCCCACCCAACTCTGCGCCTTTTGCCGATCTTCGTCGGTCGCCAGGTCCATTTTATTGATTACTATAACGGGTGGAATTTGGTAGGCCTCGCACGTAATCAGGAAGCGATCGATAAACCCCTGTTTCAGTCGGGGTTCCCGTATCGACTGGATGACAAAACCGTAATCAATATTGGAAGCCAGTATCTGTTTGTCGGTACCACTGTGCGTCGCTTTTCGGGTAATGTAATTGTCACGTTCATGGATATGCTCGATCGACCCGGTGCCGTCTTCATCGTTTATCGTGAAACTCACTTGATCTCCAACGGCAAGGGGATTGGTTTGATTATAGCCCTCAAGCCGAAACCGCCCCGGTAACCGGCAATTAACAATATCTTGAGGGTCACCGTCGATAGCGACTTTATACCAGGATCCCGTCGATGCTATGACTTTTCCGTCTTTTGACAATGATTGGAAATCTTTGTTCAAAATTTCTGATTCAAAAACCCGCCGACATACTAAAAGCCTACCCATGCATCATAAGTCAGGTAGGCTTTTAGTGAATTTGCAATCACGGTTCATTAATTGTTCATGATGACCGTAGCTTCCTGGGAATCTTTGTCCTTGGTGTTTTTTTCACGGTTCATCTTGTCTTTCTCATCGATAGAAAAGAGTTCGTGGGCGTCCTGAACCGGTTCCTCTTCCAGCACGTAGTCCAGGAAATTTTCCATGCGTTCTATGTAATCAATTTGCAGGTCACCAAGGACATCCCTCTCTATTTCATGTACGTCTTTCTTGTTCTTTTCAGGTAAAAATACCTGATCAATACCCGAGCGTCGGGCCGCCAGGACTTTTTCCTTGATTCCGCCCACCGGTAATACCAGTCCGCGCAAGGTAATTTCTCCGGTCATGGCGATCGTATGTTTAACCTTTCGCTGGGTGAATATCGAAGCAATTGCGGATAAGATCGAAACACCGGCGGAAGGTCCGTCTTTAGGCACGGCCCCTTTCGGTACGTGAATGTGAAGGTCCCAATATTTGAAGGCATCCTCCGGAATATCGTATTTATCGGAATGAGCCCGCAGATAGGAGACCGCCAACATGGCCGATTCTTTCATTACATCGCCCAGTTGGCCGGTGATGTGGATTTTACCGCTGCCCTGGGAGACACTCGCCTCAATAAACAGGATATCGCCTCCGTAGGGCGTCCAGGCCAGGCCGGTCGCAACGCCGGGGACTTCCGTGCGTTCGGCAACTTCAGTGAAGTATTTTCGTTTGCCAAGGTAGTTTTCAAGTTCATTCACCCCCACTTTTCGATAATTGGTTTTATCGGCGGCGACCTCGGCAGCGACCCCCCGACAAACATCTCCCAGACGTCGTTCCAGGTTACGTACGCCGGACTCCCGGGTGTGTTGGTCTATGATTCGTTTAATAGCGGGCGTGGTGATTTTAATATTCTCCTCGGTCAGCCCGTTTTCCTTGATTTGCTTGGGCAGGAGGTGTTGTTTGGCAATTTGAACTTTTTCCTGCTGGGTGTAGCCGTTAATGTGGATGATCTCCATTCGGTCACGCAACGGGGCCGGAATAGTGTCCAGATGATTGGCCGTCGCAATAAACAGCACTTTGGATAAATCGTATTCCAGCTCCAGGTAGTTGTCGGAAAACGCGTTGTTTTGCTCCGGATCGAGAACTTCGAGAAGGGCCGACGTCGGATCGCCCCGGAAGTCGGAACCTACTTTATCCACTTCATCCAGCATGAGAACGGGATTACTCTTCCCGGCTTTTTTCATGGCTTTGATAATACGGCCCGGCATAGCCCCGATGTAGGTACGGCGGTGACCGCGAATTTCTGCTTCATCCCGAATACCGCCCAGGCTGAAACGTTCAAATTCACGATTTAAGGCCCTCGCAATAGATTTGCCCAGCGAGGTCTTCCCAACACCCGGCGGACCATAGAAACAGAGGATGGGAGCTTTCATATCCTGTTTCAGCTTCAAAACCGCAAGGTACTGTACAATTCGTTTCTTTACTTTTTCCAGCCCATAGTGATCCTCGTCCAATATCTTGCGCGCCCGGTCCAGGTCTAATATATCTTCGGAATGCTCATTCCACGGCAGATCCAGGAGCCACTCGATATAACTGTGTATGATACCGTAATTTGGCGAGGAGTTGGGGGTTCGCTCCAGCCGCCGCAGCTCTTTTTCGGCGGTTTCGCGGGCCTCATCGGGCAGATCTTTCTCGTTAAGTCGCTCCTTTAATTCGTCGACTTCATTTTGTTCGGCATCCTCTCCGAGTGCTTCTTGGATGGCTTTCATTTGTTGGCGGAGGTAAAAATCACGCTGTTGCTCGTCAATATCAGATTTGACTTTGCTGCGGATTTCCTCGCTCAGGGTTAGTACCTGCAACTCTTTGTTCAGAAACTCCATAACCTATTCCAGCCGCTCGGAAAAGGATTTTATTTCCAG
>CAYQXO010000080.1:0-13371 GCA_964421495.1 uncultured Balneolaceae bacterium | reverse complement strand
CGCTATATCTATCCGCCGGAGTCGTTTGAAACCCCCCAAAAATCCGAACCACATTATGTGTGGATTTCGCGCTGGGCCACGCTCGCCATGATGGGACTTGCTATCCTGGTGTCCTACTTTTTCGATACCGTTAAAGGAGGATGGGAGGCAATTCTGTCGATCGGCGCCGGCACGGGTTTGGTCTTCATGCTGCGATGGTTCTGGTGGCGGATCAACGCCTGGAGTGAGATTACGGCCATGCTGGTAGCCGGTATCGCCAGTTTTGCGGCGCCGGAGCTGGGATACGACGGATTTGCGGCGACGATGATCTTTACCACCTCGGTCACCACGGCGGCCTGGCTGGCGGTTACCTTGCTGACGCCCGCCGAGTCGGAAAAGACACTCCAGGAATTTTTTGACCAGGTCCGGCCCGGCGGACCCGGATGGCGGCGGTTTACGTCCGACGGTAAACCGGTCGAATCCCTCTGGCCGGGCGTGCTGAAGGTGTTCATTTGTGCCGCTGCCATAATCGGCTTTTTGTATGGAATGGGACAGTTATTTTTTGGAGTCGCCTATTTCGGCATCGCCCTGATGAGTATTGCAGTGCTCATTATCGTGGCGGTCGTCCGACAGTTGGTGCGGCAGCAGGTGTAAAAGCCGACAGACTCCTAATCCTCATTTCGCTTCGCTCGGTGCACTTCGCGGGGATCGCTGACGCGGGTGACGCTTCGCTCTGAGCTCACAAGAGAAATTTATGTATGACGCTATGGCCATGAAATTCAACTACGTATCTTCACACATATGTTTTTTTCTTAGACAAGAGTCTGCCGGCGCTGCAAAATTTAACCGCCTGCTGCGTTAACAGGAAATCGGCTTGATCAAGTTACTACTGTACATCTCCTTCGCCGGTCCCCTGTCGCCTTGCAGACGATCAAATGGGCCAGGGGGGGATAGAATCTGGCGCTTTCAACCATCCACCATGATCAAAAGTATAAATATATAGGCTTATAAATTTGATTATAAGTCTATAATATTATAAACTGTGTCAAAAAGAGGTAATATGCACTCTATGTATGCCGTACTTACCGGGGATGTAGTGGATTTTACGAAATTAGCGGCGGAGGATCGCCGGCGCTTGGTGGACGCGTTGAAGACCTCGTTTGAATACGTACGTCGCAATGCGAGTGCGCCGGGTGAAGTAGCTTTTGATCGATTCCGGGGGGACAGTTTTCAGGGAGTTCTTCCGGATCCGCGGCAGGCTTTGCAGGCGGTAGTGACGATCCGGGCGGCGCTTAGGTCTGCCCAGCCCGAAGGGTCGGACGTATCGTGGGATGCGCGTGTGGCGGTAGGTATCGGCAGGATTGAGGTGTTGCCGAAACGCGTTACGGAAGGCGATGGGGAGGCCTTTCGCCGTTCAGGTCCGGCGCTTGACGGGATGAAGGGACGCCGGCGACTGTCGATTAGCACGCCGTGGCCTGCGATTGACGAGGAGATGGATGTTTCTACGGCCCTGCTCGACGCCGTGATTGCCAAATGGTCGCCCAAACAGGCGGAAGTGGTACTCGAATTGCTGAAGGACAAATCCCAGGAACAGATTGCCAGCTCCTGCAACATATCGCAATCGGCCGTGTCGTATAGAGTGCAGGGAGCGGGATGGTTCGCCGTTGAGCGATTCCTGGAGCGCTATCGCAAGGTGATTCACAGGCAGTTGCAGGATGAGTAGCTAAATAAAGCCGGATTTTGAGGTGGGATTGCGGACTTTACAGGCTTAAAGAACGTTGTTTCGTTAATATGTGTTGAGACAGGACAGCTAGATTCATTCGATGTAACCATCCTCGTTGCTTTATGAATGGCGTACTGATATCACCGGCCATGGGAATTACATTAATATCTGGAATATAGGGCATGCTCCGATTTCTATAACATGATGTGGCATCCGGACATATTGGTGTTGGTCAAGCTCCTGGCGGCGCACGTATTGGCCGATTTTTTCTTGCAGCCGCAGCATTGGATAACCTCTCGTTGCACTCGAGGTATTCGTTCTCTCCATCTCTATTACCATGCAGCGGTAGTGGGAGTCGTTACCTATCTGTTGCTTCAACAATGGAATAATTTCTGGCTGCCCGGCAGTATTATGATTGCCCATCTGCTGATCGATACCTGGAAATCGTATCGTCCCCGTACCATTCGCTATTTTCTGATTGACCAGGCGGCCCATCTGGCTACGATCGGTCTTGCGTGGCTGTGGTTTACGGGCTTCGCGCGTCCGGTCATTGTACAGATGGGAGGATGGCTGGATAAGCCCGCTGTTTGGTTTGTGGGCGTGGGACTCCTGCTGGTGCTGCGACCCGCTGGATTCCTGGTGGCCCAGCTTACCGACCCGTGGCAACAACAGATTGAAGAGGAGGAAGAGGGACTCGAGGGGCTCCAAAACGCGGGGATGTGGATTGGGATGCTGGAACGGGTGCTGATCTTTATTTTTATCCTGGTGGATCAATTCGGGGCGATCGGATTTCTTATTTTCGCCAAATCGGTATTCCGCTTCAGCGGTCGTATAGGCAGTCGACGTCGCCGCAAGGAAACCGAATATATCCTGATCGGAACCCTGCTCAGTTTTGCGATCGCAATTCTGGTTGGACTGGCCGTGCGGGCCTTGATTTAGAAGTTCACAAAAAATTCAGGACAGATAACCGGTTTATGATTGAAATGTGTTCAAATGTGCTGTTTTTTTTCTCCCTGGCAGCCAGAAGCAGCGAAAATTAGTATTTGATGAACGCGTAGCGAGAAATTTTATTCATTCATCTGGAAACTGGTTTGCCTTAGTTTTTCGAGGTTCTACTTATTGAATCATGGTTTTCCCGGGTAAGGTTATCTGTCTGAGTAACTCGCGTTGAACCCGAAGGGTGATTTGTTTAATAAATCTGTTACTCTACCTGGCTGCCCAGCCACGCCCTGCGCAATTTTTGCATCTCCGGGGTGACTTCACGGTCCAATGACTCGTACGGCACAATTTCCAACTCGGGATTTTCCATGAATGTGATCGACCGGGTCTGTTTCTTGCGGCGTGATTCAAAGGTGATCGATACTTCATCCCCGGGATCATGTCGCTTTAGTATCTTGTTGTAGACTTTTTTGCTTGTAATCTTCTTGCCGGCGATGGAGATGATCTCGTCGCGGCGATTGATACCGGCTTCGTAGAGCGGTGTGTCGCGGTAGCTGTTGGATTCCAGCCGGACTCGGCCGTTATCGAAGGAAAGATCTACCCGCCCGATATCGAGCGCGGCTTCGCCGGGATGGGTTTTTTGGAGGGAAAAGCCCGCTTTTGCAAGCAGACGTTTGTAGTCGGGTGTTTGTCCGTCGAGAATATACCGGTCAAAGAACGTCTCGGCGAAATCGCTATCCCCCGTTACCCTGGTCAGTGCATGTTCGATATCTTCCCTGTCGTAGGGGTGTTCGGGGATCCCGTATTTTTTCCACAGATAACGCATATAAGAGTCGAGGGTGACGTCCTCAAACTTTGTTCGAAGTTCAAGATCCAGCCCGAGGGCCACGACAGCTCCCCAGGTATAGTAGGAGATAAAAGTGTTTTCGGTGTTTTGATCGTCGATCCATACAGCCTCGTCCACGAAGGGGGAGTAGCGACTCATGTCGGAGGGACTTCTCAGTGCCCGTGCCGGGCTGTTGACCACCCGGTTGATCGACCATTCGATGCCGTCCAGGTATTTTTTCCGGTCTATAATACCGGCCCGCTTCATCGTCAAGTCGTCATAGTAGCTGGTAAATCCCTCGCCGAACCAGAGCTCGCCCGACATATTGGCCTCCTGGAAGTTGAACGGCTCGATCGACTCGGCACGCAGCCGCTCCATATTCCAGTTATGAATGAATTCATGCGAGAGCGTATAAAAGTAGTCGGTCATGTTCTCCCCGAGGGGCTCCCGGCCAATCAAAATGGTGGAGTTTCGGTGTTCCATACCGTCCCAGTACACGTAGGGCAGGTAGTCGGCGATAAACGTGTAGGTCCCATAGTCAAATTCCGGAAGTTCACCGAATATGGCTCTCTGTTCACGAATGACCTGCTTGGTCCAGTCGAAATATTTCTCCAGCGTCTGGTCAGAAGCGTCGGTATGGGCAGTCATGCGAATCGTCTGCATTTCTCCCTCCCGACCCACTTCCCAGGTGAGTTCCCGATAGTTGCTCAACTCGGTCGGGCTGTCGAAAAAGTAATCGCGATCGGGGGCGGTGAAGGTCATGGGCTGCGCGGCAGGCACCAGTTGGGTGGCCGCTTTCCAGTCGGATCCGGACGGGGGATGAAAACGAATGCGAATGGCGCGGTGTTTCATTTCCTCGATCCAGACAAACGACGACGGCATGTTGAAATGGGCGTGTGTTTCATCGATTCCGGAATAGGTCCCGTCGGGATGGTCGGCATACAGCGTATAGTGAAAACGGACCGTCCTGTCGTGGTTACCTACGCGCCATGCATGGGCATTGGGGCGCTGAATTGTCAGGGTATCGCCCGAACCGTCGACGGCGTACACCCCATATACATTCTTGGCAAATTCATGCAAAGCATATCGGCCGGGGGAAGAGCGGCTCATCCGGATCGTTGTGTTTTCCGGGGCATCCGGTACGGTGACGGTAATTTCGGCCTCGTGATGCTCGGCTGCCGGAAAATGCACTTCGTATTGAATCGGTGTGTTCTGACCCCAAACGATAAGAGGTGCCAGGCAACACATCAAAGAGAAAAGTAGGCGTTTATGCATATGATTCTTGAATTATCTGATCCCTGCTTTGGTGAAGGTTGTGGTAGTGAAAGATCAACCTATTGGTTTTGGCTCAGAAATTCATCCGGTTAACCAGAATTTTAACGAGAGAAAATGGATGCGATTAAGCAATGTTATGGGAATAGCGACTTACATAAATTTTCTTGTGACTTCAGAGCGAAGCGTCACCCACATAGTCCACCGAGCAGAGCGATTCCCGTGTTAGCGAAAAACGGGCTGAGCTCGTTTACACTGCGACTAATGAACAGGAAACAAGAATAATGAATAAGAATTGGAGTTTGCGAAATGAACGGGAATAGGCCCTTCGGAAATTGTTTTAATTAAGAGTTAACATTCATAAATTGTACGGGTGGGTCTGTCGGGCATTGTTGCCAGGTCTTGCAAGGAATTAAATGTCTGCCTGACAGGATCCTATATAGAGGATGGGTTTTTTACCGTTCTAAGTCCACGTATGACATAATCAAGTAGTTTAACGATATCTTTTGAACACAAAAATTTAGAGTTAGCCTATGGGTAAAGGAGATCGACGTACTAAAAAAGGAAAACGATTTAAGGGTTCTTACGGAAAGTACCGCTTGACCAAACGTAAGAAAAGACAGCGGCGCAGGGAACGCAAGGAAGAAGACAAATAGCGGTATCTGTTGATCCATTTCCATCTATTAAAATTCAGTCAAATCAGATCATGTCGAACTTTCCCCGTCTTTCCGTTTTATTGACGTTCAAGAATCAACGTGAAGAGGCTGAAAATACATTGACAGCCGTCCTGGAACTGGATCAGGTCGAAATTGAATTGGTGGTACTGGATGATGGATCGACCGACGGGACTCGCGATGCGATTCATTCGGTGTTGGACCATTATCAACATGAAAATACCTATTTCTTCGACCATGACGGGACGTATGGGCGGGGAAACCTGTTAAATGAAGGACTTCGCGAACTGGAGGGTCCCTACCTATGGATGCCGGAATCGGTGGAGGATATCGACCAGCAACATCTTTATCGCGTGTTGAAGGCACTGGAAAAATCCGACAAGACCGGTCTTCTGCAGCGCCCCGAGATGATTCCGGAAACGGTGGATGAGTGGGTGGATTACCTCGATAATCACCCGCTTCCGCGTGATGCGGTGTATGTCTGGAACCTCGAGCAGATTCCGCCGCGAGAACGCTTTTTCAGTCCCTACCTCATTACTCATCACGGCACCGAACTGGCCGCCCGGGTGCTGTCGCGGTCCAATGCGGGACTCATCGATCCATTTTTCTCGGTGCAATCCCCCGAGGAACTTATTCAGCCGGATATAACGATCGTATCCGAGTTTGTCTATACGTTGCTTCGTCGTCCGGGACTGAGTACGGAACAGAAAGATTTTCTGCTGAATCTGTTGAATCCTTCGGTAAGCAATGAAGTGACCGATGAACTGGATGCCGATGACGAGGAATTGTTTCAGAAAGCGCTGCGCTATTACCGAGCGGGAAATATAAGCGCGTCTCTCGATTTTGTGAATTCGTTGCTGGAGCAGACTCCGAATCACCTGAAAGCCCGCAAGTTGAAAATTGAGATTCTTGAAAAGCTGCGGCGCTATGTGGAGGCGGCCGAACTAAAGCATGAAATGCGGCGTGGAGAGAAAAAGAGGCCGGAGTCGAATCCAGAAAGTAAAGGGGCGAAAACGCACCCGGATGAGGACCAAAGAGAGCGACCGGATTCGGAAGGCGAGGTTGCCTCAGATGTTGAAGATGGGCGGAAGGAAGGAGAACCGCTCGAAGATGCAGAGACGGCTTCGGCCGAGGAACTTTCCACTTCGCGGGAGGAATCGGATTCCGATGCAGACGTCGAAGGCAGCGAAAAAGAGGGAGAGCAAATAGCAGAAAATGGCAGGGATGAGGAGGATGACGGTCTCGAAGAAACGGAAAAGGTTTCTAATGACTACCCGGATCCCCCGCACCCGGAGCCCGAAGAAGTTGTTGTCAGCTTGATCGTCCCGACGACGGGAGATGGCAAGCCGGCATTGGAGCAGTTGCTGGTTTCTCTCAGCGAATACGTGGATCCCCGCAAATACGAGTTGATAGTGGTGGACAATGCAAGCCTGGATGATACCCACGATTACCTGGAGCAGCTGGAAGAGGACAACTATTACAATTGCACGGTAATCACGCATAACCAGAACCGGGGATTTGCCCGGTCGGTCAACGCGGCGCTCGAACAGGCCAACGGCCGGTATGCCTGTATCCTGCACAACGATGTAAGTTTATCGGACGACGCCATAGACCAAATGGTGGCCGCCCTTGATGAAAACGAGGAGTTTGCCATCTTGGGACCCTGCACCGACCATACGATCAATCCGCGGCAACGTGCCGGCAATGTCCAGACGGAAGAGGAAATTATGGAAGCCGATTATCTGGATAGTTTCTGCATGATGGTGCGGATGTCGACCGACTTGCGGATGGACGAGCAGTTTGGCCTGGCCTATTTTGAAGATGTGGATCTCTGTTTCCAGACTCGCGAGCAAGACTACAAAGTCGGCATACTGCCCTCGGCATTCGTTGAACACTACCAGGGCGTCACGACGGCGGGCATGGGGCTCGACCTCGATTCCAAACAGTATTGGTACAACGCTTCCCGCTTCAACGCCAAATGGAACCTGGAGCCCGGTCTTCCCGAAGATATGGATGAGAAAGACGAAATTGAACAACTGCTGGTCTTGAATGAACGGGTGAATCCCTTTTATCCGGAAGAGGAATTCCGGGAGTATTTTGAAAACCTGTTGGACGACGAAGTTAAAACCCGGTTGTTGAAAAAAGATCCGGAGAAAGAGGTGTTGCTGGAGCTGGTGGACCTGATGCTGACGATGGATCGGCGGGAAGTGTTGCGCAAGCTGGAAGACAAGCTGGAAGAGTTCGAATTGCCCTCCCCCCTTCTATTCCGCTTGATTCGCTATTATTATGAGCGCAATATCTTTTCAAGATGCAAGCATTATCTGCAGCAGCTTCCCGAGTCGGAGCTCTCCGCGCATACCCGTCTGGTAGAATTGAAAATTGCGGTGTCCGAAAAAGAGATGGAAAATGCGGTCCCGATGCTGTCGGACCTGATGGACGAATTGCCGGCCCACCCCGAAATCTATCGTCAGGCGGCGAACATCCACCGGTTCGAGGGAAATAACGACGAAGCAGAATCCTTTAACGAAATCGCCGCGCAGATCGACCCCTTTCGCTATGCGGGAGACGGCGTGGCGGAATAAGGGCTCGCTTTGCTCGCCCGTCGGAAGTGGGTTTCACTTCGTTCACCCGCCGGAAGTCAGAAGCCGGAAGCCGGAAGGCTGTTCGGACCCGTAACAGAGTTGTGTATATACACTACCTAGTAACTTGCTGGAATAGACATCCGTCTTCCGTCATCCGACCTCCGCCGGGCGAGCGAAGCGAGCCCTATTTCACACCTGAAAAAACATCTCGAGCGTGTCCAGCAGGCGTTGCAGGTATTCCGCTCGATTCTGCTGGTTTTTTCGCTCATAACTGTGGATCAGGTTGCGAATGCACCGCAGTAAAATCCCGGAAGGTTTTGCGTTTTCGAAGTGTTCCGCCAAGGGTTTGACCCCGTTCTTTTTCAGGAAGTGGTAGCACCGGTCATAGCTGATGGTATTCCCCCCGTCAAATGGATCGATGAGCACATTCTGCTGATTGCTTTCATATTTAAGCATAAAGTGAATCGGCATGTTGACCCCGTGAAAGGGAAGGTCAACACGGCGGCCGATAAATATGACGATCAGCGAGAGGGTGATGGGCAGTCCCTTCCTGTTCTTGATCACCTGGTCTATAAAGGAGTTGGCCGGATCATGGTAGTTTTCGGCATTGCCCTTAAAGCTCAGGTCGTTGAAGACCAGTTTCAGGACGCGCCTCATTTTCTCGCCGTCGTTGATGGCATACTTTATGTCGTCGCGGATTTGGGCGGCAAAGTGATCGAGGGTCTGTCGAATATCCCGGGCCCGCAGCGTCGGATTGTTAAATCTGGCCAGCAGAATTATGGCATCCTCGAGGTCTTTGTACGAAGTGAGTCCCCGATCCAGCAAATCGACAAAATCCTCCTCCAGGCTGTCGATGGTAATCGATTGAATAATCTCATCTATGCGGTTGCGCTCATCCTCGTCCGTCGAGTGACTTCTATGCTGATCGAGCAAGGGAACGGCGCTCTCTCCCAGTTCCAAGAGTCGATTGCGGACACTGGATTGGATAAAAGGGTCCGGATCCTCCAGTAGATAAACCAGCGATTCTATTTCGTTTTTATCGGTCATAATGAAGCTGCGGTGCAACACCTGGTTATTGTCAACGAAAACATTGCCCGTATGATGCTATTAATCACTTGAATAACTACATAATAAACAAAAAAATTGCCTATTTGTGCAGCATAAATTTATTATAATCTGTCAGCCGTTCATGGAAACCCGGGGCGAGGAGGACTCTGAAGTACTTAGGTTGTTCAGCAAATTGGCAGCAAAGGAATAAAATCTACATATTGGCGTTTTCGGCACTTGCCCTGTTATGGCAACGACCGGCTGAATTTCCCTGTCCCGACAGCTGTCGGGATTCGCCCCGGGTTTCCATGAACGGCCGGTATGATAATTAAATTTGTCTGTTCTAAACTGTATATTGACCCTTCTGAAATGGTGCGGAAGATGATACCTTCAATCCCGGCTGTACTATGACTAAATCGATATATACGGAAACGGATCCGCTGCAGGAAGTGATCGTACACACTCCCGGCCGTGAAGTTTCATTGCTCAATCCGGAGATCAAGGATGATTTGTTGTTCGACGACATCATTTTTGAGGAAGATGCCCGGGAGGAACATTTCGAGATGCTTGATATATTCAGGGCGGCCATGCCTGAGGAGGGCAGGATCCATGAAATTACGGATCTGATGCGGGAATGCCTGGAAAAGGAGGAGGCCAGGCGTTTTTTTATTGAGCGATTTGAAAAGTTGATAACGGGCGAAAATCTGTCGCTCGTCAAGGACCACCTGCTTGAGATGAGCAGTCCACAGCTGGTGCGATTTATTGTGGAAGGCAAGTCGGACGAACTCCCCCACTTCAGTATCCCCCCGATTCCCAATTTGCTGTTCACCCGTGACCTGGCCGCCGTGGTGGGCACGTCCATCATCCTTTCCCAGGCGGCAAAATCGGCACGCATCAGGGAAAGCCTGATCATGGAAACGCTGATCATGTACCATCCCCTGTTTGAGGAATTGAATGATCATGTGATACGCGTGGAGACGGGCGAGTCGATCGAGGGGGGCGATATATTGGTTGCTTCCGATACGACCGTTTTGATCGGGATGAGCGAGCGGTCTTCGTTCAGCGGGATTATGAAGGCGGCGGAAGGGTTGTTCGCCAGGGGCGTGGAGCAGGTGGCGATCGTTGATATTCCCAAGCAACGAGCGTCGATGCATCTGGATACGATTTTTACTTTTGCATCGAGGGACGAATGCATTGTCTTCCCTCCGGCCATCATCGAGCGTCGTAACAACGTGGTGGTGCTTTCCCGGTCGAATGAAAAGACGGTTGCCGAAACGTATCCGTCGGTCAAGGATGTGTTGGACAAACTCCTGGAGCGCGACCTCACCTTTATCAAGTGCGGGGGAGAGGACCGAACGAACCAGTTTCGGGAACAGTGGACCGACGGCGCCAATGTGGTAGCCCTGGCTCCCGGACTGATTGTAGGATATGAACGCAATAAAAATACATTTCAGGCGCTTAAGGAACATGATTATACGGTAATGGATCAATATGCGTTTATTGAAGAGTATCGTACCCGTTCATTTGAGCCGGGTGCCGAGAAGATAGCCGTTACCTTTGGCGGACACGAACTGTGTCGCGGCCGGGGCGGTGCCCGCTGTATGACCTTGCCGTTGAATCGAATTTCAGACAGGACTTAAATTATTACGAGACTTTGAGCGAAGAGGAATCATTACAAAAACCGATTTTTGCGCAGGAAACTGAACAACCCCCCGAAGACCCCGGGCCGGCCCACAAGGATCTAAAAGCCGTGTTGAAACACCTGGCCCTGTTTGTTCTTACGTTTGTGTCGGTCACCTTTGTCGGTATCATGTGGGTGGGACAAACGGCCGAGGCCACCTCTTTCTGGGATATGACGGGCCAGGGAGCGATATTCGCCACGCTGCTGCTCGGCTTTCTCGGCGTCCACGAGTTCGGACACTATTTTGCGGCGCTTCATCATCGCGTGAAAACCACGCTTCCCTATTTTATCCCGATACCGATTGGAATCGGGACACTGGGAGCCGTTATTCGGATCAAGGATCGGGTCAAGGACTCAGTCAAGCTTTTTGACATCGGTGTCGCGGGTCCGCTGGCCGGCTTTGTTGTCTCACTCTTCTTGCTTGTTTACGGGTTCGCCACGCTGCCGGATCCCTCCTTTATCATGCTTTTCGACGGACATGAACCGATCCAGCAGTACGTCCAGAAGCACGGCACGTTTCCCGATCAGCCGGTTGCCGATACCAACGGGGAATTGTTGATGGTCGGGGAGACGCTGCTGTATTCGTTTATCGCGCAGTTTTTCGAAAATGTACCGCCGATGTGGGAGATGTATCACTATCCCTTTCTGTTCGCCGGCTGGCTGGGACTCTTTTTTACGGCGCTGAATCTGACGCCCATTGGTCAACTCGACGGGGGACATATTCTCTACGGGTTGATTGGATATAAAAAACATCGCATTGTAGCCCGCGTGTTTTTCTGTGTGCTGACGATATTGGCCGGTGTCGGGGCCGTTCCCCTGCTGCATACCAGCCTGGGAGGCTACGATAACGCCTACGCCACCCTGTCGTGGCTGTTGTGGGCGGCGGTGTTATTGGTCCTGCTCCGCAAAGCCTTTAACAACGAACACCGGTGGATTGCCCCGGTCCTCGTCATTTCCCTGGGCAGTTCGACCCTGCTGCTGTATAATTTTTACGGCGGCGTGGATACGGCCGGCTCCCTGATGTGGGTTGTGTGGTCGTTTTTCCTGGCGTACCTGGTCGGCCTCGAACATCCCCCGGCACTGGTGGAGCGACCGCTGGATCGGCGTCGAACCATCCTGGGCTGGGGCAGTATGGTAATTTTTGTACTCTGTATTAGTCCGAATCCGTTGTATTTTATTTAGGAGTCAGTCGGACTTTTCGGATCGTAATGAAAATCCTCAAAAAATATTTAATCGAAAATGAATCAGTTGATGTCAGTCAGTAAGGTAGCACTCGGGGGACTTTGTCTTCTCCTCGCAATAGGATGTTCCCAGGAGCAAAAGAAATCGGATGATACGTCCGGCTCCGCCGGGGTAACGGAGCAAAATGAGGCGATGAGTGAGGTGACCGCGGTCAATCAAATGATCAAGAATGACCAATTTGAGCAGGCCCTCACCCGCCTCGATGAACTGGGACAGTTGCCGGATACGACCCGGCAACGGCTGCGCGAAAAAGCGCATCTGAACTACGGGCTCTACCTGGAATATCGTGCGGACGACCAGTCGATGCGGGACCGGATGACCAGCGCGTTACGGCAATTCATCGAAGTGCTGCACATAAACCGGGAAAATCAAAAAGCCTTGTCTGAAATCAAGCAGATCATGGGGATTTACGGCACCATGCCCGATAAGTCGCCGCCCTCCGATATCAAAAAAGACCTCAATGCCCTCGGAGTTCGTTATTAGATCAAAACATTGATATATGAAGATGTCTTTAATCAGTCTTTAGGGTCACTCATAATCGGGCCGCTGGTTTACTAATAAAAGCCTGCCGCATCACCATCCTGCCTGTTATTTATTGGCATGACGCCGGTTTTGTTTTTTTTGTTTATTTAATTTTGTAATATGCATTAACATAATTAGGCAAAACAGGCTTATTCATTTGTTTGTAATGCAGCAAGCAAAAAAGAGGAAATGAAGAATGTATTGACGGTACATCTCATTAAATAACTCCTACAAAGGTGATCATTTATGAAGAAATGGATATGTATAGCAATAGCAATATTGTGGGGATTGCCGCAATACGGGCAAGCACAATTTCTCTCGGTCGACAATCTGGCCATCCATGCCGGGGTCGAGTATCCGGTAATTTATGATAAGAGAATAAATTCACCATATGAAGCCGGTGATTATGAACGTTTCATTCTTCGTCCTCACGCACGTATTTCTTATCAGGTTCTTGGTACTGACTATTTTCAGGTATCCGTATATACTGGATACAGTCAATTGGGAGGTAGAATGCAAGCTGAAAATTCAAGGACGACCATAAAAATGCATACAGTTTCTTTGGGACTGAAAACATTATATGAATCCCCCCTATTCCAGGTTGGACCGGTATTCAGCTGGAATAATTTACGGTCTGCAAACTATAAATATGAATATAAGACTCGTACGAGTGAAGGGTGGTCAACTACGGCAAACAATGACGGTATTGAATATTATCTAACTAAAAATGCATTCGAGTTGGGCTTTACTTTGCAGCGTCAACTGGGATCCCATTTATTGGTAAGTTTTGAGGGCTTATACGGCTTGAACGACGTCCATATAAATGAAGAATCACGAGGACAAGCTATTCCTATTGGCGATATTCAATGGCACCCCTTCCACTA
>CAYQXO010000079.1:0-13554 GCA_964421495.1 uncultured Balneolaceae bacterium | reverse complement strand
GCAACAGACTTCCATTCCCATATCGGTAATACCCTTGACCATTTCCAGAACCTGGTCAAATTCTTCTTCCCGGTTGGGACTTCGCCAGGCGGCCCCGAGGCAAAAACGCGTACTGCCGGCTTCTTTGGCTTTTCGCGCGGATTCAAGGACTTCTTCCGGGTCAAGCAGCCCGTGGGTTTCAATGTCGGCGTCGTGATGGGCCGATTGCGGGCAATACGCGCAATCTTCAGGGCAGTTCCCGGTCTTTATGGATAAAAGCGTGCAGACTTGAACCTCGCCGGTCTCGTGATGCTCTCGATGGACGGTAGCTGCCTGATAAGCCAACTCCAACAGGGGCTTGTGGTAAATATCGGATATTTCGTCGTAAGTCCAGTCAGTACGTATATCAGTCATAAATCAAAGTCAAAGTTTTAAAAAAGTTTGTAGAGGTTGAACAACACCAGATGAAGTTGAGCCGCTCACAAAAATAATATACGGTATGGAGCATTTCGGTTCCAAGTTGATTACCGAGTTCAGACCGTTGGAATCTAATGGGAATGCTAAATATGCAGCTCCACATTTGAATTTCTTCGTTTTAAAACTTATTCAAATGTGTAAAATAGCTGACTATCCCGCAATATGTGTTAAATGCGCCTGAATTAAAAGATTTCAATGTTGGCTTTTATTTTTTAATGTTTGTTAATAAATTCTAAGATGTAGACAGAGAGGTAATAAAAAATAAACTCACATTAGAAGAGGGTATCTCCTTCAATTTAACAGATTTTATTATGAATGTATTAGTTATAGAAGATGATCCATCTGTGCGCACCCTGGTCCGGGCGGTATTGGAACATAATAACAACGAGGTTCATCTTGCGGATAATGCTGAACAGGGGGAACAATTGGCGTTGGGGGATGGTCATGATATTATCATTCTCGATCTGGGTCTGCCTGACGGAAACGGACTGGAGCTGTGTGAAAGCCTGCGAAAGCAGAATGTGGAGACGCCCATTCTGATTTTATCGGCCAAGCATGAAACGGATGTAAAGGTAAAAGGATTGAATACGGGAGCCGATGATTATTTGACCAAGCCGTTTAATACGGAAGAGCTGATGGCACGTATTGAGGCGATTACCCGTCGGTCGCGGGAAAGCTTTGCCAAAAAACAGGAGTTGTACTGCGGCGAGCTTTATATAAACTTGATTGAGCGTAAGTTCATGGTTAACGATAATGATGTATCACTAACCAATAACGAGTTTAATTTGATGGTCTATTTAATGCGTAACAAAAATCGGACCATCAGCCAGGATGAATTGGCTAAAAATGTTTGGGATATTCATTTCGATACGCAGACCAACTATATTAATGTCTATATAAGTTATTTACGCAAAAAAATCCGCGCTCATACCGAGGTTGACTACATCGAAACCGTCCGGAAAAAGGGTTTCATCCTGCGGTGCGAGGACAAGGAGTAGTTGAATTGTAAAAGACAATTTTATGAGAGGGTTAATTAGCGGATATTGGATCACGGGACGAAAAAGAGATTAATTGAATACCTGGAGCAATTCGTTACAAAAGATCGTTTTGATCGGCTTGAGGAAGTGCTCCGGAAGAGAACCCGTTCGATTGCGGTTGTGTTGGAAGATATCTACCAGCCTCATAATGCCAGTGCCGTTTTACGCAGTTGCGACGGTTTCGGGGTCCAGGATGTTCACATCATTGAGAATCGAAATCGTTTCGATGTGAGCCGCGGGGTTACAATCGGTGCGGACCAGTGGTTGACGCTGCATCGATATGGAGATGCCCATGCTGAAGAAGCGGATTACACGGAGCGATGCCTGTCGGAATTGAAAGCGCAAGAATATCAGATTGTGGCCACCACGCCTCACGAGGCGGATGTTACCATCGATGAACTGTCGGTCCGGAAGGATTTAGCCATCGTGTTTGGAGCGGAATATGAAGGTCTTACGCCGACGGCTATGGAATTTGCGGATCATTATGCCCGTATTCCCATGGTGGGCTTCAGTGAAAGTTTCAACATTTCGGTGAGTGCCGCGCTGGTTCTCTATGAATTAACCCGTCGATTGCGTGAGGAACGGGAAGACTGGAAACTGTCCGATGCGGAACAAACGGAGCTCATGTTTCTGTGGCTTAAACAATCGATCCGGGGGAGTGACAAGCTCGTGGAAAAGTTTTTTGAAAAAGAAAAGGATAGCCGGTAAGGGCGGAGGTACTGGAATAGTCCTGTTTCATCTCTCGTGTCGCGTTCAATCCATCGAGCTGGGATTGTTCTCGGCAATTTGCCGGTACATACTGTATTCATCGGGAGAAATATCGGCGAAAAGATAGTTGAGCGGATCCACCGTTTCCCCGTTGCGATGTACCTCATAGTGAAGATGGGGACCTTCCGTAACGCCGCTGTTTCCGCTATAGGCTACAACTTGTCCCCGTTCGACGTTGGTGCCCGGCTCGATGTTTTTCTTGAACGAGGAAAGGTGGGCGTAATGGGACTCCACGCCGTTTCCGTGGTCAATGACCAGTAATCGTCCATAGGTGCTTTTTCGCCGGGCAAGCTTGACGACTCCGTCGCCGGTAGCGTGAATGGGGGTGCCGACATCGGCCCGGAAATCTACGCCTTCATGCATTCTTTTGTATTTAAGGACGGGATGATAGCGCATGCCGTACCCACTTAACAGGACTCCCTCTACCGGCTTGATAGCGGGCAGGTGCCGGAGGCGTTTTTGATTCTGGTTGTAATACCGCTTCAGATCCCTGAAACTGTTTTTCTGTATATTGACTTGTCGTTCCAGGCTGTTCAAACTGCTTTTGGTTTCCTGGAGGATCTCTGCCGTCTCCTGATTATACACATCCATGCTCGCATAGGCTTCGGTACCTCCCGTACCTCCTTTTCGCTGATCATACGGTATTTTCTCCACGCCCAGCACAGAACGTATCAATTCGTTGTCTGTACGAGCCAGCTTTTCTATGCGTTGATCAAGCTGGTCAATCTGCTTTTGATTCGCTTCCAGCTGTTTTAATAACTCCTGGTTTTCAGCTCGCAGTGCAATTTCAGAAGGAGGGCCGGCATGTGATGATAAAAGAGCAATGCCCGAACCGGCTAGCACGATTCCGCAAAGTATCCAGAGAGATGCTGTATAAACAAGACGTTCCCATCCGTTATATTGGATAGGTATAAAGGTACACTTCTCCTCGTCAAAATAATAGTAACTGTTACTTCCCATATATGGCAGTTTTTTCTAAATATTCGTCAAACCTGCAAAGGTACGAATAAATAATCATTTTATCGAATAACTTGCTCTGCCCCTGGGAGTCCGACAGACTCCTAGCTAAATTTAAGTTTATATGGGAACTTGTCAAATTATTATTCCATATCGCCTTCAAAGTATTCGATGGCGCGGCGGGGCATATCGGATTGGTCGCCCTGTTTTTTGGCAATATTGGTTTTGACTTTATCCTGGAAAGCCTGTGCTGCATCGTATCCATAATGAGAAAGCAGGTGATTCATCGCGATAACCTCGGCAATTACGGTTATATTTTTACCGGGCGTAATCGGAAGGTGAATGAGGGGCACTTCGACATCCAGGATATCCATCTGATCCTTGTCCAGGCCCGTACGTTCAATATCCTTGGTTTCGTCCCACAGCGATAGTTCCAGCACCACTTCCAGTCTTTTTTGATAGCGGATGGCCCGGATTCCGAACATGGACATGATATCGATGATGCCGAGGCCGCGGATTTCCATAAAATGTTTATTCATTTCGGTGGCGGCTCCCATTAATACGTTGCTTTTACGGGTGAGGATTACTACATCATCTGCCACCAGCCGGTGACCGCGTTCTACCAGGTCGAGCGCGACTTCGCTTTTTCCGATTCCGGATTTGCCGGCAATCAGGATCCCGATTCCGTAGACGTCCACCATCGTACCGTGAACCATGGTCTGCATGGCAAATTGATCCTCCAGAAAGTCCCGGAGGAGGAACATGAATTTGGTGGTCTCAATATTGGTTTTGAACAGGGGAATACCCGCTTCCCGCGCCATTTCCTGCAAGGCGGGCGAGAGTTCGTTGTTATCCGTGGTTATAATGATCGGGATATCGAACTGGGTCAGATTTGAAAATGCCTTTTTGCGCTCATCCTCCGAGAGATGGTCGAGGTATTCGGCCTCGGTATTGCCGATTACCTGGATGCGCTGATAGGTAAATGTTTTTATATAACCGGCAAGGGCCAGTCCGGGTCGATGCAAATCAGCTTCCGTAACGTAGGTGTTTTCACATTGATCTTCAGATGCACAGACCTGCAGATCGATGTGAACCTGTTCGCGTAACTTCTCAATCAGGTAGGAAACACTGATTTTTTCTTTTTTGGGTATCGGAGGATGAGCGCCAAATGGCATAATCGAGATTTTAAGCTTTTATATATGCTGATTTTTCAAATCAGGAGTTTCTATTCAACATTTTCGCTTTGTGCTTTTTCAGTTGACGGGTCAGGGTGTTTACCACCTGGCTCACAGCTTGTTCATAGGATTCCCCGTATTCCGTGCCGTTTAGTACAGCTTTAGGCACTTTGACGTTTAATTCCGCCTTGTAAGGTTTATCGTCGTCTGAACTGGGTTCTAATATTATATCAGTTGTGAAAATTCTATCGTAAAATTGATCAAGTTTCTGGACAGATTCAATAGAATAGTTTTTTAATTCCTCACTCGCATCGAAATGACGTGCAGTGAATGTAGTTTTCATAATGGAGACCTCCGTTATTTTTTTGCTCTCGGATGAGCTTGTTCGTAAATATTTCTGAGTCTTTCAACGGATGTATGGGTATAAACTTGTGTTGCGGCAAGATCGGAGTGACCGAGGAATTCTTTTATGACCCTTATGTCCGCCCCGTTATCCAATAAATGCGTAGCAAAACTGTGTCGTAGGACATGAGGGCTTTTTTGGGTAATTTCACTAACCTGCTTGAAATAATGCTCCACTTTCCGCTGAATGGCCCGTGCATATAGTCGTTGACCGTGAGCCGCGAGGAAAACGGCTTTCCGGGCCTCTGAGTCGGTTTGCGGACCGAATAATCGGGGACGGGTGTCAAGATGCTTTTGTAATGCTTCCAGGGCACGGTTACCCAGAGGTACAATGCGTTGCTTCGATCCTTTACCGGTTACCCGGATCTGGCCCGTTTGCAATTCCAGGGAGGAAAGGTCCAGGGCTACCATTTCGCCAAGTCGTATGCCGGTACTGTAGAACGTTTCAAGAATGGCCCGGTCTTGTCGGCTGTCGGGGTCATCCCCGTCAATTTGATTTAACATGCGATCTATTTCCCCGGATCGGGCCGTTTTGGGGAGCGGTTTGTTCTTTTTGGGCAACACCAGTAAATAGGCCGGATTTTTGGTTAGATGCCCCCGTTTGAAGCAATAACGAAAAAAGGAGCGAAGAGACGCGACTTTGCGGTGGATACTGCTCTTTTCCAATCCCTGATCGGAAAGTTCGCCCAGCCAAAGTCGAATAAGCAGCCGATCAACACTTTCCGGCGCCACTTCCTCGTTTGAATGGTCGTGGTGTGCAGCCACAAAATCACGGAACTGCTGAAGATCGGTGCGATACGCCGTTATAGTGTGGTCCGAGGCGTTTCGCTCGATTTCCAGGTACCGCAAAAATTTGTCTACAAGTTCTTTCATGTACTACATTATAAAAGATTTACGGTAAAAAATATATACTTTTGAACAAACGTCCGTTATAACAACTAGAATGCTTTGAGAGCGCTTTTAATATTCAACTCTGAGATCCTATGAAAATTATTGACGAGTCCATTGAAAAATATGCGTTGCGGCACACTACCGGGGAATCTCCGTTACTAAAGGAGATCCGGGAAGTAACCGATCGTGAATTGGAATACAGCAATATGTTGACGAACCGGATGGTGGGCCGGTTGCTGCAAATCCTGATTAAACTGGGAGGATTTCAGCGCGTGTTGGAAGTGGGGATGTTTACGGGATATTCCGCCCTTACCATGGCCGAGGCTTTACCGGAAAACGGGGAACTGGTGACCCTGGAAATGAATGAGCGGTACGAAAAGATGGCCCGCGAGTTCGTGGAGCGAAGTCCCCACGGAAGGAAGATAAGTATTGTTATGGGAATGGCAGAGGAAACGTTGACTGAGGTGGACGGTCCTTTCGATCTGGCCTTTATTGATGCGGATAAAGGAAACTATCCGCTCTATTACGATCTGATCAAGCCTCGATTAAACCCGGGAGGAATCATCGTGGTGGATAATGCTTTTTGGAGCGGGAGTGTCCTTAAGCCGGAAGAGGATGAGAAAGGAAAGGCGGTAGATGCCTTGAATAAGAAAATTCGGGAGGATACCGACGTTGAGCATGTGTTGTTAACCGTCAGGGATGGGCTCCATGTGGTTCGCAAATTACCGTAAAGTGGGAAGGCGGAAACCCGGCGGCTGTCTGGGTCGGAAGGCTTGTTACTAGCCTGGATTTTGCTTACGCGGGAATCACTCCGCTCGATGCGCCCTGAAATGATAAAAGCCTAGTACCGGCTGCCGTCGAAGAGTTCGTATTCCAACAGGCGGGCGTCGATGGTTGAGTTATAAAACTCGATGCGCCGATTGCTGCGCAGGCCAATGTGTTTGGCCAATTCCAGGTTGCCGGTGAACACATAACCGGTATAGGAGGTGCATTTCTGTTTGAAGAAATCCCCGATTTCCTCGTAAAGCTGTTCGAGGGAATCGTAGCTGCCCATCCGGTCGCCATAGGGGGGATTCATAATCACAATACTGCCGTCGCTGCCTTCCGGAAGCGGGGTCTCCCGAAAATCGACTTCCTTGAAGTCGATCAGCTGTTCCACACCTGCTGTCCGGGCATTTTTTCGGGCAGCGGCCAGGGCCCGGGGATCGTGGTCGGTAGCTACGATGGGAGCTTCCGTTTCTTTAAGAGAGGACCGCTTTAAGCGACTCCTCAATTGATCCCACGCTTCCGTGTCAAAGCCTTTGATTTCCTTGAATCCGTATTGATGCCGGAGCGTCCCGGCCGGCCGCTTTAAAGCCATCAGGGCAGCTTCGATGGCGATAGTACCGCTGCCGCACATGGGATTTACCAGGGTATGTCCGGGTTCCCACCGGGAGGCATAGAGCAGGGCGGCCGCCAACGTTTCCTGCATCGGGGCTTGGTGGTTTTCGGTGCGATAGCCGCGTCGGGAGAGCGATTCGCCCGAGGTATCGAGAAAAATTCGGCAAAATCCATCCTGCCAGTAAATGAAGATCACCGTCCCGTCCAACCGGGAACCGGAGTCGGGCCGTCGACCTTTTTGCCGGCGTAGACGATCAACAATCGCATCTTTTGTTTTCAGATTGACATGCCGGTCGTCGTTAATCTCCGGATGATCGACGGACGAGGTAACGCTGACGTAACCGTCTTCAGAAATATAGTCCTCCCACGCTATACGATAGACCTTATCGTATAAATGGTCTGCACGGGTAAGGGTAAATTCATCCAAAAGGTAATGTACGCGATGGGCCGTTCTCAACACCATGTTTAAATGCATGGTGTCGCCAAGCGTTCCCTTTGTCTCCACCCCGGCTTTTCGTTCCTGGATCATAGGGTAATCCAACGCTTTTAACTCCCGCTTTAGATAGGGGGTCATGCGCTTGGGACATGTAATGGAGATACGACTTTCGGCGTCAAACGTGTCCATCCCGCCTGATTTGACTGGTTAAAGGCTTGACAAGGATACTTATTCTTCCTCGTCGGATATTTCAACCAGCTCGATGTCGAAAGTCAGATCCTGGCCGGCCAACGGATGATTGGCATCAATGGTGATCTGCTCATCTGCCACGTCAGTAATGCGTACCGGGATGTTTTTACCGGATTCCTGGTTTTTGACCTGCAGTTGCATACCTTCCTGTGGGTCTATGTCCTCGGGCAGATCCTCTTTGGCAACGTCCATTTTGAGATCTTCCCGCGGTTCTCCATAGGCGTTTTCTTTGGAGATATCGACGGTTTTTTCATCTCCCACCGACATCCCCGCTACAGCTTCCTCGAACGCCGGGATCAGTTTCCCCTCTCCAATGGTAAATTCGAGCGGATTTTCGTCCTCGGACTGATCAAAAACGGTGCCGTCTTGAAGTTTGCCTGTATATTGTACTTTGACTTTATCGCCTTCTTTTGCTTCAGTGGCCAATGTGGTAACCTTTGTTTATTTGAAAGTAGTTATATACTAGTTGTTAGCGTACAAATGGTGATAATATTGTGTAATATACAAGGAAGTGCCCTATTAGGCGAATAATCATCTCAAAAAATTGGGATACGGGGCTGTGAAGGGAATTTTGTATCTCCCGGAGTCCTTCATCAGTTGCTTACAGGCGTGGAAGTAAAACTTTAAAATCATTAATATTTTATTGGATTCTTTACGTAAACTCAACGGTTTTGGAGGATTCCGTGGACCGTTTTCCTTAAAAATGCCCCTCAAACCTATTCGTGCAAAGACTCGGATGATTCTTCCTGTTTTTCCTCAGAGGGGGGATGCCGATCCATTTTTGTACGTAAAAGGCGTTCTATAGAGAGCTGATCGCGGGGTGGAATGCCCGTTTTGATGTCGCTTATATGGTCGTCTGACCGGCGATAATCAATTTGAAGGGTTTCTTCCGTATACCACTGATAACCGATCATTTGCTGCCAGGGAATCAACTGATCGAGAATTAAAAGCCCCTTATTCCTGAATTCGGGAATCAGTCGTAAGCGCCACCCGTATAGACCAAAGGATACAAGGGATATTCCGCTGCTCCATGACATCAAATTGGGTGGCTGAGAGCTTAGTAAATGCGTACGATATACTCCATAGAACATGATGGTCAAGGCCAGAAGA
The DNA here is from genome assembly GCA_964421495.1 of uncultured Balneolaceae bacterium. GTDB lineage: Bacteria > Bacteroidota > Rhodothermia > Balneolales > Balneolaceae > CAJXOW01. The sequence goes on along the minus strand of CAYQXO010000079.1, from coordinate 4,693 downwards.
TTGAGTAGGTGCCGGATGAAAGGCGACGATTGCCGATACTCAACGGCGCCTGCTGTTCGGGCAAATTGAAGTAGTTTGAGGGTGCTTCCCAGGAAGTATCCGGCAAAGAGCAGGTATAATGCAGTGGTCGTCAGTTCTGCCGTGGTACGACTTATGATATGGAACAGACTCAATATTCCGGTCAGTACCATAATGAAAGCGATACCGATGAATATCAGCAGGGCCCTTTCTTTGTTCAGTTTTTTGAAGCTTATCCATCGCCGGTAACCGACGAGCAAGCCAGCTACTGCTAATAAAGTTAAAATAATATACCCGGCCATGAGTTGTTTTACCCTGTGTAAGTGAAATTACTAATTCAATGTACAATGGAAAATAAAAACAAGCCAAAAAGTGTAACCGTCTCACATTCTGATCAGCAGATGGTTATTGAATGGGCGGATGGACATACCTCAACGTTTCCGCTCGAAGGGCTGCGCCACAATTGTCCCTGTGTAATATGTCAGGGGGGACATGAACATATGGGGAAAGGGCCCGACCGTTCGCTATTTTTCGAGGAACCGGAGCGGGAATGGGAGATACTGGATATTGACAAAATCGGAAATCACGCTATTCGCATTCACTGGGATGACGGGCATAAAAATGGAATGTACCGGTGGAATCGTCTCCGGGCCATGTGTCCGTGTGAGGAGTGTTACCCCGAACAAGAATAATAAAGCGGGTAATTGCAGAAGGTGTGACAGGCGGCTGTTCATGCGCATTATTATGGAAGATATCGTAATCCAAAACGAAATTTATTGGCTGCGTGGTTCTTTAAGGGATAGAGGGATGTTTTCCCGCATTTCTACGGCTCGAAACAGGGGATCGATGGACTGTAGCAGTTTCTGTTTCAGAAAATGAGGATACGATTCACGAACTTCGAGAAAACTTTTGGCAACCAGCGCCGCCTCCAGTTTGTTATGTCCGCTAAAGGTGGCGTCCAGCCAGTTCTTGGGAAAGAAGATATCCCCGGTACGTTCGATCTCTTTCAACATTTTTAAACTGGGATAGAGATACTTGCGGGCATGATCCTGGCGAACGGGATGATGTAAATATCGAACGGCGTCGATGACCCACGGTTCGTGAGCGCGGTTTTGAGGATTTTTCAGTCGGCTGAAAAATAGATCGCGGGTGTCGGGGTCCGGGCTCAAGGCGTCACGAAGAAACTCGAATCGCTGTAAGCGGTCGGGATTCTCGATTCTTTCCTGCTGCCGGTTCAGTATTTCCTCCGTATCTCGATATGCGTGGATGCTCAGATACGCCGCCATTTGCGTATAATCGCGGGTCGAAAAGCTTATGCCCTGCAGATCGAGCTCTTTACTCCAAATCCGGTAGAGTTTATCCAGGGCCGAATCGGTCGTGGCGATGTTGCGATACGCCTTGAAATACGTCGATTTCATGGAACTGGAGTCCGACTCCTGAATCTGTGACCAGAGCAATTTCTCTATAGGTCTGCTCGAAGCCTGGCGAAGGGAATCGGAGGAAAATCTCCAGTAAACTTTTTCCAGGTATTTTAATGCTTGTTCGGTATTCATCGGATTATTTTCGGCGGGCAGGGTTCGCGTTATGAACTGCATAAACGTTTCCGGCGCAATACGCTGCTCCAGAAAATTTTCCCATAAGTCGATCCAGATGACAGCCCGCTTTTCGGGTGATTCAACCTCGGAGAGATTCTCCAGCAGGTAGGAGAGCGATAGGGAGTCCATTTTAAAAAGACCGTATCCCATTCCGGTGGTGTTAGGGTGTATATAGTCAACCGGCTGCGAAACATTGAGCGAATCAATCGTTTTTTCCCGCCGGTCCAAAAATAGCTCGTGCATTTGGCGATCGGATTCGCCCTGTATATGGACGGTTACATATTGCGGCCAAATGCGGTCTTTATGAAGCGGATCTTTTTGAGATACTCGTAATTTGGTCGCTGAGTCGTTGTCTTTTATAAGCCGATTGGATATGACCGGCCGACCGGCCTCCTCCACCCATACCTGGCTCCAGTGGGTTACATTTAAATCGGAAACCGAATCCAAAACCGTGATCAAATCCCGCCAGCTCGCGTTTTTCCATTGATAACGGTCTAGATAAATCTGAAGTCCCTCCCGCATTTTTTCAGGCCCTGTCATATTTTCAAGTTTCTTCATCACAATGGGGGCTTTGTGATATATGAGGGATCCATACAGGCTACTTGCATTGTTCAGGTTGTCGAGTTCCTGGCGAATCGGGTGAGTGCCCCGGGAGCGGTCGATGCGGTATGAGGGAGGAAAGTGATCAAGTATAAACCGTTGATTGTGATTAAGGTCGGGAAAGGAGGGGTGAATTATCTTGGCTGCCATGAAATTGGCGAAAACCTCTTTGGTCCATACGTCGTTGAACCACTCCATCGTCACCAGGTCGCCGAACCACATATGAGCTGTTTCGTGAGCGATAAGACTGGCCTGACTGAGCTTTTCCTGTTGCGTGGCAGAAGTTTCCAGCAGCAAGCGGGATGCGCGGTACAGGATGGCGCCCGGATGTTCCATGCCTCCATATTGAAAGTCGGGGATCAAGACGAAATCGAATTTTTCGAACGGATGGGGAATATCAGTATACTCTTCCAGCCACTGCAGCGATTGCGCATGGAGATCAAATATCTTTTCCCGGTTACGCGCCATTTTGAGGGAGTCGGTCTCGCGATGGAACATTCGGAGTTTGCGTCCCTCTCTTCGGGTTTCTTCGATTTGAAATTTACCGGCAGCAAAGGAAAACAGGTAGGTAGGCAGGGGCGGCGTTTCCTTGAATCGGTATTGAACCTGCGTTTCCTTTTCGAGAATGGTATCGACGGGACTGTTGGAGAGAGCCGTCCAGTCGGGGGGAATGTTGAGTGTAAGGCTAAATCGGCCTTTCAGGTTGGGTTGATCCAGGCCGGGAAATGTTTGCGAGGCGCGGGACGGGACGAACAGGGAATACATATACTCTTCATCGCGGTTCAGCGGCCTCTCGCCGGCCCGATAGTACAGGGTGAGGGCGTGGGAGCCGGGCAGGATTTTGGAGCCTGGAGAGTTGACAATTATATGTCCATTTCTGGTCGTGTATTCTGTCGCATTCTGATTGAGTTGTACCCGGGTCAGGTGAGAGTCGGCAGGTTCAAAATCGAGAATCAGACTGTCGAGCGTATCTTTTGCATTGAACCGCAGGATAGTCTCTCCCTCGATACTCTCCGACAGAGTATCCGGAATGGAAAGGGTAATTTCATACCGAAGGCTGTCAAGCTGGTGATAACGTTGCTTTGCAAGTTGCTGGCTTATTCCTTTTTCGGGTTTTTGCGTCGGTTGTTTGCAAGAGTTAAACAGGAACAGGAGTCCAAGCAGGGTAGAGCAAAGGGCGAAGAGTCTGATTAGATCTGGACGTCGGTTCGACATAGGTACGGATATTTGAGCTTATTTACTGTGTTTTCGTAACACGGCGCGAGCCGCGTGATAACCGCACATTCCGTGAACACCGCCGCCGGGAGGGGTGGAGGAAGAACAAATGAACAGGTCGTCCCGCGGCGTGGAGTAGGGAGAGAAACGTGCTACGGGACGGGAGAATAACTGGGTGATGTTCTGGGTTCCCCCGTTGATGTCTCCCCCCACATAGTTGGCATTGTAGTGATGAAGTTGGGTGGCGGTGTGAGTAGTGAGATTAAGGATGGTGGATCGGAATCCGGGGGCAAACCGTTCAATCTGATCCAGAATGGATTCCGTCATATCATTATCAGATCCATGGGGTACGTGGCAGTATGCCCACAGGGTATGTTGATTTTCGGGGGCTCGTGTAGAGTCAAAATTGCTTTGTTGTGCAAGTAGAACATAGGGCTTTTGCGTGTGTAGTCCGCGCCATGCTGCCTCTTCAGAATGTTTAATTTCTTCAAACGTGCCTCCCAGGTGAACCGTACCCGCTTTTTGGCATTTCGAATTCAGCCACGGTATCGGGCGGTCCAGCGCCGCATCAACCTTGCAGACCCCCGGTCCGTAGCGGTAACGTTCCAGGCGCTTGCGATAGAGCGTGGGCAGTTGGGGACCGGCAATTTGCAGCAATTGCCGGGGCGTGACGTCAAATAGTTTAACGGCGTCGTCCGGCAGTTCCTCGAGACGTTCCACGTTTCGATTGGTCTCAAGTTCTCCACCGTAAGATTCCAATACCCCGCAGAGCGCATCGGCTATTCGTTGCGAACCACCTTTTGGCAGCGGCCAGCCGGTGGCATGTCCCATCATCCCCAGTATCAGTCCGATAGCAGAGGACATTTTTTGCTGCAGGGGCATAACGCTGTGAGCGGCCAGCCCGGCAAAAAGGGCCTGGGCTCTTTTCTCAAGAAAATATTTTTGAATCAGATTTTCAGCCGATCTCATCGCTTTCAGGCCGAACCGGGTTAACAACAGGGGATACCGGGGCCAGTGGAGAGGAGCCAGCACTTCGGGAATCAGATTTTCCCATTGGTTTACCAGTGGCTTAAACAGTTTTTGATAGGCACGGGAGTCTATACCAAGATTCATAGCCGTCTTTTCAATGGAGTGTTCCATGACAACGGCGGAACCGTCGTCCAGGGGATGAGCGAGCGGATACTCGGGATAGATCCATTCCAGGCCGTGATCTTCGAGGGGGAGGGATCGGAAAAAAGGACTGGCCGCCGCCATGGGATGAATGG
>CAYQXO010000078.1:0-13966 GCA_964421495.1 uncultured Balneolaceae bacterium | reverse complement strand
GGATATAGGCTGATGACCAGGGCGATGCCGAAAATAATGCTTCCCTGGATCAGCAGTACGGTCGGATCCGTTGAAAAGGGGATCACCGGTTCAATACCAAACTGTTCGACGGCCTCGGCGGCCGTTCCGCCCAGGCGAATCGGGTTCAGGTGGAAATACCAGATAAACGGGAGGCTTCCGAGGGCCCCGCTGATCACTCCTATTATCGAAATCATTAGCAGTTCGAGGAGCATCATGATCTGGAGCGTCAATTTGTGCGTGCCGATGGCCAGCATGACTCCGAACTCGTACTGGCGTTCGGCCACCATCATGAGAATGGTTCCGAATATTCCGAATCCCACGACCATATAGAGGACCAGCAACATGATCATGCCGCTCGCCCAGTCCACTTCGATCGATTGTACGAGCTCGGGCATCAGCTCCTGCCAGCTCATCACTTCGTATTCCTCGTCCAGGTTTTGACGGATATACCGGGTTACTTCCTTTACGTTGCGCGCGTCATCAAGCATAAGGGCATAAGCGGTAAGCCGGTCATAGGCCCCGAACAATGCCTGCGAGGTTTGCAGGGGCAGGTACACCGTGCTTTTATTCATTTCGGGCATGCCGAGGTCGATGATTCCGGCGACCGGATATTTGTCGGCTGCACTGACACCGTGGTAGCCCTGTCCCAGCAGTACGAGGGTATCGGATACGGAGATATCGAGATAATCGGCAAGTCCCTCGGCCACAAGAGCCGATCGATCGGACGGGCTTTCGAAGTAGCTGCCTTTTATAATTTTTTCCCGGGGGTTGATGAGCTCTTTTTCTTTTTCGGGATGTACGCCGATGACCAGGGCCGCCCGGGATTGTTCCCGTCCCGCCGAGAGGGCATAGGATTCAAGTCGGGGTATGATATGAGTGACCGATTCAACCGAGGATATCTTCTGCTGCAGGCTGTCGCTGTCCCGGAAGCTGTTATTGAGTTGCGGATCATCCCAGTAGCCGGACTGGTGGACCTGGATGTACCCCAGGTAGAGACCGGCAACGTTGTCGATCATCTTGTCATAGGTGCCGATCTGCATGGAATTGCTCAGGGCCGAGAGTACGACGGCTACAAAAATGGAGAAGATGGTAATCAGCGTGCGACGTTTATTCCTCCAGATGTTCCGCCAGGCCAGTTTGAGATAGATCATGAGATTATCCCGGTTTCAAGCCGGTGATTTGTTAAAAAAACTTGCAGCCTTTTTTGAGGTGCGATGAAGGAAGTCAATGGTAGTAAACCATTTTTAAATTTGGATAATCAGCTCATACTAATCGTCCAGGCGTTTCATATTCTGAACCGTAAAGAAATCGTTGGATATCGGTTCGTTAAAGCGAATCGATTCATATTCCAAGACGGTTTTATGTCCTTCCTTGTCGGCCGGCAGCATTTCAAGCACCGTGGTAATGACCCGGCCGTCCATCTCCCGGATTTCCGATCCCCGCATAATGTCAATCAGTTCGCCGTCTTCGTTATAGAACTCGACCCGGAGCTGCAGATACTCTTTTTTGGTAATCCAGAGATCGATCCTTCCCCATACTACGGGAGCATTCGGCTTGGGTGTGAGGTGAATCCGGTAGCAGTCACGATCGTTGAGAACCGTATCGCCCGCCAGTTCATGGGTGTAATCCTCCACCATCGAGGATTCCTTGATCAGGTCGTCGTTGCGGAAGTCGGATCCCATCCAGGACTGTTTCATCATTGACGGCGGGAGTTTGACCGTACGTCCGATGCGGGGGACCCAGTTCCATATTTCGTTTTTCCGCTTTAAATAGGCGGTCCCCTTTTCGCGGGCGGGTTCGGTAACCAGAATCATGGAGTATTCCGTGCCTTTCGTCCACGTTTTCATGGAGAGCGTTCGCTGCCAGGAGGGACGGATTATTGACATGGTGACTTCGGCCCGGGAAGTCTCGCCGCGCATTTTATCGACCGCTTTTTTAACAATCTCGCGGGCGTCAGGATTCTGAGCCTGCACGAGGGATGATAAAACAAGCAGAACTAAAACGGCCGCTGCTCCCGTCAGGCCGGCACGCTGACTCTTATATGCAAGAGAGAGATTCGTGTTCATGAGAAGCTTGATGAACGCAAGTTTGTGTAGAAAGCTCTTTTAAAAACCCGGGGATGGCTCTTCAGCCAGAGAAATTCGGCTAGTCGTTGCTTTACCAGGGATACGTCTAACATACCGACATCTAGTGAATATACATTTTAAGCTTGAAAGCCGAACAACTCAAGTGCTTCAGAGCCATCCCCGGGTTTTTAAAAGAGCTTTCAGATATAGGAATATATAATCAATTGGGATCATGTTCCAATCTCAGACCATATCAAGGAAATTACGAAGCAGACGTTCGCCGACATCACTCGATTTTTCGGGATGAAACTGTACGCCCATATAATTGTCGCGGGCCACGATCGAGGCGAATGAGGTAATGTACTCACAGCTTCCGATTGTGTACTCGTTCACGGGGGCGTAGTAGCTGTGAACATAGTAGAAAAAATCATCTGCTTGAATACCTTTCAGCAAGGGATGTTCCTGCAAGTCGGAGAACGAGTTCCAGCCCATGTGCGGGACTTTCCCCTGCTTCTCATCGAATTTGCGCAGTCGTCCGGGGATGACGCCCAGGGTTTTACAGGGACCTTCTTCCGTTTCCTCGAATAATAATTGCATCCCCAGGCAGAGGCCCAGTATAGGCTTGTCGGTCTGCCTCAGCCACTCGTCCATCCCGTGTTCGCGGAGGGCCTCCATGGCGGAATAGGCATGTCCGACGCCCGGAAAAATGACGCCCTCGGACTGATCCAGCATGGCGGGCTCATGCGTTATCACGTAGTCGGCGTCAAGACGCTCAAGCGCATGAGAGACAGAAGCCAGGTTGCCGGCGCGATAGTTGATAATGGCTATCATCGTTAAAGCGTACCTTTGGAGCTTGGAATAATATTAAGCATGCGTTCGCTGCGGGTGGCGGCGGCTCGCAGGGTAAGGGCGAGACCCTTGAAACAGGCCTCCAGTTTGTGATGTTCGTTCTCGCCGGTGACTGTAATATGCAGGGTGGCCTGCATGTGGGTAGTAAGCGAATGGAAAAAGTGTTTTGCCATTTCGGTGGGGAAGTCGCCCACGTATTCGCGATTAAACGTACCTTCGAATTCCAGGTAGGGGCGGCCCGAAAAATCGAGGGCGATCGTCGACCGGGATTCGTCCATCGGCAATACAAAACTGTACCGTTGAATGCCTTTTTTGTCGCCCAGCGCCTCCCGGTACGCCTCTCCCAGCGCGATCGCCACATCCTCGATGGTGTGGTGTTCGTCGACTTCCAGGTCGCCTTCGCAGTCGATTTCGAGATCCATCACGCCGTGACGGGCAATCTGTTCCAGCATATGATCAAAGAAATCGAGCCCCGTGGAGATCGACGATTCGCCGCTGCCGTCGATGTTCAGGGATAACGATATATCGGTTTCAGCGGTTTGGCGTTGAATCGATGCCGTGCGGGCGGGATAGAGCAGTTTATTGCTGAGTTCATGCCACGTAGGGGCGGCGACGGATTGGTCCCGCTCGGGATCGTGATATTGGAGTTGCTCCTCGTCGGCGGTGACGACCACGTCGGCTTCCGATCGGTCAAAAGAGGAAAAAGTCAGTCGGTCGTGCTCCAGCAGCTTTTCTTGGCGATCGGAGAGGTTGTCGAGGGACGCCGAAATGTCGTGATCGACGTTTTGCAGTCGATGTAACCCGTACAGCGTTCCCGGCCAGAGCAGGGAGGAATCATTTGTATCGCGCAGTGCATCAGCACTAATCCAGATTTTCATATGCCTAGCGTATTGAAATTCAGGTGATACGTTTTAACGTATCGATGAAGTGATCGTTTTCTTCGGGGGTTCCGACGGTTACCCGCAGGCTGTTTCGACAGAGCGGTTCGTTTCCGCGGTAGCGGACGATAATGCCTTCCTCGGCCAATTGTCTGTACATCTCATAAGCGTGGTTGATCTTGAAAAGCAGGAAGTTTGCGTCTGACGGCATGACCCGGTTGACCGCCTCGATTTTGTCGAGCTCGCCTCGCAATCGCCCGCGTTCTTTCCGAATAGCCTCGATATTTTCGTTTACATGGTTGAGGTTATCGAAAGCCTCGAGTGCACAGCGTGCGGTCAACTTGTTCAGGTTGTAGGGCGCTTTAACCTTGGCCATGAACTGGATGATTTCTTCGCTTGCCAGGGCCATTCCCAGTCGTATTCCGGCCAATCCGAACGCCTTGGAGAAGGTCTGGAGTATCACCAGGTTGGGATATTCCCGGACGAGGGGAGCCAGACTGTTCCGCTCGCTGAAGTCAATATAGGCCTCGTCCAATACCACAATTCCCTCAAACTGTTCGATCAGGTATTTAATGTCTTCCAGTCTGAGGTCGTTGCCCGTGGGGTTGTTGGGCGAGCAGAGAAATAGCAGTTTGGTGGTGGATCGGACCTGCTCGAGCATTTTATCGGGCTGCAACTGGTATTGGGAAGTCAGCATCACCTCGTCGACCGCAATATCATGTATCTGGGCCGATACCTTGTACATTCCGTAGGTTGGGGGAGCAATAAGAATATGGTCTTTGCCTGGCCGGCAAAAAATGCGCATCAGCAGATCGATCGATTCGTCGCTGCCCACCCCGACGAATATATTTTCGATTTGAATCGAACGGAAGTCGGCGATTCGCTCGCGTACTTCGTCCTGGTAGGGAGTGGGATAGCGATGGAGTCCGTCGTCTTTGCCAAAGGGCGAGCCGAAACTGTTCTCATTTGCATCGAGCAGGGTCCCGCTCTGAAAATCGTCGCGGGCGCTCCGGTAAGGCGTTAGCTGGCGGATGTTACGACGAACCAGCTCCTTCAGGTCAAAAAATGTATTTGTTTTTTTGGAACTATTCATAAGAACGTAAATATAGCGTATCCATTCTTGGAATCGTAATAAAATGCGGTTTACGGCTATTCGTCCAGGCGGATCGAAATGGATCTCTTGTGGGCTTCCAGCTCCTCCACGTCGGCCAGCGTCATGACGGTATCCCCGAGCTTCCCGAGTCCCTCGCGCGTCAAGTGCTGAAAGGTGATCTGTTTCATGAACGAGAGCAGCGAAACGCCGCTGTACATCCGGGCGTAGCCGTAGGTGGGGAGCGTGTGATTGGTGCCGGAGGCGTAATCGCCGGCGCTTTCGGGCGACCAGGGACCCAGGAACACGGAGCCGGCATTTTGGACGAGCGGCGTATATGATTTTGGTTTCCGGCACTGGATAATCAAATGTTCGGGGGCGTAGCGGTTGGAGAATTCGAGGGCCTGCTCCGGGTCCGCGACCTCTACGGCAAAGCTGTTTGTAATCGCCCCGGAGGCCGCTTCCTTTCGGGGAAGCGATTCGAGCTGCCGGTCCAGTTCTTTTTTAAGCTCTTCAAGGTTGAAGTCGGGCGTATGAACCAGTACCACCTGGCTGTCCTCTCCATGTTCGGCCTGGGCGAGCAGATCGGAGGCCACGAAGGCGGGACGGGCCGACTCGTCGGCTATAATCAGCACTTCCGAGGGACCCGCCGGCAGATCCATGCTGATCTGGGCGTCGCTGTTTTGCAGGTACATCTTGGCGGCGGTGACGTACTGGTTGCCGGGACCGAAGATTTTATCAACTTTCGGGACCGTCTCGGTTCCGTAGGCCATGGCGGCTATAGCCTGCGCTCCGCCCGCCCGGAGCATGAGGTCGATTTCCAGTTTGCGAGCGATGTATTCGGTGACGGGGGAGAGAGTTTCGTCTTTCCGCGGCGGGGTGGCCAGAACAATTTTTTTGCACCCGGCCAGCCGGGCGGGGACTCCCAGCATAAGCGCCGTGGAGGGCAGGACGGCCGTACCGCCGGGAACATAAAGACCGACCCGTTCGATGGGACGTGCTTCCTGGCTGCATTCAATGCCTTCCATGGTCTGAACTCGCAAAGGGTCCGGCCGCTGGGCTTCGTGGAAGCGGGCGATATTGTCGTACGCCGTGTCGACAGCTTCGCGGATATCGGCATCCACTTTTTTTGTCCCTGGTTGGGGAGGAGCCGTAAGCGGATCGGGTTGCAGGCCGTCAAATTGTTGATTGTACTTCTGGACGGCCCCGTCTCCCCGCTCCTTTACCTCGTTGATAATCGGCTGGATCCGGGAAAAGATCTTCTTAAAATCGATTTTGGGTCGCTCGACCAGTTGTCGAAGATCCGATTCGTCGAGTTCCGTATAGTTGTAATAGCGCATAGCCCTGGAGTTTTAATCAATCATGCTTTCGATCGGGAGGACCACGATTCCGGATGCTCCTTCCTCCTTGAGTTTTTCCATGACGTGCCAGAATTCGTCGATCGGGATCACCGTATGGATCGCAATCATCTCCTCGTTGGCGAGCGGGACGACCGTGGGACTGTTAAGCGAGGGGATGATATCCTTGATGCGTTCGAGGGAGGCCCGCGGCGCGTTCATCATGATATAGCGGCTGCGCTCGGCTTGCTGGTGGCCATCGATCCGCAGCAGAAACCGTTCGATCAGGTCGTATTTGGCCCGGGAAATCGATTTGTTGGTGCGTATCAGTTGCGTTTCCGACTCAAAGATCGTCTCTATTTCCCGCAGACCGTTGGCTTTGAGCGTGTTGCCGGTTGATACGATATCCACGATAGCGTCGGCTACATCGAGGCGGGGCGTAATTTCGACGGCGCCGGAGATGTAGATGGGTTCAATATCCACCGGTAGCTCTTCAAAGTACTGGCGGGTCAGGGTGGGATAGCTGGTCGCAATCGTCTTGCCGTCGAGGTCCTCCACCGAATCCAGTCCACCTGCTTTGGGCGTGGCGATGGAAAGCCGGCAGATGCCGTAATTCAGGTTCCGCAGCACCTTGACGTCGGCCTGGCGTTCGGCCGTCACGTTGGCGCCCACGAATCCGAGGTCGCAGACCCCGTCCTGCACGTATTCGGGGATATCGTCGTCTCGTATAAGCAGCAGCTCCACATCGAAATTATGGCACTTTACCAAAAGATTACGCTTGTAGTCGTCAAATTTCAGGCCGATGCCTTCAAGCAGCTTGATGGTCTTGTCGGTCAGTCGACCGCTTTTTTGCATGGCGATACGCAGGGTGTCGCTGTCGTTAACCGGATTGGGCATAAACGTGCAAAGATTAAATAATTATGATTTACCGTCATGAATTTCAGAGAAGAAATATAAAAAAAATTAGGGTGGGAACAGCTATGAAGTTTGGAATGGTTGAGCTAGGGGGAATCCGGGGCGGACGGGGGCGTTCCTTCGATTGAAAATTTTTTCTAGCGGGGTCGCCGGCACAGCGTTAGTCACTAGTAAATTCATACTTCCTTGCATTTACCAGGATCGGTTCGAAAAATTTTTAGTTCTTCGGAACGCCCCCGTCCGCCCCGGATTCCCCCTAGCTCGGCTCGTATATTATTTGTTGTTCCCCTGCGTTAATGAAGGCTCGATGGTATAGGCCTATCACAATTCAATTGTGGTAGAGCCGTTTGAATAGGAAGGATTGGCACGAAAAACGATGAACTTCCCCTTGGTTTGAATTACGTTACGGGTGTCTATCACTATCCGTTTAGCGAAAAGATGAATCAGCATCATTTTGGGCTCCATTTATATCTCGTTGCAATCTGAGAAAAACGACTGACTCATTCTAAGAGTACTTTGAAAAACCGGCGGTCGGCGTTCAGAAGCACTTAAATTATGCAGCTAAAAGCAAGGTATTGAAAAGCCTGATCATAAGTGTATAAGGCATTATCGGAGTAGAGCTGAAGACGGCTGGATATTTTTGGCTGATGAACGCCGACCGCCGGTTTTTCAAAATACTCTCTAAGTTGGAGAACGATATGGGTATATGGACAGAATGAGAAAAAACCTTTACAAGGGCACCAAAAAGTGTGTATCTTTATCGTTTTTTAAAACCGGAAGTGATTGACTTCGGCCGGAAGTCGCTGGACATCCGGTAGTAAATTAAATTCAGGTACGTTCGTACGCATGAAACATATTCGTAATTTTTGCATAATCGCACATATCGATCACGGGAAATCCACCCTTGCGGATCGACTTTTGGAACGTACCGGTTCCATATCGGAGCGGGAGTTTCACGACCAGATGCTCGATGATATGGATCTGGAGCAGGAGCGGGGTATCACCATCAAGTCGCATGCCATTAAAATGTTGTACGAGCAGCCGAACGGCGAGGAGGTCATCTTCAACCTGATCGATACGCCGGGTCATGTCGATTTTTCGTACGAGGTATCGCGGGCGCTTAAAGCGTGCGAGGGGGCCCTGTTGGTGGTTGACGCCGCCCAGGGCATAGAAGCTCAGACGATTTCCAATCTCTACCAGGCCCTTGAACAGGACCTGGAGATTATTCCCGTAATTAACAAAATTGACCTTCCGGGCGCCGATATCGAAGGCGTGGCGCAACAGCTTATCGATTTGATTGGCTGTGAGTTTGATGATATCCTACAGGTTTCCGGAAAGACGGGAGAAGGAGTGGAAGAGATGATGGAAAAGATCGTCGAACGCATCCCGGCTCCCGGCCGCGAGACCGACAAACCGCTTCGCGCCCTGATATTTGATTCCAAATTTAACACGTATCGTGGATCCGTCGTATACGTCCGCGTTATGGAGGGTACTCTGAAAAAGGGCAGCGGTATTTTGTTTATGCAGACGGGCAAAAAATATGAGGCGGATGAGTTGGGATACCTGCAGATGAAGCAGGTGCCGACCGACAGCCTGGAAGCGGGAGAGGTTGGATACGTGATCGGCGGAGTCAAATCGCTGGAGGATGCGCGTGTCGGCGATACTATTACCGCTGCTGAAAATCCGGCCGAGAAAGCCATCCCGGGGTATAAGGAGGTGAAGCCCATGGTGTTTAGCGGACTGTATCCCACCGACTCCGATGATTTTGACGAACTGCGGACGGCCCTCGAGCGATTGCAGCTCAATGACGCCTCGCTGACCTACCAGCCGGAAACCTCAAAAGCCCTGGGTTTCGGTTTTCGGGCGGGATTCCTGGGACTCCTTCACATGGAGATCATCCAGGAACGGCTGGATCGGGAATTTAATATCGATATTATAACGACCGTCCCCAACGTGGAATATGAAGTAACCATAAAAGAACCCGGCAAGGATCGGGAGAAGCTGACCGTGGACAACCCGAGTGAGATGCCGGAGGTTGGTCTGATTGAAGAAGTCTACGAGCCTTTTATAAAAGCTACTATTTTGACGCCGGCCGACTACATCGGTCCCATTATGAAATTGTGTGAAAATCGACGGGGCGAGTTTGTGAATCAGCTTCACATGCAGGGCAACAGGGTGGAGATTCAGTACGAATTGCCGCTGGCCGAGGTGGTGTTCGACTTTTACGATCGACTGAAAAGCGGTTCGCGCGGTTTCGCTACGTTTGACTACGAATTTATCGAGTATCGATCCAGCGATCTCGTTCGACTGGACATCCTGCTGAACGAGGAGCCGGTGGATGCCCTCTCGAGCATTGTGCACCGCGATAAAGCCTATGAATTGGGACGTAAACTGTGTAAGGAGTTGAAGGAATTGATTCCGCAGCACCAGTTCCAGGTGCCGATTCAGGCGGCGATCGGGTCTGAGATCATTGCACGCGAGACGAAGAGAGCCTTGCGAAAGGACGTCACGGCCAAGTGTTACGGCGGGGATGTATCGCGCAAGCGTAAACTGCTCGAGAAGCAGAAAGAAGGTAAGAAACGAATGAAACAGGTCGGCACCGTCGATATCCCCCAGGAAGCGTTCCTGGCGGTATTGTCTATGGACCAGGACGACTAACTGTCAACGACTATCATGCAGGATCAATTTATGAAATACTATTTGGGTTTTTATTTGCGTACACTGCTGATGGCGCTATTTCTGGCCGTCAGTGTGGGCTCCGTCACCCAGGCGCAGCAAAGTCTGCTGGACGAGCCCACTTTTGAAAAGATGACCTATGAACGCGTGCAGGATTCGTCGGCCTTTTTCGCCGATTTAAACTGGACCGGCCAGGGACTGCAGAACAAGGTTACGATTGACGATATTCCCACGATAGAGTTAAGGGCGCGCCTGCAGGCCTTGCTTGGCGATCCGACCAAGACTGTGCGTGATGTCTATAATGAAGGTAAACTCGGGCAGTCTGCGGGAGCAACGATTCAGTTTGAGTACATTTTGATTGTTGACGAGAAGGTGCCGCTGACGATCATGGATACCAACGGTCCCTTCACCAACGGGTTAACTTATGGAGGCGCAAGCCGTTATATTGATCTGTATCCCCAGATTAAGCGAACGCTCTCCCGGAAATTGATGGAAGTGGACTCGCTGGCCCCGTACTCCGATTATTTTTACCGACCCGAACAGGACCAGTGGTACGAGGTAAGTTATAAAGATGGAGATTTTTCCCGCGAGGAAATTTCATCGCCCGAGGGAATCCGGTATGGCGGACGCTAGCCCGGTTTTTGCTCTTGCGGGTGACGGGCGCAGGGAAGTGGATGAGAATGATTTTCGTATGATAAAAGGCATTTTTTCATAAATATAAACAATTTCATAAAGCAACAGACTATTGGCAGAGAAGAAGTCGAATAAGGAATCGAAGGAAGACAAGCACTCAAAGCGAAACAAAAGAGAACGAAGTAAAGCGAAGTCGTGGGCGAGGGAGTGGGCGGATGCCCTGCTTTTTGCCGTGGTGGCGGCGCTTATTATTCGAACCTTTTTCTTTGAAGCGTACCGTATTCCCACGCCTTCCATGGAGAAAACCTTGATGACGGGTGATTTCCTGGTGGTCTCAAAGATTTCGTACGGTCCCCGAACCCCGATTTCGGTGGGCATACCCTTTACGGGCGTCTATTTGCCGGGGGTGGAGTTGCCGTGGGCCCGTTTGCCGGGGTATGACAATGTAGAACGATATGACATCGTCGTGTTTAATTACCCTATCGATATCGCTCCCATTTCTCAGAAAACCAACTATATCAAACGCGCGGTGGGTATGCCGCGGGATACCCTGGTGATCCGGGATAAGAATTTATATGTAAACCACGAGCGAGCACGGCAGATTGAAACGGTTCAAAAAAATTATGAAGTTCAGGTACGCAAGCAGGTGCGGCTGAGTCCGTCGAAGATCCGAACAGCCGGCGGAACGCTCCGGGGAGTGGATTCGGATGGTTCCTATGTAATAACAATGACGAGGGAGGTGGCCCGGAAGATAGATCAGTGGCCGGAAGTCAATAGTGTATCGCTGTATGTACTGCCGGAGGAACGAAATGAATTTGCAAAGCAGGACTATACTTTTTCCTCCGGCTTTAACAACCACGATCACATGCCCGAGGTGGTTGTGCCGTTTAAAGGACAAACCGTTACGCTCACCCGCGATAACTGGCACATCTACCGCAATATCGTCCGCCGGTACGAAGACAATGACGTGCGGGTCGGGGAGAATACTTTTTATATCAACGGGGAGCAGACCGACACCTATACGATTAAGAAGGATTATTACTTCGTGATGGGCGATAACCGGGATAACAGCCAGGACAGTCGTTATTGGGGATTCGTACCGGATGATCACATCGTTGGAGAGGCGGCCATGATCTACTTTTCATGGGATGGAGAAAACTACATGCCTCGCTTTGGGCGGATTTTCAATATTATAAATTGACCAAAACGTCGGATGTCGGAGGTCTGATGTCGGAAGTCTATTCCAGCAAGTAACCAAACGGTGTATATTCAAAACAGCGGTACTGGTCGGAATAGACATCCGTCTTTCGCCATCCGACATCCGGCGGGCGAGCGAAGCGAGCCCTAATTCACAATCGACTTTCCTTTTTCTTCGCCTTCCTTGACGGCGAGTTGTCCGCAGCCGGCGTCGATGTCTTCTCCGCGGCTTCGCCGCACGGTAGCCGTGACGTCGTTATCGGTCAGAATGGAGAGGAAGCGGTCCAGGCGGTTTTCCCGGGCGCGTTTGAGTTCTACGCCTTCCACGTCGTTGTACATGATGATATTCACCTTGCTGGGAATCCAGTGGGCGATGCGAGAGAGTTTTTGGGCGTCGTCTTCGGTGTCGTTGAACCGGTCAAATAACAGGTACTCGAAGGTAACCGGTTTTCGAAGTTGGGAAAAGTAATGCGTCAACGCCTCTTTAAGGTTGTCGAGGTTCAGGGATTTGTTGATCGGCATAATCTCGTCCCGTTTTTCGTCGTCGGCGGCGTGTAGGGAGACGGCGAGGTTGAACGGCTGACGGGTGTCGGCGATTTTTTCTATCTGCTTGGTGAGTCCCACGGTGGATACCGTTATGCGCTTGGGGGATAGGTTAAGGGCGTCGGAATCTGTCAGGATGGCGGTGGACTCGATTACGGCGTCGTAGTTGTGCAGGGGTTCGCCCATACCCATATATACGACATTGGTGATGCCTTTGTCGAATTTTGCGCGGGCGACTTCATCGAGGTACTGTACCTGGTCGACGATCTCGCCGTGCGTCAGGTTGCGGAAGTGTCCCATTTTTCCCGTAGCGCAAAAGGAACAGCCGAAAACGCATCCCACCTGCGAGGATACGCACACGGTAAGTCGATTGGCGGTACCGTCTTCGTGGAAGTCGGGAATCAAAACCGACTCCATATGATATCCACCCTTGATTTCGAAAAGAAATTTGATGGTGCCGTCGGCTGATTCCTGCTGGCGGACCAGCTTTATGCGGTTGACTTCGGCTATTTCCTCCAGACGGGCCCGCAAATCCTTGGAGAGATTGGTCATCTCCTCGAAATTGGCGGCCCCCTTTTGGTAGAGCCATTCATAGATCTGGTCGCTTCGAAAAGAGCGCAGTCCCAGCTCCTCACAGAAATCATTCAATTCCTGGCGAGTCAGACTTTTGAGATCCGTCTTTTCCGTTGCCGCGGCGTTGTCAGTGCGCTCCATATAATTTTTGAATATTCAATCGATTGCTGAGAACAGTGCCCATAAATAAGGAGTCAGAACCAAAATTATTGTATAGAGGTCGATGAAAAAGCGGGGCGGGGGCCGTTCCTTCGATTGAAAATTTTTTCTGACGGCTTTGCTTTTTCTCTTTAGTCGCCGGGATATTCATATTATTTAACTGTCACAAGGATCGGTTCGAAAAATTTTTAGTTCTGCGGAACGGCCCCCGCCCCGCTTTTTCATCGACCTCTGCAGGCTGGGAGTCCAACATGCTCCTGGTATTAATGGGGACCGTACACCGTGTATACCATATTATTCAAAAAAACAGGAAAAGATTACCTTTTTGGGAATTCACCGATATTCTGCCCCGCATTCATCTGAAATTTTGGTGCCTGAATATTATAGGAATACACACGTACGGTCCCTGTCGTAAAGCGAAATTGAAATGCTACTTGTTTATTTCAAGGTGGCATTCAAGTTGATGTCCACGCCCTTCAGCGCCTTGGACACCGGGCAGTTTTCCTTGGCGGCCTTGGCATGTTTTTGAAACTCGTCTTCATCCAGGCCGGGAATTTCGGCCGTCATATTGAGGTTGATGGTGGTAATGGCGAAATCGTCATCAACTTCTTCGAGGGTTACATCGGCGTTTGTTTCCACCAGTTTCGGATCGTAGCCGGCTTCTCCGATTCCGGCGGAAAACGCCATTGAAAAGCATCCGGCCAGGGCGGCGCCGATCAGTTCTTCGGGATTGGTTCCCGGCTCTTCCTGGAATCGTGTTGAGAAGGAAAAGGGAGTGTCAAATGCGCCGCTTTCTCCATTCATGTGGCCGTTGCCGGATTTCAGGTCGCCGTTCCATCGTGCACTTGCTTTGCGTGTAGGCATGATATCGTAGTGCTTTTGGTTTTGGGGTTGGTTCGATCTATTATAACAAAGAAAATACCTTTCTCATTTCACGAAATCGTTGGTTGCCGTGGTGTTTAAAAAAAGCGGGCCGGGGGCCGTTCCTTCGATTGAAAATTTTTTCTGACGGCTTTGCTTTTTCTCTTT
>CAYQXO010000077.1:0-14215 GCA_964421495.1 uncultured Balneolaceae bacterium | reverse complement strand
ACGTGCCAGGGCGAGGGCGTACAGACCATCGAGATGCAGTTCCTGGCCGATATCGAGCTGACCTGCGAGGCCTGCGGCGGGACCCGCTTCCGCAAGGAGATCCGCTCGGTCAAATATCGCGGCAAGAACATCACCGACGTACTCGACATGACCGTCTCCGAGGCGATCGAATTCTTCGTGGACGAGAAATCGATCACCAACAAGCTGCAGCCCCTGGAAGACGTCGGGCTCGGCTACCTGAAACTCGGCCAGAGCGCCACCACCCTTTCCGGCGGCGAAGCGCAGCGCGTAAAACTCGCCAAATTCCTGACTAGCTCAAAAAGCGACCACACCTTTTACTTCTTCGACGAGCCCACGACCGGCCTGCACTTCGAGGACATTTCGCGGCTGCTCGACTCCTTCAACGAGCTCGTCGACAATGGCCACTCCGTCATTATTATCGAGCATAACCTGGATGTCATTAAAAGCGCCGACTGGATCATCGATCTCGGTCCCGAAGGCGGCTACGGCGGCGGCAAGGTGGTTTGCACCGGCACGCCCGAAGAAGTGGCCGAACACGAGGAGAGCTATACGGGCCAATATCTTCAGAAAGTGTTGTAAAAGCCGGAAGGCGGAAGGCCGAAGCTTATACGGTCATTGCGGGAATAGTACGTCCCTGCCGCCCTTTTGATATAGTCTCTGGAAATTGATAGCTTGCCTTACTAGCAAACTAAAGAAGAGAGAATGGTATGGCCTTATCCCTCGAGGAATACTACCGTGCATTTCTCCCTGTCGTTTTCGTGATAGGTTTATGTTTTCTTTGGTCTCTTGATTCAGGAGAATTGAAAGCACAAAATTCCATCGGGGGTCCCTATGAAGCCGACTCCTCTACGGTGTTGTTGCTACATTTCAACGGCGACTACGAAAACGAGTCCGACGCCACCAACGACGCCCGGCCTCACGGGGAGGTTTCATTTGTAGAGCTGGACAGCGCAGGAGTATTCGGCCAGCAGCTTCGGCTGAAAAACGAATCACCCGAGAATAGAAGCCACCTCCAGGTGCCCGACACTGCATCCCTGGACTTGACCGGATCCTGGACGATGGAGGCATGGGTGATGATTAGATCGTTTTGCAGCACCCAAGATTGTTTGAGAATTTATCCCAGAGTTTTATTTAAACCCGGGGATCCCGACACGTCCGGATACCACCATTCCAATTACCATATCACTACGTTCGGCACAAACCGAAATTTTTCCACGGGATACTTCTCCCCTGGGGCAGACACCTGGGTTGAAATTCAATCTCCCAATAACCTGTTACGTATTGGAGAATGGTTCCATCTGACATTCGTCCGGGATACCTCCTCGCAGTTGATAGTACAGATGATCCACCAGCCCGCCGGCACCAAAAAGCATTTGCCCGGATGGGCCTCCGATTCGCTGGAACTGATGCACCTGGGAGCCTATGATTACGGGCAGGCGGGCGAAACCGGTCCGCCGGCGGTCAGCGGACAGCCACTGTTTATCGGGGCTTCCCCGCAAAACGACACACTCTATTCAAACCTGGATGGATGGCTCGATGAAATTCATATCAGCAATACGGCCCGCTCCTACCGGGTGCCGCCCATCATATCCGACGTTACGGACCTTGATCACCAACAAGCGAATCAATCCTATAAAGTTGAAGCCAATATCGAGACGATCGGCGGCAATGTGATAACTGCCGCCAAACTAAACTATCGACTGGACGGCGGAGCCTGGCAGACGCGTCAGATGAATGAACTCTCGGACCATCGGTATGCAGCCGCCATTCCCGGAGAGGAGGTCGGAACGGTGGTCGAATACTGGATCGAGGCCGAAACGGATGACGGCCGGCATGCCACCCATCCCAAAAATGCCCTCGAAGATTCAAACTACTACTCATTCGGCATCGGGCGTGACAGCACCACCGTATTCCAGCTTGATTTTGACCAGGGCGACGAGGTGCCGCGCGATCAGTCTGAATTCGGCGCCGACCTGACCCTTCACGGTCCGAACGAAGCAACATACGCGGATGGCGACAAGGGAGGTGACGACCGGGCGATGGTGTTCGATGCGGCCGACTCGACGTGGCTGGAGACCTCTTCGCCGTTTCATGAGCTGACGAACCTGGCCGTGGATTTCAAGTTTTACGCCCGGGATTCGATCCCCCCGGAAGACACCCGCCTTTTGGCCAAAGGATCGTCCAGTGCCTTGTATTTCAGCAATTACCAAGTCTATTTCGATCCGGCCGGCACTCTGCGGCCGACCATGTACGCGCCGGACAACGACCTCGCACCCTGCGGCACGTTCACCAACATCTGCCTTAGGATGGACAGAGAAAACGAACGAATAGATCCAGAAACCTGGTATCGCGTTCAACTGGGTATCCGAAGTCCTGAAACGACCAAAGCTGACACCGGCGCGATCTTTTCCCGGCTGATCGCCGTGGCAAGCGGAGACACCGTCGGCGAGCGCGTCTATAGGACAAACGGGGGAGCAAAACAAAATTCCAGGACCTTGAAAATAGGCGGAACCGGCAACTACTATCCTTATTTCAACGGGCTCATGGACGATATAAAAATCATGAACTACCTGCCGGACCGTTACCTGCCCGATTCTCTTAAGGCAACTGACCTCAACAATCCGACTGAGCTCCCTCAGCAGGCAACGCTGAAACAAAACTATCCGAATCCTTTTAATCCGACCACGCAGATCGAGTACAGTCTTCCGCGGGCATCCGATGTACAATTAATCATCTACGATCTCCTTGGTCGACGGGTGGCAACGCTGGTGGACGGAAAGCGCCAGGCCGGTAATCACATCGTTACATTTGATGCCGACCATCTCTCCAGCGGCGTTTATCTCTATAGACTGAAAACCGATAACCACCGTCAATCTCGTAAAATGCTTTTAATTCAATAATCTAAGCTCAGTTGCACTCATTCAACAATTCTTAAATATTGAATTGATTGATATATAAATAACTGATCGTAAGCCGGGTGTTAATCATGGAACTTACCCATATATCTCTTCGATTAACTGCCTTGTCGCTGTTAGTTGTACTTGTACTCTGTGGGAAGAGTGTTTCGCTTCAAGCCCAAACCACCGACCGTCTCCTATCTTTTGAACCGTCGGAGAAACAAAAAGCGAAACCTACCGATCGCTTTCAGTCACAAGACACCGCCAATCAAGGCGTTGCCCGCTTTCCCCAATTCTGGCTCAGTGGCAGCCACCTGGGTACGAAAAATATGATTGGATACTCCATCTCCTCCTCTTATGCCCGCGAAAATAAAACAATCCTATCAGCTCGTTTTATTACTATGGAGGAAAGGTCCCCCGTTTTTGGCGGAGAAGGATTTCCTTTTGACCCTTACAAAGAATTTCAGGAGGTAGCTCTGCTTTACGGCCTCATGGCCGACGGAAAATTTGGGCAGGCCTCCCTGTCGGCCGGCCTCGGATGGTCTTTTCATTCCCACAGACCCGCAACCCCCGGTCTGGCCCTTGAAGCCCGGGCGTCAGCCACTATTCCCATAATGGGGTTCGGCATAAAAGGTTTTGCCCACCTATCCAACAAATCCTATACAGGCATCGGTTTCTTCCTGGAATTGGGTAAACTTTCGACGAAGTAACATTATATGTTTCAAAAATCCACCTCTTCCATAAGGTACAGGACCGAGGGTTACTCAATGCGATCAAACTCCTCTTGTACTTCGACCTCCGGCTCCTTTCCAAGCAAACTTACGAGCAGGATCGTAAGCGATCCCAGCACAAAGCCCGGCAGGATTTCATACACCTCGAACAATCCGCCGGAAAGCTGTTTCCAGACGATCACGGTTATCGCCCCGGTTACTATACCCGCCATCGCGGCGTTACGGGTAACGCGACGCCAGAACAGCCCGAACAGCACCACGGGTCCGAACGAAGCCCCGAAACCCGCCCAGGCGTAAGCCACCAGTTCCAATACCATACTTTCCGGATTGGCGGCGATGGCCACGGCGATCAGGGCGATCACGATTACCGAACCACGTCCGATCCAGACCAGTTCCCTGTCACCCGCATCCTCCTTGAAAAGCGCCTTGTAGAAGTCCTCGGCGATTGCACTCGAGCAGACCAGCAACTGGGAATCGACCGTACTCATGATGGCCGACAGGATTCCCGCCAGCAGCACGCCGGCGATCCAGGGATTGAATTGAATTTGGGTAAGCTCGAGAAACACTTTTTCGGCGTCCTCCAGTGGTGCATCGGCAAAGAAGCCGATGCCCGCAAATCCCACAAAGACCGATCCGAGGATCCCGAAGATCATCCAGGTCATCCCGATAAGGCGAGCTTTAGGAACGATCGAGGAGGAGCGAATCGCCATAAAACGGGCGAGGATATGGGGCTGACCGAAGTAACCGAGTCCCCACGCCGCCAGGGAAATGATGCTTACGACCGACATCCCCGAGTATATATCGATATGACCCATGTCCACCTCCGCTGCCAGCGCCACCGTCTCGTTCCAACCGCCGAGATCATGAATCGTCATCACCGGTACGATAATCAGGGCCATAAACATGAGGACTCCCTGAAAGAAGTCGGTCCAGCTCACCGCCATGAATCCGCCGAGAAACGTGTACGAAACTATCACCAAAGCTCCGATAGCGAGCGCCCAGTAGTAATTAAGTCCAAAGCTGCTCTCAAACAGCTTGGCTCCGCCGACCAGTCCCGACGAGGTATAGATCGTAAAAAAGACGAGAATCACCAATGCCGATATAATACGCAGCAGGCGGGACTTGTCGCGGAAGCGATATTCAAAGAAGTCGGGCAGGGTAAGCGAGTCGTTGGCCGCCGCCGTATAAGATCGCAGGCGCCGGGCCACAAATTGCCAGTTCAGATAGGCCCCGATAACGAGTCCGATAGCAATCCAGCTCTGGCTCATTCCCCCGGCATACAGCGCCCCCGGCAATCCCAGCAGCAACCACCCGCTCATATCGGACGCCCCCGCGCTCAGCGCCGCCACAAAGCTGTTCAGGCGACGTCCCCCGAGAATATAATCCGACAGGTTCTCCGTCAGCCGGTAGAATAGGGTCCCGATCGTTAACATGCCCACCAGGTAAACGACAAACGTGACTAATACGGGAATATTCATGAATCGCGATCAGGTCTTTGTCTTAGGTAGGACCATATCGAAAGCACAAGCACAATGGCCATCGGCACCAATAGCCAAAACCACGTGGCGGTTGTAAGCGATGTTGGCATGGGAGGTGGTAATTAAGCTCTTGATTGTTGTTAAAATGTGTGAGCGGTAATGATGTTGATTGCTGTTTTTAATAAGCTGGAAGCCGGAAGCCAGAAGGCGGAAGGCTATTCCAGCAAGTTACATTGTGGGGTATATACACCACAGCGATACCGGTCGGAATAGCCTTCCGCCTTTCGGCCTCCGGCTTCCGACAGGGCGAACAAAGTGAGCCCTACTTCCGAACTACCTTGCCCTGTGGTGTTATCTTCTCGCCGGGACCCGGTTCCTCCGTCGGAAAGTCCCCAATCGGTACGTCTGAATCACGATCATCCGGCACGTAATGGACGTGAGAACCGTGCGAAACCTCCGTATAGGGTTTGGGGTTGAACACGCCCAGCGCATCGGCCATGGCCAGCCCCGCCAATACGACAATTCCGGCGATAACGATATATTTAAATAGATTCTTTCTGCTCATCCAATCTTCAATTCGACTAATTAAATACGCTTCTTCCGGGTCAAATCATGTCTCAGAATAAAACCGCGACCTTCTCACATATACGCTCACACAGTTCCTGATGTTGTTTCGAAATGGAATTTCTCGTATGGGAATCGATATCCAGCTCGGCTACAAATCGCCCGTCTTTCATCACCGGAGCCACAATCTCGGCCTGAACATGGATACTGCAGGAAAGATAATTGGTAGCTTGACTCACATCCTGGACGACAAACGTCTCTTCGGTCTCGGCCGCCTGTCCACATATCCCCGTGCCAAACGGAATCCGGGTATGCTCGGTCGGTTCGCCCACATACGGACCCAATACCAGTTCCCGCTCTTTCTCTTCATCTCGTAAGTAGAAGCCGACCCAATCGAACACCTCGACTTCGGTGGACAGCAACTCGCAAATTTCCTGTAAAGCCGCCTCCCGGTCATCTTCCCGATCAATGATTGTCGCTACGCTACTTACCAATTCATCCACCCTGTCCTTTTCCAATTCAGTAGAAGCTGTCATTATAACTTTGCTCTTTAATATAAGTCCTTGAAAAACCGGTGAGAACGGTTGTTCTATCGATTGAAAATTTTCCCGCAGTTTTGCTTCCTCTCCTTTAACTGACCAGTAAATTCACGCTTCCCGTGCATTTAACTGGATCTGTTCAAAAATTTTTAGTTCTCAGAACTACCGTTCGCACCGGTTTTTCAAAGATCCCTTTAAATTTCCAATTTACTATAAGAAACCGACAAATTCGAATTCGTAAAATTAACTCAGCCCCGTTAAAACGCTTTAAGGAACCCCTTATTTCTTCCAAATTATCCTATATAACCCGTTTTTCGTCCTGATATTTCCCTTATGGAACCGTGGAGCCCCGATTGCTGTTTGCAAATACCTTGAGATTGAGGTGATATGCATAAATTAGGAGTAATCTTCTAACGAAAAAACTTATTACCAATTTATGGCAGAACCCAAGATTGCCCAGAAAGGACCTTATGTATTGGAAATTGAACCTGGAAATTACGCCTGGTGCCGGTGCGGCCGTTCCGACAACCAGCCCTATTGCGACGGCTCTCACAAAGGAACGGGCATCAAGCCCAAAGTCGTGGAAATTGAAGAAGAAAAACAAGTGGCCTGGTGCGGTTGCAAACAATCCGGCAACAAGCCCTTCTGTGATGGTACCCATAACGACCTTTAACACATACAAACCATACCGTATCCGCCCGCCCTACGATTCGGCTCCTCTTTTATAAACCTCATATATTATTCGTTATCAATTTCTTCCTCTAACGGGAATAACCTCCCCCGTTTATTTCGAGCAGAAACGCGGGAGTCACCCAACCCGCTATGCCGGCAGTGGAGACCTCATGGCTTCGGATAGTTTTTCTTTCATCCAATTGTTTCTATTTTTGTATTGGAAAATTCGTCTCCTGTAAAGGACCGGAACAATAAACCGTGCAGTTGGGGCTGAATTAAATTTCAAGCCATTTTGGAAGCAACCAAAAGAGATGTCATTATAGTTGGCGGAGGACATGCCAGCATTCCTTTGATCAAACGCGCCAAACGATGGATTGATCGGGGAGTTTCCGTTACGCTGATCACCTCCAGTCAATACCTGTATTACTCCGGCATGGTACCGGAATACCTCGGTGGGGTTTATGAGCGGGAACAGGTTCGCATCGATCTGCAAGCACTTTGTCTCGCCCACGATGTTGAATTTCGAAAATCCACCGTCGTTTCGCTCGATCCCGGTCGCCGTCGACTCACCACTGCCCAAGGCAAAACGTACGTTTGCCGGCTGGCTGTATTTGATATCGGTTCCCGCAATCCGAATCTGCCCGGCGTGGAAAACATCAGTCCCAGCAAGCCCCTGCATAAAATTGAATCGCTTGCGAATTTCACGGAAAATCACCTCCTGGAATCCGGCGAGGGCAAAAAGAAAAACCTTGTTATCGTGGGTGGCGGAGCGGCAGGGATCGAAATAGCCCTTAACATCAGCGGCCGGGTCAAATCGCAACAACAACATACCTCTCTCAGCATCACGGTGGTGGAGGAACAGGAACGGATCCTGGCACGTTTTCCCGAAACCGTGAGCACCTATGTGAGCGACTGGCTGCAAAAAAGAGGCGTCGACGTTCGCATCCGCCGCAAAACCACGCGCGTCGAGGAAGATCAACTGGTATTGGATGACGATCACACACTGCCCTATGATTTCGGGCTGTGGGCCACGGGTCCGGCGGGTCAGCCGATCTTTGAGGAAGCGGGGCTGGATTGCGACGGTCAACAATATCTTTGGATCGAGGATACCCTTCAACATGCTACCCATCCCTGGCTATTTGCCGCCGGCGACTGTATTCGTATCCGTCAGCTTCCCGATCTGGAAAAACTGGGCGTCCACGCGGTCAAGCAGGGAAAAGTATTGATGGAAAATGTAGACCGGGCGGTCCAAAAGTTGATCGACGGGGAGCTTCCCGAATCGGCTACGCTGCAATCCTTCAAACCCTATCCGATTGCTCCCGTTATCCTCTCTACCGGCGGTAAAAAAGCAATCTGGATGACTTCCCGCTTTTGGGTCACCTACAAAAGCCTGTTACGCCTGAAACATTGGATCGACTACCGTTGGATCGAACAGTACAAATATCCCTTCGATCTAAATATCGAACTTTCCGAGAAACTTCACACGCGATACGCACGCAAAGTGTGACCCCCTCCCTCAACTCCGGTTATCATATATATTATCTACATTTTGAAGGGATCTTCACATACCCCCTTTATTATTGACCAGCCATCTTCATAAATGTAAAAACCTATGCATTCATGGGCTTTTATTAATTAACTTGGGTAATTCGTTTATTAGCTTTATTATTGGCGTCTCCATCGTAATAGTTTAACATAGATTAATAACCTCCGGTTGTCGGCCGATGCATTCCATTCTAAAACTTGTCGAACAATCACTTGCGGCATTCGCTGATTGGATCTGGGGCATGCCCCTGCTCATCATTCTTTTGGGAGGAGGCGTCTTTTTTATGCTATATTCGCGCTTTCTGCCCTTCCGTTATTTCCGGCACGGTATTCATATATTAATGGGGAAATATGATGACCCCGATGATCCAGGCGACATCAATCACTTTCAAGCGTTATCGAGTGCCCTTGCAGCTACCGTGGGAATGGGGAATATCAGCGGCACGGCCATCGCCATTTTTATGGGAGGACCCGGCGCCTTGTTCTGGATGTGGGTTAGCGCTTTTGTGGGCATCGGCACTAAATTCTTCACCTGCACCCTGGCGATTTTGTATCGGGGCAGGGACACGCAGGGCAAGCTGCAGGGAGGTCCCATGTACGTCATCCGCGAGGGACTGAGCAAGGCGTGGAAGCCGCTGGCCTTTCTTTTTGCCCTGGCCGGTTTAATAGGTCCCCTGCCGATCTTTCAGGCCAATCAGTTGACCCAGATTCTTCGCGACGTAATCTATATTCCCTACGGAATGGCCACCACCCAGGCGCATTTCACGGCCGATTTCATTACGGGCCTCGTGTTGGCCGGGCTGGTCTCGATCGTCATATTCGGCGGAATCAAGCGGATTGGCCGGGTGGCCTCGCGCATGGTTCCCATTATGGTCGTGCTTTACGTGGGACTGGTACTGGCTATCCTTGCCCTGCATATCCACGAAATACCGTATTACCTGGGACTCATCGTCACGGATGCCTTTACCGGACAAGCCGCCGCCGGGGGTGTCATCGGATCGGTGATCGTCACGGGAATTCGCCGGGGGGCCTTCTCCAATGAAGCGGGTATCGGTACGGAAGCCCTCGCCCACGGGGCGGCCAAGACCAAAGAGCCGGTCCGCGAGGGACTCGTCGCCATGCTGGGTCCCGCCATCGATACGTTGATTGTCTGCACCATGACCGCCCTGGCAATTCTGGTGACCGGCGTATGGAAAACAAGCGAAGCCAACGGCGTCACACTTACCCTGGATGCTTTCAATGCCGCTTTCCACGGGGCCGGTTCGCTGCTGCTCGGCATCTGTGTGCTCATTTTCAGCCTGAGCTCGATGCTCACCTATTCCTACTACGGCTACAAATGCCTGGGCTTTTTAGTCGGCGCCGAACATCAGCATTGGTATAATTATTTCTATGTAATCACGATCGTCTTCGGAAGTGTTGCTTCGCTAAAGGCCGTATTCAGTCTGATCGACGGGATGTTTGCCTTGATGGCCATCCCGACGATGATCTCATCGGTCCTGCTGGCCCCCAAAGTGATGGAGGCCGCCCGCGACTACTTCTCGCGCTTGGATACCTTCAAGGTTTACGACGGGTGAAGTTCCGACGATGGTGTAGAGAATAACGTAGATCCAAAGGGCAGTCGGAACTGAAATGAGTTGACCGCTTCACCCCCATTTCCCTGCATGTGGCTTATTGCATATTTGCCTACAAGCGGATTGCAATTAAATGTGATAATAACTTTCAGCTTTTAACCCGTTCGCTTTCAATGTCTTTATCCAAGACTCCGGCTACTCCCGAGATCTCGGTCGTCATGCCCGCCTACAACGCCGCCGATACCATCGATCCGGCTATCCAAAGTATCCTCGAACAGGAGCAGGCGGACCTGGAATTGCTGGTCATCGACGACGGGTCCACGGACGCTACCCCCGACCGTATTCAGAAATGGGAGAAACGGGATCACCGGATAAAGTCCCTCAAACAACCCCATAAAGGGATCGTTTCAGCCCTCAATTACGGACTGCGGCAGGCCCGGGGACATTATATCGCTCGCATGGATGCAGACGATATTTCGTTGCCCGGACGACTTCATTCCCAGTCAACTTTCCTTAAACGAAATAGCGGTATTGGGGTAGTATCCGGAAAAGTCCAGTATAAAGGCAATAAGTCTAAATTCAGAGGTTATAAAAGATACGTGGACTGGGTTAACAGTCTGGATAGAGAGAACGATATATCGTTAAAAAGATTTATGGAATCACCGGTTCCCCATCCGTCTGTCATGTTTCGGCGATGGATTGCGGCTTCGCTCGGCGGATACCGGGACGGGGATTTTCCCGAAGATTACGAATTGTGGTTACGGTGGATGGATGCCGGCATTCGATTTGCCAAACTGGATCGGGAGATTTTACAATGGCGGGATCACCGGCAACGCCTCTCCCGCAACCATCCCCGTTATGACCGGACGGCTTTTCATCGAATCAAGGCTTACTATGTGTTTCGCTGGCTGCAATGTTATAACCCGTTTCACCCGGACGTGGTGATCTGGGGTTCGAGCCGGGCCAATCGCAAAAGGGCCCGCCTGCTCTCCCCTTACGGAATCCGGATACGAGCCTATGTCGACGTCAATCCTCAAAAAATCGGCCGGGAAATTCACGGAATTCCGGTATGGTCGCCTAACCGGCTCCCCCCGGCCGGCTCCTGCTTTGTCATCCCTTTTGTTGCAAGCAAGGGAGCCAACGAGGAAATAGGAGGCGTTTTGCGGGAAAAAGGTTACCGGGAAGGGTTGGACTACTTGTTCGGAGCTTGATTGGGGGCGAAATCAAACTGTTGCTAACCAAAATAATGAAAAACCCAGGGTAACCGACCGTCGGGATATGGAACGGGTGCTTCGACAAAATCCCACTACCATGCAGTGGAAAGTGTGGGGGGACGTTCGGGACCAGGTCATCACGCTGAATGGACGCGTGCAAAATTGGAGAGAGCGAAATTATATCGAAGAATTATGCAAGGGAATCAAAGGGGTTCGTTCGATTCAGAACCAGGTCGAGGTTGCCTCGCACGACGAGCTCTCCGACGCCGGGCTTGAAGAACAGATTGAGTCTCTGCTGGCATGGGATACCCGCATCGATGCCAGCCAACTGGAAGTGATCGTAAATCAGCAAAAGGCGGTATTGGTCGGTTCTCTGCCCAATGCTCATCAAAAACGTATTGCCATTGAGCAGTCGCACATCACCGGCATCACCTCGGTAGATGCCGGCAACCTCAACGGGACCCTCATTTGAGTGGCTATCAAATCGATATTAAAGTCAACCACGGAATAGTTACCCTGGAAGGTTCGGTGCCCTCCACGTACGAAAAAATACACGCCGGCGAGGTAGCTTCCCAGGTTATGGGGTCTCTCGGCGTAAACAACAAGCTGGAGGTGCGAGAAGGAACTTGACGTGATGTCTGCCGGCCTATAATTCCCCGGGATTCTGTCGGACTTTTACAAATCAACTGAAAATATCTCGACAGCTGCAGGAAACGTATTCCCCGGTACTCACCATAAGATTTAGTCGTTTCTTATTACGCTTGTTACCCGTAATTTTGGGAGTTACAGTCATCAGTATCTACACTCACTCATTTTGACCTATACCTGATCTGTTGTGTCTTTTCACATTCCCGTACGTACCGAGTCGAACCGGTTCTCTGATCCACAGACCATGGATGATTCCATTTGGGAGCGGATTGCCCAAACCGACGCGGCAATCCGTCACTCCCTCGGATATAGTGAACAGGGTCGCCCCCAATATGCGGTCAGATTCGGTAAGGGACCGTTGAACGTGAGTCTTCTGGCCGGCTCTCACTCGGATGAGCCGGCAGGACCCGAATTTTTGCGGAGATTACTGGATGGGTATCTATCCGATCCCGACCATAAAGCATTTCAGGCGCTGCGAGAGGCTTTTACTTTCCACATTATTCCCCATATAAATCCCGACGGCGAGGCAATCAACTGGAAATGGGTGAAACAGTGGCCTGATCTCCGGTCGTATGTTCAAGATGCATTTCGGGAACCGCCGGGACGTGATCTTGAATTCGGATATCCGGATATGCGGGTGGAAAATCGGCTGGTATCCAGCTATCTCCGTGAAAACGGGCCTTTTCACCTGCACATGAGCTTGCACGGAATGGCGTTTGCCGAGGGAATCATGCTTTTAATTGAACGCCATTGGATTGAAAAAACCGAAGAGTTGCGTACTCGTTTCCGACAACTGGCCGGGGAATTCGAATTATCTTTACACGACCACGATCGCGGGGGAGAGAAAGGGTTTCAGTATATTGGTCCCGGTTTCAATACCACACCGGAGGGCAGAGCTATGAAACAGCATTTTGAAGCACAGGATGATTTTGAAACCGCTGCCAAATTTCACCTCAGTTCCATGGAATATATCCGCTCCCTGGGCGGAAATCCCCTCTGCCTGGTCACCGAGCTTCCGCTCTTTCGCATCTCCCTGAAGGAGAAACCGGAAAACCTCACCCCCGGCCGACCCGAAGCCTATCTGGCTCTCAAGGAAAAGCTCCCGCTTTTACGCAAACGCCGCAGCGAAGACCGTTCCTTCGATGACCTCCTGGAACCGTTCAATATATCTCCTCTTCCCCTCTCCCCCGCCCTTGCCATTCACCTCCGAACGCTTGAGGCGGCGTTGGAGCTGGTCGAAAAACAGAACCGTAGTTAGTCTGGCTTTTTCAAAAAATTAAACACACACCCGCCGAGCAGATACTCGGTCAACGTATTCGAACTTTCAATATTCACAAGGGATACATTCTCTGCAAGGCCTATATGCACCATGTATGCACTATGCCTTTAATCGCATAAGACCGTTCCAATAATCTCGGACTTGATTTTGTTTTCCCACCTGCCAATTTCTAAATGCTCCTGAAAAAAATTTTGTTCAATAGGACCCCGCCCTTTCACGTTTATTCTATAGAAAACTTTTCGAGCTATGCAATCTGTCATCATGGAAATTATATCCCCTCACATTCTTCTGGATGGATATTCAAAAGGAACCTTTCCCATGGCCGAACACCGGTATGACTCATCGGTAACCTGGTATACGGCCAAACGCCGTGGAATCATACCGCTGGAAGATTTTAAGGTGAATTCCAATGCCCGCCGACTTATACGCAACGAGCGTTACAAAATCTGTCTAGACGAGGACTTTGAACGTGTTGTCAGAACCTGTGCCGACCGACCTCATACGTGGATTTCAGAGCGCATTATCGATTCCTATCAGCGATTGCACGAAATGGGGCATGCCCATTCTGTTGAAATCTACTCTCGAGACCATGATGATTTAGTGGGAGGATTATACGGCGTTTCCCTTCAGGCAGCCTTTTTCGGAGAATCGATGTTTAACAAAGAAAGAGAAACCGCGAAAATTGCCCTTTATTACTGCCACAAAGCTCTCGTTGATGGCGGTTTTCAACTATGGGACACCCAATTCTACTCCGATCACCTGGCCCAATTCGGCTGTATCGAAATTTCAGCGGAGCGATATCAAAAACTCCTGGAACGGGCCCTCGAAAACGAGGCCGAATTTGTCCTCAATGGGATAAATCGATGAATAAATCGCCACGTCGTTTACCCGGTCCGTATTTCTTGCTGCCTATCCCAATCCGGGAAGGGGTCTTCAGCCAGAGAAATTCGGCGGAGCGTTGCTTTAAAAGGGAAAAGACCAAAATACCGGCCTGCAGAGATTATACGTTTTTGGCCTTAATGCCGAACAACTCAAGTGCTTCAGACCCCTCCCCGG
>CAYQXO010000076.1:0-14456 GCA_964421495.1 uncultured Balneolaceae bacterium | reverse complement strand
ACCTACATCACGCCGCTACGACCTTCTTACCGCTGCTGCCTTCCGGCCCTGACGGAATTCAAAGGGAGCTGGCTGCGTAGGACCTGTCCCATGAAATATCAAAATAATATACGCTTCGTACCACTGTCAAATCAGACACCTAATCTAATCAACACGCACGTATAATCAAAACTACAATAGTATACTCATCGCAATGGCTGGAAAATTAAATTTGCATCATATTCAACCCCCTAGCCTCCCCTTTCATAAAATGAGGTTATTTAGAGGTCATAACATACACACCGTTCCAATCCTCACCGGGTGGTTGTCTTTTCAGATTCCGACACCGTTCCAGCATAACTTCTGATGGATTGGTGGGAACATTCTCTTTATCCGGCTGATTTCTTTCCAACGGCAGTGAGATCTCAAAACACTCAATAGCCTGATCCCACTCTTGTTTTAGATAAAAACGAAATCCCTTTTCGAAAACGTCAATACAACGTCGATCTTCATCGGTGATTCCGTCTTTCAGATCGACGATTTCATAAACATCCACCGGTTTTGTTTTCCCTTTCACAACAATTTTGTCCAGAAAGCGAAATACGCATCGGTCACCATACTGTTCAGCCTGCTCCTTGGTATACTCTGTAGTCATGGTATATATGCCATATTTTTTGGCAGCACCTTCACAACGGGCGGCCAGATTGACGTGATCTCCCATCATCGTGTAGTTAAATCGTCGCTGTGATCCCATATTACCGGTCACCATATCCCCTGTATTGATACCGATTCGATTTTTCATATTGTAAATCATGTCGGGCCAGTCTTCTTCATCCTCCTTCCACTTGCGACACAATTTTTCCATCTCCCGCTGCATAAGCTGGGAGGTTACACACGCACGGTAAGCATGATCCTCAAAATAGAGGGGAGCTCCGTAGAAAGCTACAATCGCATCCCCTATATACTTATCCAGCGTCCCCCCTTGCTCGTTAACAATATTCGTCATCGCAGACAGGTAATCATTAATCAACCGTACCAGCCGGGTCGCATCCAATTGCTCGGAGATGGTAGAAAATGCCTGAATATCGCTGAAAAAGGCCGTTATATACTCTTTTTCTCCGCCCAGGCTGGGTTCCTCCCCCGATTCCACCATATCTTCCACCAGGGCGGGCGATACATAGGACTGGAACATCCCCTTGATCCGCTGCTTCTCGCGCTGCTCCATAATATAATCATAGCCGAGCGTGCTTGCGAAGCCGAGTAAGGCGGCACTCATGGGACCGGTAAAAGCCATTATGTAGTTATATGATACAAACAACCAAATACCCAAAACCAGGTATCCTGTTAATAGCAGGAAGAGTAACGTGCTGCTGACCCATAGATTGGTTTTTCGGGTCAACCATACGAGCGAAAGAGCGATAATCAGGATCATCACCAATTCCCAGCCTTTCGGCAACACATACAAGAAATTCTGGTCCAGAATGGTCTGCAGGGCATTGGCGTGCACCTCAACCCCCGGCATAGCCGATCCCCCACCGGCTGAAAACGGAGTTATGTGGAAATCATGCTCTTCCGGCATGGTAGAGCCGATCAAAACAACTTTATCTTCTAATACGCCCCGTTCCCTGAGGTTGTAATATTCGTTAATGGGAAAAGCTTCACGCTCAAAATTTGTCTGGAATGAACTATCATCTATCACCTTTTCGAATGAGAGAGACGGGAAACTTCCCGACGGGCCATAATAGTTGATATACATTGACTGCAAATGGGCCAGCGGTATATCAAAGGCTCCCCATGTCAGTTTTTTAGAATCAACTTCTGCCTGTTTTCGGGAAAAACCTTTGTAAATACGCAACGTTTCAAGTCCCAACCCATAATATCGCTGTTTCATAAAATTTTCGTACAGCAGATATCGGCGTAGAACTCCATCGTTATCCAACGTATTCGTAACCACGCCAAAAGGATTGGGATTATACCGCTTTAAAATCGGGGTCGGTTCCACTTTCTTGATTTCCTGTGATCCTCCCCCTTCCCCATGTCGGCGTGCCTCACGTGATATTCGTCCGGCTAAAACTACATTTCCGTGTTCTTTCAAACTCCTTGCCAACAGCGTGTCGTTCGACGGATTATCACCGGACTGATCCAGCATCACATCAATACCGATCGCCTCCACTCCCGCATCATTCAAATTATCAACCAAATGGCCATACAAATTCCTTGGCCACGGCCAGCGATAGGGAATCTCCTCATCCGCTTGCTGGCTGATTGTGACCAATAAGATGGGCGTATCCGACAAACTCTGTGGGCCCCTGATCTTGAAAAGCTGATCCCGCATATTATGTTCGAGCGTCTGGAAGGGGGGTGTCCACCTGAGAATACCAACAACAACTGCGACGCAAACGCCGATCAGCAATAATACGATCCATCGGCGAGGTGAGCTGTCCGAATTATTGGCCATAAATTAAAATTCAAAAATATAGCGAAGTTCGACGATCCGGTCGTTAGGCTGGGTTCCCTGGAGATTCGTAGTGGATTGCGTCACCACATTCGTGAAATTCGCCTGGCCATATACGGCATGGCGTTCGGCTAATTGATAGCGGGCATTCATATTTACCACGAATGTATTAGTCTCTTTATTAACCTGATCCCCTGGATCTGTATTAGGCACGAAATAATTATCATACACGGCCTCTTCATCATTGGGCTCTACTTCCAGCGGCGTGGAGCTTTGATTATTATGGTTAAAGGCCAGTCGGCCCGAAACGCGCAAGACATTATCCATCAAATAGGCCGTTCCGCCCAGTGAAAACCCGTAAATATCAAAGGAGGCAAGCCCGCCCCTGGAATCCGACTGGTTCACGTGAAAACCGACCCGGGTATCCAACGGCAGCTCGGCATAGCGATTTTGAACGTTAAGCGAGTAGGACATACTCTCCAACCCACCATAGGTGAATACCTCATCTTCGGTCTGAAGATAGCTGACATTTAACGTAGCATCGTTAATCACTTCGGCCACTGCAAATTGCTGGGTGATCGAGGCATTTAACTGTGTGGTAAAAGATTGCACCGGACGGGGAGCTATAACCGGATCCGCCTGGGTATTCCGAACATTTCGAACCGCTGCATATAATTCCTCGCCGGACAAAAACGGGTTGGTCCGCTCCACCCCGTTCCCCCGGTCGCGCAGTCGTATACCCGCACTCACCCGGGGCAGATCCCGACTTATGGGATACCAGCTCAGGTTCGTTCGATATGTCGATGTTTTGGTCGTCGCATCCTGGGTATTCAACACATTATTCTGCAACTGTTCATAACCCAGGGTAACATACAGTTGATCCTGGAAGAGCCGAAAACGGTCCGACACATTGAATCCCGACAGATCGCGGCGTATGGTATTGTTGGCAAGCGAATGATAATTGGGCCCCATCCATCGGTATTGGATTTGCAGGCGATGGTCGAAATAATTGAAACGCGCCCTCGAATGTCCCCCGAAAATACCCATCGGTACATACGGCTGGAGTTCCCTGTTTTCACCGGACGTTTCTTCAAACTGGAAGGGGAGCGTATTCATGTTTTCGTTGACGATGATCAGCCAGCTCAGGTTCGATAATATGTCCTCCGTACCCTGATCAAGGTCTATTCCCAGATCATTCGCTCGCTCCCGGGTTAAATATCCCCCGCTGATATCTTCATTAAGCAGACTGACCCCGACTTCCGACTCAAAATGTATTCGATTCCGGTCGAGATTCAACTCCAGATCGGAACTGGCTACAAAATTGCCTTTGGGTTCTGGATGGCCCGGTATAGAAAGTTCCCCGGGATTGTTTTGCAGGTGCTCACGCCTGGATGAGCTTAGGGAGTCGTCCCACGCCGTATATCGCGACTGCAGTTCTCCAAAATCACTTACCGGTTGCATGGAAGAGGTGTCATCCTGGATTTTAAAACCATTGATTCCCCACTGTACCGGGGTTTCATCACCAAAGCTCAAACGGCCGCCGAGGATATTTCTTTGATACGTACCCCGCCCCTGCTCGCTATAACCCAGGGTATAGGTAGTATCTACAATGGGCTGGCCCTCAGAAACTCCCACCGTGTCCATATTACTGCTTACAGGATTGTACAAATTGCTGATGCTTCGGCGGGTACGACCGTAAACAAACATGGCATTAATACTTTCATCCATAAGATGGACATTGGCATTCACCCCGCGAACCCGCTGTCCGCCCAGAGTGAGGCGGCTCATCCGCTGGTAGAAATCACCGCCGCGCAATTCCGCCCAGTCGCCTATAAGCATTTCCGCGGTAAAACGGTTACGGGGCTGTAATCTGGATGACTCCTGGGTCGTCAAGTTACCCCTCACATTATAACGGACATCCCCCTGTCGGCCATTTACCTCCACTCGTCCCCGCAAAATATCTTCCTGGCTCAGGGCGACATTCTGGCTGCGTGCCGCAAACTCCACACGTCCCGACGTAAAACTCTGCTGTTCTCGCTGACTGATCGCACCGGCTACGCGTCTGGCACGTTGCGAGACGGTAAACTGCCACTCGGTCACTTCGTATTGCTCACCGTTCCTGACATACCTCACTTCGGCCTGATGCTCGCCCTGGCTAATATAGTCCGGAACATAGGAAAGGAAATAAGACTGGATTTCGGCTTCCCCGGTAACATCCTGTCCGTCGAGATAAAGACGAAACTCCCCGTCCTGCAGCGTGGTATCTTCATAAAAGAAGGTAACCGCGATTACCGCATCTTCCGAGAGTAATTTCGAGTTCGGCTCGGGCGATAAAATATTGTAGTCGATTTTTGTCGCCGGTCCTTCCCTCTTCACCGTATCTTCCGGTATGCCGGTTTCCCGGGGCTCAACCAACTCCACCTCAACCGGATTTTCAGACGGTGACTGCCCCGGATACGTAATACGCTGGCCGTCCTGGGTTCGAACCAAAAAATAATATTCAAGAGCTGACGCGTCTTCGTTGCCCAAATTCAGGGTACCCAGAAATTCTCCCTGCCGAAAAGTTGCCTCAACCTGCTGATAAGACGTTTCCCCGTCAAATCTGTAAAAAAGATAGGCTTCCTGGATATCGCTGCTTGAGAAGCCGGGTGCCCGGAAAATCAACTGAACGTTGGCTTCTCTTTCAATTACGGTGGGAGCTGAATGCTGCACCCGCAGTTGAGCATAACTCAAATTAGAGAGAAATAATAAAAATACGAAGATTAAGAGCGTATAGTAACGATTGCGCATCTAGTTGGTGGATTTGCGTATTTTTCAGTTTTGATACTGGACCATATTAGTCGAATCGAATAGGTGCGATACCCCTGATTGACCCCTATTCCATTCAGAATACGGTTTGTTGTTGAACCCCACTATTATGTCTAAACCATTGCCAAAAAAATCTCAAAATTTTTACTAAACCCAAAGCCCGCATTTCACTTCGTGGGAATCGTTTACGCTCGGTGCACTTCGTGGAAGTTACTTCGATCGGTTTTCACCAAGAAATTCGGGCTAGCAGACTTTTACTGTTCATCGTTTTCATAATACTCAATTTCAATCTCCCGGACCTCACCGTCATCGTCCCTGAATTCGAAACGCAATTTCTTGGGTTCCGTTTTCTCATCAAATTGATCAAACTCCTGTCGGCGCTTATCCACATCTTCCTCCTCCAGATCCCCGGTTTCAATATCCTGTCCGTCATCGGTAACTCTTGCGAACTGACCATTGGTAATTGTTTCTACCTGATTGGATTGCTGAGCCGCGACCTCGATGGAGCCTTCCAGAACATAATGAAAACTGCCGCCCTGCTCTTCGACGGAAGTACCAAATTCAGTTCCCTTAACCGTGGCAACGGAAGAAGAAGTCGCCACCTCAAAATCGCCTCGATTTTGTTCCTGCACATTCATCATGATCTCGCCCGCATTCAACAAAATACGGGTCGATGTACTTTTCGTATTATTATCCACACTCCCGTTGATTAAAAGGAGAGAGCTCGGTTTTACTTTAGCCAAGCTGTTGTCCATAAACTGAACCGCCGCATACCCACTTTCGCCGGTAGCCAGCGTATCCCCGTCATACAACTTTTCCGCTTTTTCCGCTTTCTTGAACTTGTCAATATTTAATATTCGTACATTCGGCTTAAAACGCCTTACAAAGGCAATGGGACGTTCATCCGGAAGGTTGATCTCGTGAGCCGGCTGGGCATGTAATGACGTTGGTTTTTGATCGGGCGACTCAAATTCGCCAAATCCCCCGATCACGGTGGCGACCATCAATAGAAGTAATGATAAAAACCCGGTGAAAACATATTCTTTGCTGGAATTAAACATGGTAACGTAGATTTTTTAAGTCCTAATCCTCGTCATTTACGATGGTAATCTCGCCGCGTCGCGCTCGCTCGACAATTTCATTCAACTTTCGAATCATCTCCTGGCCGGAATACCGCTGACCGTCAATCATGACGGACTGTAACTCCATGCCCTGATCCTGCATGTTCATTAATTGGCCGTCCCCCAAAACCGTTCGCAGATTCTGGCGGGCCTGCTCGGTCATCTGGGTATTTTCCGTACCCGTAGCTTGCCCCTGGTCCCGAATAGTAAAGCTCCAGATTTCAGAATTAATTTCCTCCTCACCTTCCGGCGTACGGACCAACGTGGTTACCTGCCAATAATATTTGTCTCCGCCCTCAAGCTGCCGCACTCCCGAACTGGGATACTGAAAACTGGTACGTCCCGTCAACCGCACATCCGCCATTTCATAGGGCAGCAACGTGTTTCCGATGCTTTGATTATCTTCCAAAACAGGTCCCGTACTGCGTGCATCCTCGAGCAAACTTTCGGGACTCTCGGAGTCACTGGCTTCCACGACAACTACCCGATAGCTGTCTCCCCCGTCGGTGGACCAGTCAAACTGAGGCTGATTGGTGCTAATTTCAAAATCCATTCCACTGTCCACCTCGCCGCCGGGAGAATTTATATAGACGTCCTGCACATTAGTCATGGGTTCTTCGCCGACTGCCGCGGTAGCCGACGCTACACACTGCCCCCCGTTCAGACGATTGGCATTCTGATAAATTTGCAATTTCAAAGTATATACATCGTCAGGCAGCCGGGTCTGTCCCTCCAGATTATTGACAAACTCTTCTCCCTCATTCGTCAATCCCCCTTCAAAATCCAGTGACTCATCAATCCCGGGGATACCATTTTGCAGATCGTTATTCGAGGCACGTATGAGTCGGGGAGGCAATTCAAACGGTCTTCCCTGTCGTTGATCCAATGTAGCTATAACGCCGACGGCGGTATTTTCAACCTCAATATGGAAATAGAGATCCCCGATGGGCTGGTCCGTATTATTCGCAAGAATCAAAGAGGCTACCTGCTGCCCCTCCCCCCTGCGATTCACTCCCATCGTCGATAAACTTAAAGCCTGAGCCTGGGTAACGATTTCCTGGAGCTGGATATCCAAATCCACCTTTTCCGAACTGCACTGCCCTCTAACAGTAACGGGACTTGTAACAAACATTAATAACAAAAGCGGAAGGAGGCCCCCTGC
Source organism: uncultured Balneolaceae bacterium (assembly GCA_964421495.1). GTDB lineage: Bacteria > Bacteroidota > Rhodothermia > Balneolales > Balneolaceae > CAJXOW01. Next base: position 6,931 of record CAYQXO010000076.1, on the reverse strand, counting down.
CAACAAGCTGATTCTTTTCCCAAATACACTGTTCATCGCGTTTTTATGACACATTTTTAACCCCATATGTGATTCTACGCTTATTATATTTATGTAATACATCCCACACAAGCAATGTATTAAACTAACACCAATTACAAAATAATAAATTCCAACGAGCTCTTTTTTGAAAAACCGGCAGCGGACACGGTACAAAGGGAAAGCTCACTATTCTATCAGTGTTCCGGGACTGAAGGGCGAGACTTTTACCTATACTTACGATAAAACGCTGGCATAGTTGTGGAGCTAGTCGGATTCGAACCAACGACCTTCGCGCTGCCAGCGCGACGCTCTAGCCAACTGAGCTATAGCCCCATAAAATCGGATGCGAAATATACCACTTATTTACGAAAGATGTCAACCTTATTCTATCCTCTTATTTAATTGTCCCGGCTAATTGTTTGAATTCATTCTTTTCATTATTTTCATTATTTCAAGATTTTATAAGAGTGTCTACCTTTAGTATCTTGATAAGGTTACACGAGGTCTTTATCCTAATAAGAAGGAAATTGATTTTTTATATAGTTATCTTCTTTACAAACCAACTGCGTAACGCATAAGCATTTTATCAAAACATAACCCCACAGGAGCCCATTGAACATGAAAAGATCGCTCAATATTCTATTGCTTTCACTACTACTGGTCGGAGGCGTAACCGTTCAATACGGTTGCCAGTCCCAGGAGGAAACTACTCAACAGCCCACTGATACCGATGGTGATGGACTCACCGATGCGGAAGAACGTGATCTAGGCACAGATCCGAATAATCCCGATACGGATGGAGACGGACTGACCGATGCCGAAGAAGTTGATGAATACGACACGGATCCGCTGGAAGCTGATACCGACGGCGATGGTCTGTCGGATGGTGACGAAGTGAACTCCCACAATACCGATCCCTTGAAAGAGGATACGGACGGCGACGGACTGACCGACGGTGCCGAGGTTAATGAACACCGCACCAATCCCAACAAGAAGGATACCGACGGCGACGGATTGAATGACGGAGCGGAAGTAAACACGCATGATACCGATCCAAACAAGAAAGACACGGACGGTGACGGATTTGCGGATGGACAGGAAATCGAAATGGACACTGATCCGCGTGATTCCAAGGATCCGGCATTTGTCAAGTCGCTGGAGACGATTCACTTCGCTTTTGACAAGTCCAATATCGACAAGGCAGCCGCCCAGTTGCTCTCCGAGAATGTTGACAAGCTGTTGGATGCTCCGAAGTTCAAGGTTCGCATCAACGCTTATACCGACCACATCGGAACGGATCAATACAACCTGCGGCTGAGTAAGCGTCGTGCCAATTCGGTAACCGAATTCTACAAGGAAAACGGTATCTCGGCCGATCGAATTGAATCGCGCGGCATGGGTAAAGCCCCCAATGCCTGTTACGAACAAACCGAGGATAAAGGCTGTAAGAAGAATCGTCGCGCCGAATCAAAACCCGTGAATCCCTACAAATACTCACCGGGTAATTAAAGCCAACTGTTTATCTCAGTCTTGATACAAAAGGCGAGTCCCTTTCCGGGGACTCGCCTTTTTTTATACCTTTTTTATCATTGGACCGGTAGTTCAAGTGGATAGAACGAGGGCCTCCTAAGCCCTAAATCCGGGTTCGAGTCCCGGCCGGTTCACTGTCTATTTTTTATTAACACGAAATAAACGAACCTCTGCTCAAAGGGGCACCACTGATAACCGATTCACCTCTCCTTGCGGGCGCATAAAAAAAAGGTCGCGACCGTCAAGCCGCGACCTCTGGTTATCATCAAGAGAGAGACGTCTAGTAGAGACGCATCATTCAATAAACAAATCGTGATGGGTCTAACAAAATTAAAGGAATCTAATCTATAGAAAGCTCCTCTCTTCATTTATCCAAATTCAAAAATCACTCGTTCATTATATATGAATTTTAACGCGTGTTAACGTCCGCTTTTACCTCAACCTGCCCCCTTGACCTGCAGCCCCATTCAAATTGCCTCGATAACCGGAAAGTGTATTTGATTATCGGAATTTGAAAAACAAACATAAAACAATCTTTCTCAACCCGTACAATTCGGTTAAAAATTCCATTCCGGCATCCCAAGCCACTAAAAATAGATGCGCATTCAACCTACATGGTCGTTATCCATCTGCTCAGATAAAGCCGGCACACTATATAGTACCGCCTTGTAACCAAACCAAAAGAAAAATTGGAATATTAAAAATTATTAATATATTATATTAAGAAATCTTAATATTCATTGGACGGACTGACTAAACTCGCTAATACAGTTTGAAAACGGCTTATATTATTGGGGTACTATGCGGGGGTCCTGCAATTGTTCGTTATATTGGCCGATAGGTCCAGTTAAAAATTCTCTCATTGAGAGCATATTCGAAGAGAATGCAAGTACGAAACAAACAACCTATTTATCGTGTCTTATCTGAAATACTATAATAATTTCGGAATAAAGGATATTCCACTCACGTATAATCAGTCGACCACCGAGGCGTGTGACAGTGGTTTCTGGCGGCCCATGCCGCTGGGCAATTTGCTCGAAAAATACCACCTGGGGCAACTGAATGTACTGGCCATCCTGGCCTCCTGGATCGCTGTTTTCTTTATTTGCCTTGGAAGTGTGCTGTACCTGGTTCCGGACTCCTGGTCTTTCCAGACGGCCAACAAAGTATCGATATCCTTTTTCCTGACCGCCTATCCGCCTCTTATCATATGCAACCTGATCGTCTTCTGGTTTGGCTTTGAATGGGGCTTTATTCCGGCCTATCTCTCCACCTTCATGGTGGCTCTTGCCTCCGGACTTTCGGTGTACTGGGCGTTACTATTGGGACTTGCCGTCGTCCTGGAACTGGCCGTTTTTGCCCTGGTGTACTACAGCGTACCCATTCCCTACGATTTGCGAAACCTTGCCAGCCTGGCGTTTTTTGTCGGTATCTCTTTCATAGCTTCCATGGCCGGATCACTGGGTTCCATCGTATGGAGCCTCGGACACGATTTCAGCATTGAACAAACGCTTCTCGTCTGGAAAGGCTGGTGGACCGGCACCTTTCTTCAAACTATTATTATTATCGCTCCCATTCTTTACCTTGTCGGCAATCGGGTCGAACGGCTCAAAGTACGTTTTTACGAGGTGCCGCCCCGACCGGCGCTGTCAATAAACTGGATTTACGGTTCCATTATATCCGTGGTAGCTATTCTCAGCCTGTTTATATGGACGACCGACTTCCTCGGTACGCTTCGACTCGAAAATGAAATCGCCGCCCTCTCCGATATTAACCGTCAAAATATCCTGGTGGCTTCTCAAACATTTGAACTCACCACCTGGATTACCATCGCATTGGTGGTGATCGCCGGGCTGGGGGGAATACGGCTGGTCGATACCTGGAACGATATCCTCAAAAAGAAAGTGGATGAACGAACCGAACAGTTCAAGGCCAGCCAAAAACGCTTTCAATCCACCTTCGAACAGGCCGCCGTCGGACTTGCTCACCTCGATCTGAACGGACAATGGAAGATGTTTAATCAAAAGTTATGCGATATCACCGGCTACGATAAAGAGGAGTTGCTTACCAGGAATTACAAGGATATTACCCACTCGGAGGACGTTGATGAACATGAAACCTGGAAAAAGGAGCTATTGAATGGAACCGCCGATACCTACAAACGGGAAAAACGTTACATCCACAGGAATGGCTCGGTCATTTGGGTGCATCTGACCACCTCGCTGGTAAAGGATACCCAGGGTAATCCTGAATATTTCGTATCAGTTATCGAGGACATCACCGAGCGTAAACATGCGGAGCAAGCCCTCAAAGAGGAAAGAAGCTTCTCAAACTCGGTCATTAACAGCCTGCCCGGAATTTTCTACCTGATGCACCTCAACGGTTCCCTGAAACGGTGGAATCAAAATCTGGAAGAGATTACCGGACTTCCGGCCGATGATCTTCAGCAAATCGAAACCCTCGACCTTTTCCACGAGGAAGATCGACCCCGTTTGTCTGCCCGACTTCAGGAAGCCCGTGACCATGGAGTCGTGTTTGAAGAAGCCCGCCTCATTACCCGCCATGGAGGCAATCGGTCCTTCCTCATAACCGGTGTCCCCTTTAACCGTGCCGGTAAACAATATATGATGGGCGTCGGTATAGATATAACACAACGCAAAAACTATGAAAAACGAATTCAGGAATCCCTGAAAGATAAAAATGCCCTGCTGGCGGAAATTCACCACCGGGTAAAGAATAACCTCGCCCTGATCTCCGGTCTTATAGAGCTGCAAATCTATAATTCCGATAACGAGCATGTTGAAAGGGTATTGAAAGAAAGTCAGTCCCGCATCTATTCCATGGCCCTCGTTCACGAACATATCTATGAACTGGAGGAATTCGCAGATGTTAAAATTGATCCCTATCTTAAAAAGCTGATTGGTCGTGTAAAACAGATGTATAAAGATCCGGGGTCCAATATCAAACTTGAGATTAAGGCATACGAATCCTATTTACCGTTAAGTATGGCGGTACCTTTTGGTCTGCTGCTCAACGAGCTGTTGAGCAACTCCTTCAAACATGCGTTTCCCGAAGGTACCAGCGGAAACATAAAAATACATATACAACAGGATGAGCAAACCACGAAGCTGGAATTCAGCGATAATGGTATTGGATTACCCGATCACATTCAGTTGGAAAATCCGGAAACGCTGGGTCTGATGCTGGTTCAAAAACTCAAACAACAATTAAAAGCTGATCTGACTGTCGAAACACCTGAACAAGGGGGTACGACCTTCAACTTCACCTTTGAACATAAAAAATAAGTCTAACATGCAGGGGCAAACTGACGAAGGGGGTAACAAGAGCTCGCATGCCGGGCTCCACTTTCCATGGACACCCATTCCCCTGGGCTACTTGCTGGAGGAACATGGTCTCCAACATCGGGGAACGCTGACTTTGCTGGGTATATGGATCGCACTGTTTGTGTTGTCTATTTTCACCGTTATTTCGGTCGCTCCCGGCCTGCAAAACAAAATCGCTACCGGTAATTTCGAACTGATTTCCATATTTGCCACTTCCTATCCCCCCTTGCTGATTTCCACTCTCATTTTATTCTGGTTTGGTTTTGAATGGGGATTTATTCCCGCTTATCTGTCGACCTTCCTTATTGCCCTGGCATCGGGAATGACGACCGGATGGTCCCTTCTTTTTGGTATTGCCGTAGTGCTGGGACTCGGAATATATGCCCTGACTTACTACAGCATCAAAATAGAATACAGCCTGCGCTCCCTGACCAGCCTGTCCATCTTTGTGGGAGTATCTTTCATCGCTTCCATGGCTTCCTCCCTCGGCGCCCTGCTCTGGTGCCACGTCCATGAACTCAGCCTGGGCAGTACTTTTACCATCTGGAAAGCATGGTGGACCGGCTCTTTTCTGCAAACAATTATCCTCATTGCCCCGATCCTCTACTTTGCCAGCCCCGGCATCGAACGGTGGAAAAGCAAACATTTCACCCTGCCCAAACGACCCGATTTGTCCATTACCTGGATCTACGTATCCATTATTTCGGTGGTAACTGTATTATGCCTCTTTGTGTGGGCCAATGAGTGGCTGGGCTCCATGCGGATACAGAAAGAACTGCAAAACTTTCCCGACGTACCCAAAGATGCCATCATCGGTGCCGCGCAATCCTTTGGATTGACGACCTGGATCGCCATGGCTATGGCCGTGGCCGCCGGACTCGGGGGAATTAAACTGGTTGGTACCTGGAACCGTTCACTAAAACAACAAGTAGATCGGCGAACAAAACAGTTAAACGAGCGGGTACAACAGTTCAAAGCCACCTTCGAACAGGCCGCAGTTGGAGTCATCCATACTTCCATGGACGGTGAATTTTTGAAGGCCAACCAGAGAATGGCGGAGATTACCGGACGCTCCATTTCACAACTTCAACAAATTACCCTTCATGACCTCACCCATCCGGAGGATTTGCATAAAGACATTGAAAACCTTCGCAAACTTAAGCGGGGCGAAATCAATCACTACCTTCGTGAAAAACGATACTTTTCGAATTCCGACGAATTAATCTGGGTGAAAGTATCCACTTCACTGGTTCGGGATAACGAGCAACAGCCCTGGTACTTTATTTCCGTCGTCGAAGATATTACCGAACGCAAAGAATACGAGAATCAAATCGAGCAGTCACTGCAGGAAAAAGAAACCCTGCTTGCCGAAATTCACCACCGCGTCAAGAACAATCTCGCCGTGGTATCCGCAATCCTTGAATTGCAGGCCTCCACAACAGACCACCCGGATACCAAAGACTTGCTTGAAAATGCGATCTCACGCATACAATCCATGGCCATGGTACATCGCCTGCTTTATGAGTCCGAAGCCATGGACAGCATCGATTTGCAAAACTATATCGGTCAACTCTGCGAAACCATTACAACGACGTTTACCGATGAGGATAAAAACATAGAGCTCCATACCGACCTGCAATCGATAAAACTGGATATTAATCAGGCCGTCCCGTGCGGACTGATTATGAATGAACTGATTACCAACGCCTACAAACACGCCTTCGAAAACCGTACCGACGGGAATATTCACGTTCGACTCAGACCCGAATCAGATAACAAAATACTGCTGCAGGTTAGTGATGACGGGGTGGGACTGCCGGATGATATGGATCCCACTTCCATGAACTCGCTCGGCATGAAGTTAATCCAAACGCTAACCCGACAACTCGAGGCCGATCTCGAAACCAAAGACGAAGAGGGGGCGATATTCAATATCCGTTTTACACCCAACAATGAAGAAAACTAATGCACCAGCTCGTTGAAAAACCGGGGCAAACGGCCGCTCTTTCGATTGAAAATTTTTTCTTGCGGCTTTG
>CAYQXO010000075.1:0-14710 GCA_964421495.1 uncultured Balneolaceae bacterium | reverse complement strand
TGGTGTTATTATATATTTGCCTTTATGCCGAACAACACAAGTGCTTCAGACCCCTCCCCGCGTTTTTCAACTGGTGCCTCCGGATGCAAAAAGATTGGGTGTGTGGGTCAGGCTTTGAAGATGTGGTGGTCGTTTTTCGGGGTGACGTCTTTCATGGCGTTCCGGGAATCCACGATGCAGTCGCACCATTCGGCGAGCTGCCGGTAGTCGATGTCGCTGTGATTGGTGGAAATAACCACCGCATCGAATTGCGAAATGCTTTCCTCATCCCACGAAACGCTTTCCGTGCCGGTCCAATGTCCGTGCTCGCGCGAGGGCGGAATTTTCGGGAGGTAGTGATCGTAATAATGAACGTCGGCCTGGTACTCCTCGAGCAGGTCCATGATGCGGAACGAGGGACTCTCCCGCATGTCGTCGACGTCCGGCTTGTAGGCGAGTCCCACGACCAGCACCTTGCTGCCGTTCAGCGCTTTCTGATGGGCATTGAGGGCGATGATCGTCCGATCGATCACGTATTGGGGCATCGAGGTGTTGATTTCGCCCGACAGCTCGATAAAGCGCGTATTTTCCCGGTATTCGCGGGCTTTCCAGGTCAGATAAAACGGATCGATGGGGATGCAGTGACCCCCGAGGCCGGGTCCCGGCGTGAATTTCATGAAGCCAAACGGCTTGGTCGCCGCCGCGTCTTCCACTTCGTGAACATCAATATCCATTTTGCTGAACACCATCTTGAGCTCGTTCACCAGGGCGATGTTGACCGACCGGAAAATATTTTCGGTCAGCTTCACCGCCTCGGCCGTCTTGGTATCGGAGACCGGCACCGCCTCGACGACGGCCGACTCGTACAGCGCGCAGGCGATATCGAGCGCCTCCGAGGTGTGTCCACCGACCACCTTCGGGATCTTGTCCGTTTTAAAATCGCGGTTCCCGGGATCCTCGCGCTCGGGACTGTAGGCCACCAACAGATCCTCTTCCACATCGAGATCGGATCCCTCCTGCAGCAGCGGAACGATCAGCTCCTCGGTCGTCCCCGGCCAGGTGGTGGATTCCAGGACAAACAGTTGCCCTTTTTGTACGTGCGAGACAATCGACTCCACCGTCTTTTCCACAAAGGACATATCCGGCTCGCGGTGTTCGTCGAGCGGCGTCGGTACGCAGATCAGGATCGCATCCACTTCCGAAACTCTCGAAAAATCGGTCGACCCCTCGCAGCGATCCGATTCCGCAAGGACCCCCATCATCTCCCGGTCGAGGTGCTTGATATAGGGTGTCCCCTCGGCAAGGTGCTTTATTTTAGCCTCGTCGATATCGAATCCGATCATATGAAATCCCTCTTTATGAAACGTCCACAGCAGCGGAAGTCCCACGTACCCCAGTCCGATGATACCTACAGTGTACTCTCTTGCTTCAATGCGCTTTTTGATCTTGTCCGTATTCATGTCCTCTGTTTTTAATTCCTGCTTTCACGAAGAAACGAATATAACAAATTTTGAAATACAGACGAAGGGGGAGTTGGCATTTATTTCGTCCCCGCCGTCAAAGGGGGTTGATTGGCGTTCGGGCGCCCCCCGGGACACGTGCTGCCGCGGAAAATTTTAACTTAACTCGTTTTGGGATGGCGATTTCGTTTTGCAAACATTCTGATTTGCAGAGGGCATTGGAGGCTTTCCTGTTCAGAAAATTTTCCGCGGCAGCACGTGTCCCGGGGGGCTTACTTGACGCTCACTCGTAGGTTGGCGGGGCCGATTGCCGACGGGGACGAAGTTAATGGCAATTCCCCCTTCGTCAGTATTTCAAAATTTTTTCTTCGCAATTTGCCGCATATTTTCTTTCCGGTCTATGCAGGCAAACCAGAATATTTTACACTTCTAAAACTTCCATTCCACGCCGGCCATTATTCCCAGGTTGTCCGGGAACAATTCTCCTGTGTCGGCGGCGAGGCGGGTTTTCAGGGTGATATTTCGGTTGTAGGGCAGCGGGGTTTGGAGGTCGAGGTAGACGGAGTGTTGGGTTTTCGGGGGATCGATGGAGGTATCGTAGCCCTGGTAGGTGCCGTAGTTGCGGGTGAAGGAGTAGGCGGCCTTGTAGTCGAGTGACGGGGTGGACAGATGTCCCTCGACAGCCAGGTGATGGGCGATGAAGCGGTTGTTGATCACGCTTCCGGACTGGTCGGCGGCGCCGTCTACGTAGGTGAAGAAGGGACTGCCGATGATGCGTCCGTTGTAGCTCCAGTCGTCGGCGTAGATCCCGTTGTTGAAATAATTGTCGCGTCCCCCGAACGGGTTTCCTCGGGAATCGTTGGGTTTGTCCCATCCCGGCGGGGGATCCGAGGGACCCGGACCGCTTTGCGACTTGGTATAATAGAACTCGTAGAGTATGGTGGAGACGGGATGTTGATCCTCGCGGTAGAGGGTGGCGCCCCAGAGTCCGTCTTCCGGCGAGCGCAGGGCCAGGCCGGAACCGTCCTCGAAGGGAAAGGTTTTCTGGACGAAGAGCTGCCAGGTGCCGAGGTCGAACCATCCGCCGACCTCCCAGATGCCGAGGTGATTGCCGAGGGCGTTCAGTTGATCGCTCTTCGGAGCCGTATCATCCCCGCCGCGGCCGAAGAATACGTCCACCAGGTCGCTCGCCCCCGACGGCAGGTGACCCCGGTCGCGCGACGTCCCGCCCCACTGGGCGCTGTGAAGAAGTCCCGCGAAGCCCTTGACCGGCACATAGGGAAAAACCACTTTAATATAGCCTGCCTTCTGGTGCAGGTAGGCGTCGCGTACCCAGCGGTCATCCTCAAACCAGCCGTGCGACATCCATCCTTTGACCTGCAGGTAGCCGTCCGTCCACGGCACCGGGGTGAATTCCGGAATTCCGAAGCGGATCTGCGGCATCGGAGTGGTATTGCCGCTCCACTGAAACGGACCGCTGGTAAGTTCGCTCTGGTACATGCCGATCCGCCGCCGTTCACGTCCCCCGTGCAGCTCAAACGCCCCGTAGCGCAGCTTGCCGTACGCCTGGTTCAAATACGCCGCGGAGTGCTCCGACGCCCGACCCACCACCTCGAGTCCCGTCGACCATCCAAACCGGCCGGTGCGCTCAAACGGCTTTTCCACGGCGCCCCGCAGCAAGCCGTTCGCCGACGAGCCGTCCACCACCCCAAACCGGTTCGCATGTAGCCAGAACGGCAGTTGCCCCTCCGTCGCCCCGATAAACTGCGTTTCCATTTCATAATCCAAAGGCAACTGACCTTTGGCGGATGTAGCAAAAAGCAATGGCAGCGAAGCGACCAGAATAAAAAAGACGAAAAACAAATTTTGAAGGCGAATAATCACAGAAAGATTATCTTTTGGTTTAATAGCAAGAGTGTAAAAAAGACCGGCGGTCTCGTCAAACCCTGATTCAATTAATGAGATACAATACATGCACCAGACCGCCAAAATTATATTTGGCCGTCCTGTAACATCCTGAATTCAAGGGGAAATTTCCAAAATATCTGGAGGGTGCCTTAACTACCCCGGGCGGGCGGCGCGGCCGAGGAAAACTTTTCTTTGGGGGGCTTTTTTTTTTTTTTTGTTTTCTGTTGCTTCCAGATCTTGACTCCCTTTTGGTGATTTTGCCGAAAAGTTTTATGCTGCCGCGCCGCCCGCCCGGGGTACGAATACTTTTCCCGCTTTTTTACCTTTATCTTTTCATTCCGGACCTTATGGGGATCCGAACAATCCCTTTTGTATGTAGAGCGAATCATCTCGCAGGGTCACCTGTGCCCCGTTTAGCAGTTGATGAACAAACCGGAGGAATTCATTGCGTGGATTGCGATGCTCGTAATAGCCGGTAAACGCCCGCAGTTCGTCGGTTTTCAGATCTGCTTCGGGCGGAGCGGGCCGCGAGGTGTCGCGGGCTATATGAGCAGTCACCGCCTCCCTCAGATCTCCCATACCGCCGTTGCCGTTTATCAGTATGACGAATCCGCGGTCGAGTTCTGGAGAATAGCGCATGGAAGCCTGAAATCCCGGCATACCGCCGTCGTGACCCCGCATCTTCCATCCTTTGATGTAAAGCGTATAGAGTCCCTTGCCGTACCAGTCGGTCAGTCCCCTTCGCGCTCCGATGGAGGACTCGGGACGTTCCATCCTGGCCAACGTTGTGTCATTCACCACATGCGCACTCTCAAACGATCCGCGATTCAACAGCATGCGGACCATGTTCGACATTTCGTCGGCCGAGCTGATCAGCGACCCGGCGGGACGCAGATAAAGCGGATAAGCAGGAAGCGGTTCGAAATCGGATCCCCCGTATGGAGTGGCCATCCTCCGCCGTATCTCCTCCGACAGGGTGAAGCTGGAATTTTTCATGCGAAGCGAATCGAGCAGCGTACTTTTCAGGTAGTCATCGAACGGCCGACCCGTAATCTTCTCGATCAAATGACCGGCCATGGCGTATCCCGGATTCGAATACGAGTGGCGCGTCCCCGGCCGCCAGCGGACCTCCCGGCGATCCATCCGCGCCGTCAATCCGTCGAGCGGCGACAAATTCGTTCCGTTGGTATTAAAAAGCTCCTTAAAATGCATGTCGTCCAGTCCCGCCGTATGCTCCAGCAGGTGAACCACCCGCACCGGATCGGTTTCCGCCCACGGATTGTGAATTGGTAACTCCGGGGCGATCTCCCGCACCGGGTCGTCCAGGCTCACCTTCCCCTCCCCGACCAGCCGCATCAGCCCGAGTGCAACAAACGTCTTCGTCGTGGACCCCACCCGAAAAAGCGTATGCGGCGTCACCGGCTCGTCCTCTTCCCGGTCCGCCAGACCCAGACCGGCGCTCCAGACCGTCGAATCGGGTCCGACGACCGACACCGCCAGCCCGGAAATATCGTGCTCCCTGCGAAGCGAATCGAGTCGGCCGCGCAGTCGCTCAAACTCATCCTTTACCTGCCCATTCGCCGCAGCAAGAGACGAATTTCGCTCTCCGGCAATATGCTTTGACGTTTGTTCAATGAACGTGGACTCATGCGGCTTCCCCCGCTCATCAAACGTTCCGTCCATAACTGCACCTCGCGATACAGTCCCCGATACTTTTTTCCCCGGTTTCGCATGTACAACGGCCGGTGCAATATTCGACTCCGAAAACTCGTGCGGGGCATCCCGGTCATTAAAATTGTCGAGGTAGGTGCTTTCAAGGGAAAGTGCCTCGGGGGATGGGATCCCACCAAGCGGGGATCCGGGTATTAACAGCATACATAATAGCGTCCCCATTAAAAACCAGTCAAACTCCTTTCGCTGCGCTCGCATCATAAACTCTTATATCAATTTCAAGTTTTCACTGCCTGTTTATAGTACTACATGATACGAACATCAAAGCCGGGATGTTACAGTGCGAATTCTCAGTCTCTCTCATAAATCACTTGTCCCCTTTGTTTTACATGCCGCCGAAAATCCTTTTTTGACTTTCGAAGATCAATCAAGTCGAATGAATACCCATCTGTTTATCCAATTCCTCTCTGGTTCCTCTCTGGCTTCCCTCATTTCAGTGAGACTGTAAGCATGATCCCCGATCACGGCAATATCAAAATCGGATTGAATTCGGGCCGTACCCTCACCGCGTGAACCGAACAAATAGATACCAAGCGGGTTTAAACGGTCTTTCAAAACCGCACAAATGGAGTCCAACAACGCTTGTTCGGAATAACCTTCTATGGTCTTTTGAGCACTCATAGTAACAGTTCTTTTGTACCGTAATATAATGGGCAAAATACCTTCAATCTACTACTTGCCATTTACGGGCATGCACAGGAGATCCCAATCCGGCGGGTGGGCGGGGCGGCAGCATAAAACTTATCGGCAGGATCAACATATAGGACTCAAAATAAGGAGGCAACTCAAAAGTAACGCAGAAAAGCAGACATCAAGTAAAAAGTTTTCCAGCAACGCCCCGCCCACCCGCCGGATTGGGATCTCCTGTGCTCGCGGTGTCAGGCTTCCTCCTGTTGATCCAACCCCAACTCCCGGCGGAAATAGCCGATCGTGGCCCCGATGCCGTCGCGGCGGGTGTATTCCGGCTGCCAGTCGAGCAGGTCTCTGGCGCGGGAGATATCCGGCTGGCGGACCTGCGGGTCGTCTTTTGGGAGCTCCTCGTAGACGATGCCGCTCGAGCTGCCGGTAAATTCGATGATCTCCTCCGCAAACTCCCTGATCGAGATCTCGTCGGGATTTCCCAGGTTCACCGGCTCCACGAAATCCGACTTCGAGAGGCGAAAAATGCCCTCCACGAGATCATCCACATAGCAGAACGAGCGCGTCTGGGACCCGTCGCCGTAGACCGTCAGGTCATTGCCCTTCAACGCCTGCCGCAAAAACGTGGGGAGGGCGCGACCATCGCGCAGCCGCATGCGGGGACCGTAGGTGTTGAAAATCCGTGCGATGCGCGTCTCCACGCCGTGGTAGCGGTGATACGCCATCGTCATCGCCTCGGCGAAGCGCTTGGCCTCGTCGTAGACGCCCCGGTCGCCGATCGGATTCACATTCCCCCAGTACTGTTCCGACTGCGGGTGGGTCCGGGGATCGCCGTACACCTCGCTGGTCGAGGCCAGCAAAAAGCGGGCATCCTTTTCCATCGCCAGTCCAAGTGCCTTGTGGGTGCCGAGCGAGCCGACCTTCAGGGTCTGGATCGGCATCTCCAGGTAGTCGATCGGCGAGGCCGGCGAGGCAAAATGCAGCACCAGATCCACCTCGCCCGAGACGTGGATATACTGGGTGACGTCGTGCTTGACAAACGTAAACCGATCCTCCCCGAACAGATGCTCCACATTCTCGGCCGCGCCGGTACTCAGGTTGTCCATGCAGATCACGTCGTATCCCTCCTCGAAATACCGGTCGCAGAGGTGGGAACCGAGAAATCCGGCTCCGCCGGTGATCAGGACGCGTTTTGGTGACGAAGTCGACGATGTCATAGGGTTGTAGGTTTTTTATTAAAGTCGGAAGTCGGATGTCGGAAGCCGGAAGGCTATTCCGACCGGTAATAGTGTGGGGTATATACACTACCGCGTTACTTGCTGGAGTAATCTTTTAGCTTCAATAATACTCATTCACTAAAAGTTTAACAAACCTATGGTCGGGAACTCCTCGACATTCCGTCGTTGCTCCATCAGGATGAATAACCGGCACGCGACGGATCACCTAATAAACAATAAGTGCTAAAAAAGTGTAACTCCTATCTGCCGGCACCCCGAACTCGGGTCCTCATAAAGCAAGGGCCGGATTCCCCAGGGCCGATAGCGTTCGTGAATATACCGACGGCCTACAAATCCAATATCAATCGCGCGTAGGCTCCGTCGTATCGGGCGGGGGCGGGATCTTTGCCGGGAATGAGCTGACCGTCGTCGTAGTTGGCAGCCACGTCGCCGTCGATGTCATAGCCGATGCCGAATTCAAACACGCCCCAGGGGAGCTCTTTTCCGAAGTTGAAGGTGGCCCGGTGATTATAGGGATTCAGCCGAAACCAGCGTTGGGTCCACTGCTTCGCCAGCACGTCACTTCCCCCGCCGGGGTTATTGGCTTTCGCAAAAGGCTTTCGGGACCATAAAGTAGCCAGATACGCGGCGCCGATCCGCCAGTCGGAGTCCCGAAAATGATAATTTACATCAACCCGCAGTTTGCTCAGCCACTCTGAGAGATCCAGGGGACCGTCAATCGTCGATAACTCGAAATTCTCTCCCCATTGCCTGTCGGTATAGTGCTCGATTGAATAGCGGATTTTGGCGCTGACCGGACGTTCGTGGTATTTGAGATACACGCCGTAGTTTCGAAGCTTTTGTCGGGTGGAGTAGTCGGATTCTATCCGCGGCGTCATTCCCATGCGGTACAGCCGGTTGTAGCGGCGCTTGTGAAAGGCCCCCGCCAGCCACTCACGCCAGTTGTAGCTGAGGGACAGCGCCAGGTAGCGGGAGGTGACAAAATTCTTGAAGTAAAAATCCGGCTCGTTTTTCAGCAGATGAGTGAATTCCGACTCCGGCCGCACGCCGCCGAACACCTCAAACCGCAGCGGACGGGTCGAGGCCGTCTGAAAAGCAACTTCAAAGAGCGGCAGATTCCACCAGTAGTCGTGACGTATCTCTTCCTGCGAATAGGGCACGCCGAGTCCCATCTGAATCAAGTCGTGGTACAGGTCGGTCTGCGTAACCGATACCCGGGCGCGGTCGATCCACTCGTTGGAATACTCGTAATAGCCGGTCAGATCGAGGTGGATCTTGTGTTCGTTGAGCGTGTGAGAGAGGCCGATTTTATGATTATCCGAGATCAGCCTGTGGTATTCCAGCTTCATGAGCGACCGGTTGGAGCGCAACTGCTTATAGGTATAGGCGTCGAGGCGAAACACGTTCTTTCCGTGTTTCCAGTTGTATTTAAGTTGCAGCTCATTGCCCAGCTTCGCCCGCTTCACGCTGCCGGCCCACATGCGCACGCCCCGGTCGGCCGAATACCAGGCGTGCTGCTGCTCCATCGAATAGCGATAAAACATCATGTCCATCTCGTACTCGCGGTAGATATCGGGCTGATAGCGGACAAACAGGCCCCGGTCGTACGTGTAGGTCCCCCAGTTGTCAGCCCGATCCAGCATAAACAACTGCACGCGCTCGACCCATCCCTCCACGCTGATATGGTTATAGGAGGAATCCGGGGGATGGAGATGCTCCTCCGTCACGGTTTGATCCTGGCCAACGGCGAAAAATGGAAGTACGAATAAAAGTGTCCCCGCCAGGAGAGACCTGACCCTCAGTTTGTTCATCTCGTGTGAATAAGTTTTGCGGATTTATTTTTTGGGATGTCAGACAGAGTCAGTATCTGCATTTTTAGATTTTACCGCAAATTCAATTCTTCTTTTACAGCCGTTGCATCCTACTTCATGAGCAGCATCTTCCGGGTTTTCGTTTGGTCGGGCGTCTGCAGGCGATAGAGGTAGACACCGCTGGTCATTTCTTCGGCGTCGAAGGTGACCTCGTGTTTGCCGGCCGACACTTTTCGGTCCACCAGGGTGGTCATCTGTCGCCCGAGCATATTGTACACCTTGAGGGTCACTTTTGTCGCCTCGGGAACCGAAAATCCGATTGTGGTGACGGGATTGAAGGGATTGGGCCGGTTCCCTTTCAACACGATTTTCTCCGGCAGCTCCCGGTTCGGCTCGTCCTCGTCGATCGGCGTAATCTCAACGGGATCGTAGCTTGCGCCCGCCGCATCGTAAGCCCGTACGGTAAAGGTCGCGTTATTGGATGAGTCCGCGACCGGCACGGTAACAAAAGTCAACGCTTCACCGCCCGCATTCGCCAGGTCGAACCTGAAACGGCGGTCGCGGTCGGTCGACTCGAACAGAACCTGCATCGGATCGAAGGTCATATAACTGCTGAAATCACCGAATTGCATATTGGTGCCAAAGGTCCCCACCACGCCGGCGTCCGCATTATTCAACAACCTGAAATCCGTCCCGCTCAACATCGTCGACAAGGCGTGGACGGCGCTCGCCCGGATCGTGTTTCCGCTGTGCGAGGACAAACGTCCGTCGTTGACGTGTACCTGTGGGTCGTTCCTGCCGTTGACTATCACCTGGTAAGCCGATCCGGTATCGATATCCGCTTCCACGATGAGCTCATCCGAAGGGTCCCCGTCCGCCGCGAGCAGATAAATGGGAACATTACTGCCCCGGGCGATTTCCCTGAATGCGGTGGCTTCCCGGAAAACGAGTTCCTCGTATTCGGCCTCCGCCGTATCATGAACATAAACATCCACCGAGTCGAACTGCGGCGAATTATGTATAAATTGAACAGCCACCCGGTGGGCCACTCGTCCGCGGACCAGATCCACTTCATTGACGTCGCCCGTGGTCATATCCACCTGATCGCTCGTATTTACGCGGTGATAGGCCGTCAAGGTATCTCCCACGTTCACCCCTTCTTCCTCAAACAGGCTGTCCAACGTACTGTAGGAAAACGCGGTATGGTTGCTATCCTGGTGGGAGACCTCCAGAAGCATTTGACCGGAGCCAAAATTATCGCTTAAAGCCAATTGATAGGTGTAGGTTACGAGGTCCCCGTCCTGGTCCGTCACCAGATCCCATCGAATCGTAAACATTTCGGACGGCTCGCCATCGATATCCACCGTCAACTGATGCACCGGCTCGTGGATGGCCGTAGTGGGCGGGGGTACGTTGCTGGATTCGATATACACCATAAATTGCTGCTCGGCCGTCGCTCCCTGGTCGTCCGTCGCCGTAAGGGTCACCTGCGTAGTACCCGGTGCGGCAGGAGTTAACACAAAATTGTCGTTTTCGCGGGAAACCGACAGCGGATCCGCATTCGTCAGGCTGCTCGAGAACTCAACGGGAGGCACGCCGGCGGCAAAAATGGTATCCGGATCAATTTCAATAGCGGGACCTTCGTCCGTTCGCGAGTAATCCGGGACCGAACCCACCGCTCGCAACGCTCCCGAATAGACGGCTATCGTCCGGGGAAGCTCCGGTTCGAGCGGGACCTCCGGGCTCTGCAACTGACCCCGGCTCACTTCAAATCCCTCCGTATTCTGTCCCTCGCTGTCGAAGGTAACCTCCATGGTAAAGAGGGTTTCATCCGCCTCGATCATATCCCCCGAATAGCTTACCAGGACGCTGTCATCGCCGGTTACCGAGGCGTTAACGCTTCCGCTCAATCCATCTCCCAACTGTATATCGCTCTCCGAAATGGACAAGAGGCTGCTGTCAAAATGGAATCCGAAGTCAAACGACGAAATATCCATATTGGGCAAATCTCCCACCGAAACGGCTACCGTCTGGGTGGAGTTGAGCGACCCGCTGAGCTGGGCAGGATAGGAAACGGTAACCGTTGGAATAACGACCGTAACCTCAAACGACTGGGTAAAAGATTCCCCCCGCTCGTCGGTCACCGTTACATTCAGGGTCGCCGTGCCGTTGTCATGGGCCGTAACTGTAAGATCGCTGTCGGCAATCGAGGCCGTCGCCACGCTGCTGTCGCTCGACGTCCAGGCAAAGGTATAGGAGCCAATTCCCCCCTCAAAATAATCCGGCAGGTGGAAGGCATCCGACTCCGTGCCGATATTCAATTCCAGGTCGTTAAACGAATTTGCGGCAGAGAGCTGCGCATTCACGTTGACGGTGAAATCGAAGGAGGCGGTAGCCCCGATATCGTCCGTGGCCGTTACCGTAACCGTGGCCTGGCCGCTGCCGGTCGCCTCGTAGCTGAGCGATCCGTCGGAAATGCTCGCCTGAAGCACCCCGTCGTCACTGCTCGAGGCCGAAAAGCTGAGCGGGGCGATTCCGTCGTCGAAATTATCCGAAATATTGATATCCGGGATCACATCTCCATTCACTATCGTGGTGTCATTCAGGGACCGGGTAACCGCGAGTCCGGGAGTTACCTCTACCGTAAAGGATTCCTGGGTTGTTTTTCCGAGGGAGTCCGTCGCACTCACCGTAATCGTCGCCGTGCCCTCCGCCACCGATTCGACCGACAGGCTGGCGTTCTCCACCGACGCCGTCACGGCGCCAGAATTCGACGAACTGGCGGTGAAACTCATCGTATCTCCCTGCGAATCGTCAAAGACGGCGGACAGATCCACCGAAAAAGCGCTGCTGTTGGCATTGACCGTGGTGTCGGGGATCGGGTTTTCGAGAGTGGGCGCATAGTTGGGCGTAACCAGGATGGAGAATTCACCCGCGTTCGCATCCAGGTCCGTATTGGAAAGATCCAGGCTGCTCTGGTCGGTCATATCCAGCGAGAGCACCTCCGTTCCCGCCACCGTTCTGTTGATCTCGAAGGTCCCCTCTCCCTCGAGCGTGGCGGCATCCCAGGAAAAGGTTACAGGTCCCTCGCCCGACTCGGCCGCATAGGTCACGACGTAGGTCTTCCCGGTGACGGAAGTATCCCGTATATCCGTAAAGAACCGCTCCCCGCTCTCATTTTCCAACACCATATCAAAGGCGCCCGAGGGAGGCGGCGGAGGCGCGGCCGTGTCCAGCCCGGCATCATTTCCCGCCGTTGCATCCGGATGGATCCCGAAATAGAGGGTATCCCGGTTCGCACCATCCGAGGCTTCCAGGGGGATGGCGAATTCATGTTCCTGAGCATGAACAGATGTGAAAGTAAATAACCCCAACAGACCTAAGAATATCGCCCGTTTGATCATAATGGATCTGTTTATTAAGAATATCCCCTTAATACGGCACGATCCCACTAAACCCTATTCATTGATTTCCTCTCATCTTATCCCGTTTGCATAAATCGGGTCTATGCTTAAATTTAACAGATTGATTATTTTTTTCAACATGAAGTATAAGATCCCTCGTCCCTGTTGTTTTTCAAACGGCTCTTTACGTTCACCGAACGGGATATCCATGGACTATTTTTTGCGCATCGCACTTATCGCCGGATTATTATGCATGTTGTTGCCAGCTACGGTCGCGAGCCAGTCGGGCGGGGCAAACTATGATCGCCGGCTCGACCTGGGATACGAGGTGAAGGGCTACGGGTACAGCTATACCACAAACCCGGAATACCCGGGATCGCATTATATACTGCGAAAAGGATTTTTGACGGCCTCGTTCCGGGAATATCCGGGGGACCATGTTTTTTTCACCCTTGATGCGGGATATCTGCTGAACAATGATCGCACGGTTGTGCACGGGGGACCCCTGAATTTCAACCGGGCTTCCCTGGGCACGAATTTCGGTCTTCACTTTGATAAGGTAAGCGTATATGTGGGAGTTGCCGGCGGGGTTTCGTGGAACTATAGGATTCGGGCCGAAACGCGGGACCAACCCGCCGACTGGATCGCCGCCGCCACGACCGAAAACAATTTAGACGGGACCCTCCGGGCGGGGCTGACCTATCATCTGACGCCTCATCTGTCCCTCAAAGGCGAGATTTCAAAATCATATTACGACCGGGAGCAAATACGTCCTGCGGCCGCCCCCGACGCCCGGCCCGCTTTTCATTCGATCACCCTCTCCGACTATGCGGCCAGCGTGGGCGTCCAATTCGGCATTCCGTGGAATAGCAAAGAACGCCCGGTTTCGCGGCCCGATCGGCCGTCCACCCAAAACCCGCCTCCAGCCGCCATTCCCACCCGCACGGGCGAATCCAATGCATCGGGTTCCGGGTCCGGCGACCGGGCGGACCGATCCGACTCCGACGCCCCCGACTTCACGGCTCCCCTGTGGATCCGACAGACCATCACGTCAGGATACGGCGACGGGCGGGGTCACGAGGGATGGGATTTCGACCTGAATGCCGGGGATACCGTGCGAACCGTCGCGCCCGGCACCGTCACCCGAACCACCCGCTCCGGCGCCTACGGCATCATGGTGGAAGTCACCCACAGCGGTGGATTCGCCTCGCGCTACGCGCATCTGAGCGATATACTGGTGCAAGAGGGAACGGAAGTCGGCCGCGCCCACCCCATCGGACTCGGCGGCCGCTCGGGCCGCACCACCGGCACGCACTTGCATTTTGAATTGCTGAAAGACGGCTATCCCGTCAATCCGGGGCGTTACCTGGAGAGGGATTAAATGTGAACAATTAGTAATACCAGGTTAAAATTCCGTTATCCTTGTCATTTACCGCCCTGATCATTTCATCCGCCTCATCCTTTTCAACCCGATATTCATATCTGAAATCGACCGGCCAATCAAGCATAGTTCAATAGCCGTCTAACCGAAAGTCTCAGTCCACCGGCTATTCGCTCGATCGTGTCAAACCGCGGTATATGCTTCCCGTTTTCGATTTTTGATATAATCGCCTGATCGATGTCTGTGGCCGTCGACAACTCCTGCTGTGTCATTTCCACAGACCTTCGGGCCTGCAAGATCCGCTCTCCCACGTTCACGGCCGTTTGGGAAACCTGCCGGTCAATGTTTTTCCTCGCCCGCCCGGAAAGCAGCGACTTGATCGCCAGCGCATCTATATCAAATACCTCTCCTTCCGGCGAATACAACTCTATTGCATTTCCCATTTCGCTGATAACCGGCTCATCCACCATCCAATCCCCTTCCTTCCCCTCAATTCCCAGCTCGTCAAGACCCACTTCGCCGGTCGTTCCGTCGTTAAACGTCACCTGGAACCCATGATCCTTTTTTATATATACTACGCTATCCAGGGCGTCCGGTGAAAAATAGCGCTCGACATTCTTATTTATTTCCTGTATCAACCTGCGTTTATCTGCCTGGCTGAAATTATCCGACCATTTTATTACCGAAATCCGGCCCTGCAATAATCCAACCAGATCATCAATTAAATCGGCACAACGTTCATCCCGCTTATGTCGGAGCAGCGACAAGAAGAATGGGCGGTTTTTTCGAAGATAGACGTGCCAAAACGCTTTATCCTCTTTACCAACTAAATCAGCCAGTTTATGAAGATCAGCAAAAAATAAAGTGGATGGTCCATTTCGAATAGATTCAGCAAAGGTTTTCTTTTTATCGTTATTCGTCTCACTGTAGGGGAATCCCTCCTCGGACAGTATTTGTTTAATAATGGTCCGAATTTTATGCTCTCTTACATAAGTGAGATCTATATTCAGCCTATCAATTGCAGTTTCCATATTGACTCGTCAGATTTAAATTTCACCATTCTCCGGGGTTTCCACCTACTGGAATAATTTTAACTTCATCCCAGGCCTTCAATAAAGCTTGCTGTTCCTCCTTAATTGCCTTGTTCAGCTTTGCGGGA
>CAYQXO010000074.1:0-14830 GCA_964421495.1 uncultured Balneolaceae bacterium | reverse complement strand
GTATAATTACTATATTTTCCTACCCTCTTTTTCTATTATCTTTGTACAGGCTAAATATACCGTTGTTATCATAACAATATATTTCTACCTTCCTTGTTATTGACTTGAATCTGGATAATAAACGGGTATCTGTAGAGTGACTGCGGATCAACACATAGCATTTCCGATTATAAGATTATGGCGTACAAGGGACAGGGCTAACGTCAAAACCGCCGGATGCTACGAAATAGTACGAATTGTTTAAGATTTGATTACAACCGGAGAAGCAACTGAAATTATGGCAAAAAGTAAAATCCGGTTAACTGAATGGAATGATCATTAATACGGATGGATACTGTCGATGTATATTCACAAATTTATGAAGGGAATCACCTTTTTTTCTTATAGAGAGAATCCATATAAAACTCTTTGTAGAAAAAGTCGTTACAAGGGAGAAGGACTTTTAATGATATTGGTTATTTTGAGTTGGCTGATCATCCCCTCCCAGGCCAGCGCCCAGCAAATTAATCAATGGGAGACCTATACTTCGTATTCTACAGTGAATGATATGGTCAGGGATCATGAGGGACGGTTATGGACCGCAACCACCGGCGGCCTCTTTTCTTATCAAAATGACTCGGTACTTGTGAAACTCACTACGCTGGATGGAATGAGTAATCTGGATGCGGCGGCGATCGATTATGACGAATCCCGCAATCAAATATTTCTCGGCTATGTCAACGGCACCATCGATATTCTGAATGCCGATAACCTGAATATTGAATCGCATAATGAAATTCGGCGGGCCGAACGTTTTTCACCTCGCGGCATAAATGATTTTGAGGTCTATGAAAACACGCTGTTTGTGGCCACTGATTTCGGGATTGTAAACTACGATCTGGAAACACTGCTCGTTCAGGATACCTATAGTAAATTGGGTAGTTTTGGCACGGCCATTGCTGCTTCGCAGGTTTTCGTCGATGACGATACAATGTACATTGCCACAAGAGAGGGTGTGGCAGTGGGAGACCTGGACCAAAACCTGCGGGAACCTTCCGCCTGGATGAATCACGAATCGGATAGCGTGTTCGCAAGCCAATCGGTACAATCGGTGATCCATCATGATGGTAAAATTTATGCCTCCACCGCATCTGAAAATTATGTATATGACGGCCTATCCTGGCAAAATGTTGACAAATTTGGTGCAACCGGCATTTTGTTTTGGCAAAAACAGCGGGTCGGTTCCCGGTTATTCGGTATATCGGAAGAGGGTATTTTCTGCGATACGTTATGCGACCAAAATCAATTTGCACTCCCCGGGAACACGGGCATTAGAGCCTTTCTGGTATCGGCGGATGATCCGGTCCGATTCTGGATTGGAACGGGAAGTCAGGGTATCGCACAGGGATCCCCGCAGAATGATGCATATACCTACTTCAAACCGGAAGGTCCCTGGCTGAATTTCTTTAACGCCCTGAAGGCCGAGGAAGACGTTTTACTGGCTACATCGGAACTCAACTTTCCCAGTCTGAGTCCACTGGCCGAAGATATGGGATATTATTTATTTCGGGATGGCAAGTGGGAAAATTACAATATGAGAACCCATCAAACGCTGCGAAATAGAAATTTTAGGCGAGTGGTATCATTAGCCAGTACGGAGGATAATTATTATTTTGGCAGTTGGGGACAGGGAATTGCGCGTCATCATCGGCAGACGGATTCTATTAAAGTCTTTAAGGCGGATAATTCCAACCTCGTTGGCCTGGGAGGGGATTACATCGTTACCGTGGATCTGGAGGTTGATTCCGAACAGAGAGTCTGGGCTACGAGTTATCTGGCTGATAAGCCGCTTTTTTATATGCAGGATGGAGAGGAGAGCTGGACGGGATTATCCCGCCATCCCATCCTCTCAACAAGCGATCACTATTTTAATATTCACATCGATTCTTTCGATCAAAAATGGATTTCATTGAATAGTCGGGAGAACAACGGTCGGGGATTGCTGGTGCTGGATACCGGCGAGGACCCGACGGATCCGTCGGATGATGTGGCTGTTAAATTGACGGAGGATGTAAATCAGGGTAATCTGCCGGATGCGAAAGTGGAGGTTATCCAGGAAGATAACGAGGGAGAAGTCTGGATCGGTACAAACCGCGGGGTTGCACGATTTATAATCCCCGAACGGGTTATCCGGGGCGGAAGTGCCGATCGCAGGGCCCAGTGGCTTATAAATGCTGATACGACTGCCGAAAGTCCTTTTTTGCTGAGGGATATAAGTGCAACTTCCATGGCGGTCAATGCCGCCAATCAAAAATGGATCGGCTCTTCGGATAATGGAGTATGGCTCGTTAATGAAGACGGAAGCCGCATCCTGAAACATTTTACGAGAGACAATAGTCCCCTGTTGGGAAATCAGGTCAACGGAATAACCATAGACCAGCAATCGGGGACGGTCTATTTTTCTACGGCTCAAGGGTTGATCAGTTATACGGACGTCCCGAAAGAGAGTGTCGAAAATATGAGTTCCCTCGATATATATCCCAACCCCTTTTCTTATGATAAGCACAGTCAGGGAGTCATAATTGAGAATTTGAGTGACCGAACTACCGTTCGTATACTTTCGATTGACGGACGTCTGATTGAACAGATGGATACGGCTGGAGGTCGTATTATTTGGGACGGCAAAGACGGGCGGGGAAATAAGGTCGCCTCGGGGGTCTATTTGGTGGTGGCCCTGGGGGAGAACGGGGATAAGGCAATTGGAAAACTTGCAATCGTTCGCTAACCACAACCGATGGTATATTTTGCATAACAGATCTGGGCTATATGAACGGTGATCAACCTGAGATTGATCTATCAATAATTATTGTCAACTACAATGTGAAGGAGTTTCTGGCTAACCTCCTGGCATCGATTGAACGGGCCCGCCACGATCTGACACTGGAGATCTTCGTAGTGGATAATGCGTCCAGTGATGGATCGATTGAATACCTGAAGTCCCGCCATCCCGACGTCAATTATATAGTAAATGAACAGAACGTCGGGTTTGGCCGAGCGAATAATCAAGCTATTGAAAAGGCAAACGGCAAATATACCCTGCTCATCAATCCCGATACGATAGTGAGAGAAGACACCCTGACCACCCTCTATGAATATATGGAGGAGCATCCGGATTGCGGGGCTGCAGGCTGTAAGATTTTAAATCCGGATGGCAGCTATGCCCCCGAATCCCGCCGGTCCATTCCCACCATATGGTCAGCACTGTGCAAGCTTTTGGGACTTTCGACCTTGTTTCCGAATAGTTCCTATTTCAACCGTTATTACGTGGATGGGAAAGACCCGGATCGCTCGGGCAAGGTCCCGGTTTTGTCCGGATCTTTCATGTTCTTTAGGACGAAAGTGCTCAAAGACCTGGATGGATTCGACGATCGCTTTTTTATGTACGGAGAGGATATCGATCTGTGTTACCGGCTGCACCGGACGACGCCCTATGAAATTGATTACGTGGCCGAAACCAGCATTATTCATTACAAGGGAGAAAGTACCAAAAAGGATAATCTGGACTACATCAAGAATTTTAACAAGGCGCTTTACCTGTTTTTTGAAAAACATTACACCTATCGATACTCCCTGTTATTTCGATTGTTGATATATGTGGGAATCTTTGTTCGGGCGGTGGTCTCTTTCCTGAAGAATAAAGCCTACTCCTATCGGGGCATTTTAATTGATATCCTGATTATCAATATTACCCTGATCGTGTTTTTCCCCATTCGTTTTGAAGTCGCATTGTTTGATTTGCTGGATCCGCCCTATTTGAAATTTTTCTGGATTAATTTACTGGTGACCCTGCTCTATGTGGCATTTGCCAACAGCTTTAAAGTCGTTAAAAAGGATCCGTATATCGTGATTGACAGTTTAAAATCGGTGCTGGCGACCTATACCGGCGTGGTCTTTATCACCTTCTTTTTACGTTCGCTGGCTTTTTCGCGCATCGTGCTTCTGGCTTCCGGGATTGCAAGTTTTATACTGATAGGATTGGTTCGAGTGTGGCGTAAAAATGTGCATAAAAATCCGTCCCGCTCCCGGGGACGAATACGACCCACGCGCGTTTTAATTGTGGGTAAAGGCCGTAAAACGGAGGAGCTTATTGAGAAGATCAATGCGCGAGTGGACTGGGATTATGAAATTGCAGGAATCGTGACGCAGGAAGAAAACGCCGCTCAAACAGAGACCATCGGCAATATCGAGGTTGTGGGCTCGCTGGAGCAGCTTCCCGATTTAATAAAATCTTATAAAGTTGACCAGTTGCTGTTTCTGTTGAATGCCGTTACCTATAAACAGGTGCTTCATATACTGACGGAATTATCAGATGAAACCGTTATTTCGAAATTGGTTCCGGATAGCATGGATTTTATGCTGGGCAAATCTAATGTGGAATACTTGGCGGACATCCCGCTGGTTGACCTGGAAATATCCTATCAGAATGCGTGGAATCGATTTTTGAAGAGAAGCCTGGAATTGGGGATCGTAACGCCCCTGTTGCTGCTTCTTACCCCGGTTTTGGGAGGGGCTGTTTTGTTTAATTCAAGGGAAAAAATGAGGCTGGATCTCTCCTGGAACGGAGAAGATATGTCGGTTTCTCTGTATCGCCCCCTGTCGGAGCATCGCTGGAAAAACCTCTATATCCTGTGTTGGAACGTCCTGAATGGGAAGATCAGATTGGTGGGCGCCCCCCTTTGGCCCCCGATTGCCTTAGATTATTACGGCTACGAATATGGAGTGACCGGACTTGCCCAGATCAATACCAATCGGGTATTTTCCCAGGAAGATCGCGAACAGTTTGACCTCTACTATCTTCAGAATTATTCCATCTGGCGGGATATAGACATCGTTGCCCGCACCGTTTTCAACGGTCCCCATCCCTGCACCTACCTGGAAGAGCAGGTACGAGAGTATCCGGATGGGTGAAGGGCTCGCTTTGCTCGCCCGTCGGAAGTCGGAAGTCTGATGACGGAAGGCTATTCGAGCAAGTAATTGTGTGGTGTATATACACAACGAAACTACGAATCGGAATAAGTCTTCCGACTTCCGTCCTCCGACTTCCGACGGGCGAGCAAAGCGAGCCTTTTTATCATATTCGTCGGGCCAGTTGCCCGGTTATGGTGGGGTACCACTGGTGGAAGGTTTCCTCCTCAATTTTTTGTCGGGTGGTTTGAAGCAGTTGTTGATAGAAGGCGAGATTGTGGAGGGTGGCCAGTTGTAGTCCCAGGATCTCATTGGTGTTAAACAGATGGCGGATATATGACATGGAATAGTTCCGGGCGAGGTCGCTGGGAAAGGAGGGGTCCAGCGGCTGATGGTGATGTTTCCATTTCGCATTGTTGAGGTTGATGGTCCCCTCCCAGGTAAAAATCATCCCGTTGCGTGCGTTGCGGGTCGGGATAACGCAGTCAAACATGTCGATGCCCCGGGCGATACATTCGAGGATATTGGCCGGTTTGCCCACTCCCATGAGGTAACGCGGTTTGGCGGAGGGAATGAAGTCGGTCGTCCAGTCGGTCAACTCGTACATTAAATCGATGGGCTCGCCCACACTGAGTCCCCCGATCGCTATTCCGTCGGGATCGAGGTCTGCAAAAAACTGCGCCGACTGCTTGCGAAGATCCTTATAGGTACCTCCCTGGATAATGCCAAAATGAAATTGTCGGTGACCGTAGAGCGGGTTGCTCGCTTTAAAGGCCCGGTCGGCCCGTTCGGCCCATTGATGCGTTCTTTCCATGGAGTCGCGGGTATCTTCCCGGGTGCAGGGATAGGGGGGGCATTCATCAAGCATCATCATGATGTCGGATCCGAAGATACGTTGTGTCTCTACAACATTCTCCGGAGTGAACAGGTGGCGCGAGCCGTCGAGGTGACTCTGGAACTCCACCCCCTCATCTTTGACGTCGCGGATATCGGATAGCGAAAATACCTGGAAGCCACCGGAATCCGTCAACAGGGGGCGTTCCCAATTCATAAATTGATGCAGTCCCCCGGCCTCGCCGATGATATCGTTTCCCGGTCTGAGATAGAGGTGATAGGTGTTGCCGAGAATAATGGGAACATTGAGTTTTTGGGTCAGTTCATCCTGTTTTACGGCCTTGACGGTTCCCCCCGTACCCACAGGCATGAATACGGGGGTTTGAATCTTCCCGTGACCGGTTTCGATTTGTCCCCGTCGGGCTTTAAACTGAGAGGATTGCTTGGTTAGATGGAACAAAAGAAGTTTCTATAAAATTTTACTTAAACTTTGTTATCTTGTTAGGACTATAGGACCGCTCTCTGAGGCAAATGAATATTCGTCAATAGTGGTAATTCCAGATTCTGGCACGCACGAATAAGGAAACGAGTATAACAGTAATTTGCTTCGTGGGTATGATACTGACAAAAGAGCGGGTTGCCCGGACTTTCAAGAATTTCATACAATAGGTGTCGATGGTAAACTTTGAAGCTCCTTTATATTTTCTTTTATTGGTTTTTTAGCCGGTACGTATGTAATCACCGCAATTTTCAGATTAGTTAAGCCAGAATACGAATTTTGATCATATTTTCCAGATCTAAAGAAATAATCTTTACGGTACTGCTGGACTACCTTTTTCTCCTGTTGAGTTGGTACCTGCTGTATACGAAGTTTAACATACAGGACGAGGTTTTTGTTTTTGTCTGGGGAATTTCCCCGTGGACGGCCGGCATTGTTCTGGGGTTGTATTGGTTGATTGTGATGGCTTTATTCGGGTTGTATAAAAAGTTGTATCTTATTTCACGGCTCGACGAGTTTGTAAAAGTGGGCAAGGCTACGGTACTGGGGACGTTGGTGCTGTTTTTTTTGGTGACAACCAAACAGCAGAGTGTGCTGCTGGACGCCCAGTCGAGTACCTTTGTATATTGGGCGGTCACCTTTTCGGCAATTGCGATTAATCGATTTATTATACGTACGGTACAAAGAATGTATGCGATCCGGGGAAAGGGGTTGCACCGGGCGCTGATTGTCGGAAGCGGAGATACAGCCCAGACGGTTTATGATGACCTGTTGAGGCATCGTATCCTCGGAATGCAGGTGGTGGGCTTTATTAATGTAAACGGGGATGAAAACAATCCCACCGTGAAGGTGGATAAAAGTATGGTGCTCGGTTCGCTTGACGAGGTGGAAGCAATCGTGGCGAAACATAATATTCAGGACGTTATTGTAGCCCTGGAGCCCTATCGGCGTGACGACCTGGTTGACGTGATATCCAAAGTGGATATACCGGATATCACGGTTAAAATACTTCCCGATTTTTATCAACTGGTTAACGGTTTGAACAAGACGAACCAGATTTTTGGATTGCCGCTGATTGAGATTTCGCCCGAACCCATGCCTTTTTGGGAAAAAGCGTTAAAAAGATTAATGGATCTGTTTATATCCACGGTAGTGCTCATTCTTACCGCACCGCTGATGCTGGTTATTTCCATTCTGGTACGGGCTACCAGCGAGGGACCCGCCATTTACAGGCAAAAGCGTGTGGGTAAGAACGGTCGCCATTTTACCATATACAAGTTTAGAACCATGTACAAGGATGCGGAGGCCTACAGTGGACCGAAATGGGCCGAGGAGGATGATCCCCGGATAACGCCGATAGGGTATTGGCTGCGTAAACTGCGCCTGGATGAGCTTCCCCAGTTCGTTAATGTATTAAAAGGGGATATGAGCCTGGTCGGACCGCGGCCGGAGCGTCCCTACTTTGTAAATAAATTTCGAACACAAATACCCCTGTATAGCCGCCGATTGAGGGTTCGTCCCGGAATAACGGGATGGGCCCAGGTTAAATGGAAATACGATACGTCTCTGCAGGATGTGAAGCAAAAGACAAAATTTGACTTATTTTATGTGGAGAATATGTCGCTCAAGATGGATTTCAAGATTTTAATCAACACGTTGATGACCGTAATTCGTGCCAAGGGTCATTGAGCCGGGAATCCGTCAGATTCCCGGACCCGTAACTCCGAGGTAACGGTGATAAGTCGTATTTGACCTGGATAGATTCAATATCTTATGCAACAGGATACACTGGTAATAATTCCGACATACAATGAGGCCCATAATGTGCGGCAACTGATCCATGCTATCATGGGACTGGATCAGCCGGTGGATATATTATTCGTCGATGATGGATCCCCCGATAATACGGCGGGTATCATAAAGGAAGAGCAAAAAAATTACCCTGACCGGGTCTACCTTAAGGAACGGGAGGGTAAGCTGGGGTTGGGTACGGCATATGTTGCGGGATTTCAGTATGCCCTGGCCAATGACTATCAGTATATTTGCGAGATGGATGCCGATTTTTCCCACGATCCGAATGATTTGCCCCGGTTAATCGAGAAGGTTCGAAGCGGCGAAACCGATTTGGCGGTTGGATCGCGATACAGCAATGGCATTAGTATAATAAACTGGCCGCTTTCCAGACTTATCCTCTCGTATTCGGCCAACTTATATGTGCGCTGCTTGACGGGACTCCCTTTATACGACACTACAGCGGGTTTTAAATGCATTCACCGTAAAGTCCTGGAGTCGATTAAACTTTCAAAAATTCGATCGAACGGATACGCTTTTCAGATCGAAATCCATTTCAGGGCCTGGAAAAGAGGCTTCAGGCTGAATGAAGTGTCGATTATATTTCGGGAGCGTAAACAGGGGGAATCAAAAATGTCCAAATCAATTGTACGCGAGGCTATATGGAGAGTTTGGGCGTTGAAATTGCAAAGTATTATGGGCTTGTTGTAAAGTTGGTTATTTTGTCAGTTGCGAAATAATGAAAGGGAACCAGAATCCCTGGATAGGGTAGTGCACCGCAACAATAAATGGCTTTCGCCGTAGATTTACGTAATTATGACATCCTGTGCAGGATAATCCATTTTTAAAGAGAAATTGCCATGCATTATTTAGATTTTGAACAACCGATTGCAGATTTGGAGAGGAAAATAGCCGAACTTAATGAGCTTTCGCTTGCAGATGACGAAGTGTTAAGTCCCGAGCTCAAACGGCTGAAAAGCCGGGTCGATGAACTGCGTCATTCCATTTTTGAAAATCTGACCCGCTGGCAACGCGTGCAACTGGCCCGGCATCCGGATCGGCCCTATACGAAAGACTACATTTATGAAATGACAGATGAATTTGTGGAGTTGCACGGCGATCGCAAGTACGGGGACGATAAATCGATCGTGGGAGGTATAGCTACGATCGACGGACGGTCGGTCATGATATTGGGACATCAGAAGGGCCGCGATACCAAAACGCGCAAATATCGCAACTTCGGAATGCCCAATCCGGAAGGATATCGCAAGGCGCGTCGCTTGATGGAATTGGCGGAAAAATTCGAGATGCCCGTCATCACCCTGCTGGATACGCCCGGCGCCTACCCGGGACTGGAAGCCGAACAAAGAGGACAGGCCGAGGCTATCGCCCAGAATTTGAAAGTCATGGCTACCCTGGAAGTGCCTATAATCAGTGTGGTAATTGGAGAAGGAGCCAGTGGAGGAGCCCTGGGAATCGGGGTTGGAAATGAAATTTATATGATGGAATATACCTGGTATTCGGTAATATCCCCCGAATCCTGTTCCTCGATATTATGGAAAACGTGGGATTACAAAGAACAGGCGGCCTCCGTCTTGAAACTTACGGCTGCAGACCTGGAGAAATTGGGCATTATTGAAGGGGTGATTGAAGAACCCCTCGGCGGGGCACACCGAAACTATCAAGAGGCGGCTGCATCCGTCAAGGCAACGATTCTCAAAAGCCTGGACAAATTGCAAAAGATGGGTACGGAGGAACTGGTTCAACAACGGCTCGACAAATATGACAAAATGGGAGATTGGCAGGAAGTGGACGTCTCCTCGTAAAATGCCCTGATAAGCAACCCAGCCTTATGATGATTCCCGATAAAGCACCGCTGTTGACTTATACGCACACCATGCGGAGCAGGTATGGAGAAACCGATAAAATGGGGTATGTCTATTACGGGGTTTACCTGGAGTATTTCGAGGTGGCGCGAACCGAAATGGTTCGCTCGATGAGTTTAAATTATGCGGATTTGGAGGAGCAAGGGGTCATGCTGCCGGTGGTAAAGGCCGAATTGGAGTATAAGCAGCCGGTATATTACGACGAGAAGATGTATATCAGGGTTTCGATACCGGACCCGCCCACCGTGCGCCTGCATACGTATTATCAGGTATGGACCGACCGGACCGAACGGAGCCATGTCAACGGACAGGTGACGTTGGTTTTCATGGACCGGAACAAGCGCCGCCCTATCCGGACTCCTGACATTTTCAAGGATAAGTTCGAACAAGCTGTTCGCAAGCAGCAGGGGGATCAATCTGTTGATGCATAAAACTTGGCATAGCGAGAGATTGCGGGTGACCTGGAGTGAACGAGGGCTGCTGTCGTACTATGGCGGACTACTGCTGGCTTTTATGACGATCTGGATCATCGCCCTGGGCGGAGGGATATGGAGACAGGCCACTCCCTGGCATCTTCAATGGCAGAGCTTGTTGTTCGGGCAATTATGTCATCAGTTGCCGGCACGTTCTTTCTGGGTGGCGGGACAGCCCATGGCCGTATGTATTCGATGTTTTGGAATTTACAGCGGACTTTTATTCGGATGGGCGACTTTGCCCTGGTGGAATGGGGTATACAACTATACCAGACACTTCGCAATTGTTTCAATATTGACGGCACTTTTTATTAATATAGGGGATGCGGGGATAGATTTCTTTATGCTGGAGCAGCACTTCCATACAGACCGCTGGATTTACGGTGCCTTACTGGGAATAGCCGTGGTACTGATACTAAATCTGAAATCAAATACCAATAAAAATGACTGATTACAACGAGGATCGTTCTCGAAATTTATGGGACGCCGTCGTTTTTGCCGGTTCAATTATGGCCGTTTTACTTTTTTCGCTCTCAACCATCTTCGGTTATGTCCAAATTAACAGTGAACCCGACGGAGCCCTGTTGCAACCTTCTATTGGCGGCAGCTTTATCGTTTGTTTGATAGGGGCTTTTGCGGGCATGCTGGCGGTATGGTATTACGTACGGTATGTTCAAAGTCACCTCACTCTGGGTCGTGGAGCCTTGCTGGGAGTTTTGACGGGTCTGGTCGTCGTAGTGGGAGAAAATATACTTGCGTCGGCCTGGAACTGGATAGACGCCGATTATACGCAACGGCTTATGCAAAGTATTATCGCCAATATCGAGAAAATGGAAATTCCGGAGAACTTGAAGCAGCAGCAAATTGATATGATTGGCCAGCAGTATCGAGAGGTGAGTAGTTTTTCCGGATTCTTCAAACAAATCCTATATGGATTTCCCCTCTACGCTATACTGAATGTGATTACCGCCATGATCGGTGTAAAAATGTTTGGCCGGGAAAAAGAAGTTAATGAGTGAGACGGGGGGCTCGCGAACATGTTCATATCATATTATAAAAAGCCGGTTTGAGGCTGAAATATGGCAACTGGCGGGATTTAATAGTAGAAGCGTAAATCGTTAACGCGGCAGGGTCGGTTTGTGACCTGGAAATAGTAACAGAAGCGGAAGGAATACACTAATTCAATGATGACTGAACGCAGTTGGATAGAACGGAAGGGCTTCTCGGATTGGGGGGTTGCCCTGTTCTGGGTGGTTACGGCATTTATAATGTTTCAAATTGTCGGCGGAGTAATTGCCGGAATATTCTTTGTGGTTACTTCTGAGACCATTCCAACCACGCAGGAAATATTGAGTAATGCAGATCAGTATCTGCAATATATTTTTATTGGTAATTCGACGGGACAGATTTTATTTCTGGGATTGGGCACGTGGATCGTAACCCGGCTCCATATCAAAAAATCAGAACGCTCCTCTTTCCTTCGATTGGATAAGCTCGGTCGGTGGGAAGTATTCGGAATTGCAGGATTACTTATGATAGCTATTCAGCCGTCCGTGTGGATGCTCTCATGGCTGAATGCCCAACTTCCGGTACCAGAGTCGATTTTCGAGCTGGAGCAGATGCAAACTGATTTGATTGAAAAGTATTTATCGGGTGACCACTCCTTGTTTCTAACGCTTTTTCATGTGTCGATGGTGCCGGCAGTATGCGAGGAAGTGCTTTTTCGCGGATACCTGTTAAGGACGTTTGAGAACCGGTGGGGAGCGAAAGCGGCGATCCTGGGGTCAAGCCTTGTATTTGGCTTTTTCCACCTTCGTTTTATGCAAGTGGTGCCCCTCGTGGTTATAGGATTAATACTGGGATATATTACCTGGAGCTCGGAAAGCCTCTATCCGGCTATGTTGGCTCACCTGATCAATAACGGAGGGAGCGTGATTGCCGTGTATGCGTATCCGAAATCCGGATTTACCGAGATGTCGCCCGAGACCCTGCCCCCGCTTGGGCTTGTTTTGCTGAGTTTGGTTTTATCAGGGTATCTGCTTTATTTACTAAGTAGGAAACGCATCCAATTCCAAACTCCTTAGAATTCAACTATGTGGCAAGATCCCGAACCCAGCGATATCAGTGATTGGGCGTGTGTTTTTCAATGCGGTACCGAGTATGAAGCCGAAATGGCCAAGAATTACCTGACCAATCTGGAAATTCCCGCTAATATACTGTCCAAGCGCGATTCCGCCTATAACCTTAATGTAGGAGATATGGCATTGGTGTATGTTTATGTCCCCCGGGAGTATGCAGCTCGTGCCAACGAGTTGATCAACGAGTGGAGAGATCCCGAGGAGGGAGAAGTGGTATACCTGGATGCCGATAAGGAGCAGACGGAAGAGGCGGAAAGACTTTTGAATCGCAATAGTATCCCGTCGGATTTACGCAAAACCGTGGTTGAAAGTCAGGATACGAAAGAGCAAATTCTGTACACTCTTTATGTTTCGAAAGAGGACGAGGATGAAGCACGTCGCATAATTGCCGAATGGGATGCCAATAAAAACGAATAACCTACCTGAACATTGAACGAACTTCTGAAACGCATTTTGTTTGCCGTGCCGGCGGGAGCGGCTTTTGTGGGTCTAACCTGGCTTGGTAATTTGTACCTGGCATTACCGCTTCTGTTGTTGGTACTAATGGGGCAATACGAAATCAACAGCCTTGCGGCTAAAGCGGGGATGTCCACCAACAAAATCTTTGTTTATCTGTTGGGAGTATGGGCGTTTGCTGTGTTTATAAATGCCGACTTGATATGGATTGGCTTGATTCTGGCGGGAGTTCTGGTGGGGACAGAAATTTTCCTCGTGGATAATGAAAACATCGATCGACTGCCTTCAACCGTATTTTGGGGGGTATATGGTCCCCTGGGTTTCGGAGCGTTTTACTGGATTCGGGATCTCGGTACGCAGATAGAAGGGTTTGCCCTGGCTTTGTCATTATTGCTGATCGTATGGTTCAACGATATTCTTGCCTACTTTGGAGGTAAATATTTCGGAAGTACGCCGTTGGCGAAGGATATCAGTCCCAATAAAACCTGGGAGGGATTTCTATTCGGTATAGCGGGGGCAATCGGGGGCTTGTTATTGACGATCTGGATCATGGGGGATGCCTTTCCTCTAACCATTTGGATGGCCCTTCCATTGGCTCTGCTCGGAAGTATAACGGGACCGCTGGGGGATCTGACCGAAAGCAGAATCAAGCGTGTGGCGGGCGTCAAGGATTCCTCCAATATATTTCCAGGCCATGGAGGAGTATGGGATCGATTTGATGCGCTGGTGTTGACCACAATCGTATTGGCGGGTTATCTTGGTTTGTTAAATGTCTCATCCGTTGTTCTATTTTAAATCTTCACCCAGGATTTTTCACCAATGAATATTTTTGTTACCGGCGGTACCGGCTTTATTGGCTCGCACCTGTGTTCGGAACTGTTAAGAGAGGGGCATAAGCTGCAGTTGTTGACCCGAAGTCCGGAAAAATATCGAGAAAACGAGGCCGATAATCAGCGGTTTATTGGCTGGGAGGATGATTTTACATCTTCCATGGAATGGGCGGACGCCGTAATCAACCTGGCCGGAGAAACGATATTTGGTCAGCGGTGGACCCGGAAGGTAAAGGATAAGATTTACCACAGCAGAATTGACGGTACGAGGCAACTGGTGGAGTCCATCGAAAAAGCCGACTCCAGGCCGGAGGTGCTGGTGTCGGCTTCTGCGGTCGGTTACTACGGTGACGGCGGCGATGCGGTGCTCGACGAACAATCGCCGCCGGGCGATGATTTTCTGGCCCGTGTCGTCAGGGATTGGGAGCAGGCCGCCCGACAGGTATCGGATGAGGTTCGTCTGGTAATTCCGCGGCTGGGTATCGTGCTGGAAAAGGGGGGAGGTGCGCTGCAACAGATGCTGCCTCCCTTTAAAATGTTCGTGGGAGGTCCGGTAGGCGGTGATCAGTACGTCCCGTGGATACACATGATTGACCTTTGCAACGGCATCAAATTTATGCTGGACCGGGAGCACGTGGAAGGGGTCTACAACCTGAATGCTCCCAACCCTGTAACGATGAGGGAATTGGCGGGCGAGCTCGGTTCGCAACTGAATCGACCTTCCTGGCTGAAAGTGCCGGAAATGGCTCTGAAAATGGTTTTGGGAGAAGCGGCGACCCCGATTACGGCAAGTCTGAATGTATCGCCGGACAAATTCCAAAGAGCGGGATACGAGTTTACATATGAGAGTCTGGGTATGGCCCTGGCAGATATCATCAGTCAATAACGCTCGAAGCTGGAAGCTCGAGGCTCGAAGGGCATTCTGGCAGGGGGGTTCGGGAGGGAGATAAACAACATTACCGCCAGGAAGAATGCCCAA
>CAYQXO010000073.1:0-14846 GCA_964421495.1 uncultured Balneolaceae bacterium | reverse complement strand
ATCTTTTTGGTTAATATATGCATGACAATGCGGCGGCGGATGATCCACATTGTGTATCTTTACCACAATACCATTTAACGTCTCTTTATAAACGGCCATGAATATGATATTATTGTCATATTTTATAGAGAGGGGATTTTATGTCTCTTGATTATTTACTCTCTCTACTTGGATAAAGCAGGCAGGAAATACTTACAATATTTTTAATTCCCTACTTAACCAGCATCATCTTCCGCGTGCGACTGTAATGTTCGGTTTCCAGGCGGTAGAGGTAAAGTCCGCTGGAGAGCTCGCCCGCGTCGAAGGTGACCTGGTGGGTGCCGGCGGGGCGCGTGCCGTCGATGAGCGTGGCGACTTGCTGTCCCAGCAGGTTATAGACGCCGAGGGTCACCTGGCCGGACCGGGGGAGGGTGAATTCGATCTGCGTGGAGGGATTGAAGGGATTGGGATAGTTTTGTCCGAGGGATATGTTCCGGGGTGCCTCTTCGTCGTCGATGGCCACTATCTCCTCGTGTTCGTATTTGTAAACGCCGTTAAGGTAGGTGCCGACCCAGGTATCTCCGTCGGGACCGTGGGTGATATCATAGACTCTGGGACCCCTGCTCTTGTGTTCCCAGGTTTCCCCGTCGAAAACGTAGAGATCCTGGCCGCTGCCGATCCAGACGTGACCCGAGGGATCGACTTCCACGTGCCGGGCGGGGAGGGGATTTTCGGCGTAGGAGGCGAAGCTTTCGAGCTGTTGGCCGTCCCATTTGTAAAGGCTGTCGTCGGCCGGAATCCACACGTTGTTCGAGGGACCGGAGTGGATTTCCGCGCCAAAAATATCTTTATCGGGATGCGGCTGCCAGGAGCTCCAGGTCCCCGCGGCGGTGTCGTAGCGGGCAAACCCGCTGAAATCGCTGCCTGAGGTGGCCGCAATGATATGTCCGTTGTCGTCTTCGGCGAAGGAGGTGACCCGGGGACCGATTACGCCGGCGATCGTATCGTGCCGGGTGAAGGAGATGCCGTCGTACTGAAGAACTCCCGGCTTCTCTCCGCCGTTGGATCCAAACCACATATGACCCCGGCTGTCTTCGAAGATCGATTCTCCGAAGAACGTGCCGTATTGATTCATAATCTTGAAATCGCCGTTCTCCCAATAAGTGAGACCACCCTCGGTCGTCCCGAACCAGACCGTCCCGTCCGCGGCCGCATGCACTTTCCAGACGTAGGTGTACGCCAGTCCGACGTTCCCGTCGAAATAGCTCCAGGAGGAGCCGTCATACCGACCCACCCCGAAAAAGCCGGTCACCCACAGCCGTCCGTCGCCTCCCACCTCCAGGTGACCCGCCCTGTCGGATAGGCCCGTCAACCCGGATAGATCCACCGTATCCGTCGGGGCAAGATCGGACGTCAACGCAAACACGCCCCGTTTCGTCCCAAACCAGAGGTTGCCCGACCCGTCCTCCGCGATATCCATGGGCGGGGCGGTAAGCTCCTTGCCGACATCGATATGCTGCCAGGAGTTGCCGTCGAAGACATCAATATAGTGGCCCAGCCAGTTGTGGACCGTCACAAAAAGCCGGTTATTCGAATCCACAAACAGATCCTTCACGAAGTAGTCGGACAGCCCGTTACCGCCCGTATTGCGCGGGGTAAAATGATCTTTTGCAGATTGAAACGACTGCGTATTCGTCGCCGACGAGCCTTTGTATTGCGCGTTTTGGGTCTGCAACGCGGGGATTTCGATCTGCCGGCCATTCAACTGCGTCCCCCAGTCCGGTTCTGAAACAATCTGGGCACTTCCCCGGCCGGTCCATCCAAACAGCAGGAGCAACGCGACAAACATCACGCCCGTCACTCGGAAAAACATCCATCTTGAAAAAAATGATAAGCATACCCCTGTTTCTGTCCTGGAATCCATAAAAGTTCACTCTTTTAACTGACATCTGCCATTTGATCCAAACAAAAAAATTGAGCACACATCACAGGTTAATTCAGCCTGCGGAATATCAGAAAGCGGGATGTCCAATAACGCGATTGGTTTTCTTCAGTATCGATATAGGAATCTCCCTACTTTTTCATCCCAAACAAACGTGCCGTTTACTCCCTCTCTTGATCCTTGTTCATCATATACGTAACGTGTCCGCGGTCGTTAATTTTTTGCTGTTGGTAATCGCTTTTCCAGATGAGGTGGTTTTCCTGGCAGCATCGAACGCGCACGACCGGGGCAATCCTGCTGATAATCCTGTGCCACCAGCGACGCGGGATACGCTCCATGCGCTCCCCGCAGTGCGGACATTCCAACTCCGATGTAACATTCAAAACTTTTCCTGTGATCTCTCTTTTCAAGTCAGCCCCCTGCAGGCCCCTTTTTGTTCAAACTTCCCACTGTAAGACTATACTAAACTCAACCCCGGTTATACCTAATATATCAAGCAACCTTCCGATCAACGAGCTGCTGTAACTGGCGGATCAGGGCATCCGGACCGTTCTCCTCTATGCGGGCCTCGATCCGATCGCCGGTTTGCCGGTGGACCAACTTCCCGTCCACTTTCCACCGTTCCTCGATAAAATTCAAGTCCAGCTCCACTTCATCTGAAATTTCATAACCTTTATAGGAAAAGTCCTTTAGCAACTTGGGATTTTTTACGGGCATATATGCACCATCTTTACATTTAACTTTACGGAATAATGACTAACCTAACACGAAGTCAGCCTCTTGAGCCTATTGCGCTTATTCGGCATTCTAATGTCCTGCCAGTCAGGGAAAATTGCAAAAATGCAGCGTGAATTTTAAAAAGATTTAATCTTTGGGAAGGATTGATAGAAAGGAACGACTTATTACATTCAACCTATGAGTCTGTCGGGATTTTCGCTACGATCCGAAAAGTCCGACAAAATCCTAGCCGTTTTTTGAAAACTAATCTAAATAATAAAGCAATGAATCCTCTATATAATGGGTGTTAATAGCGTTTTTTGAGAAACGTATTTGTTTAACTCCATCGGTGGGACCAAAAACGCCTTTTAGTAACTGCACAACCTCATTATTGGGTTTTACCACACTTAAATCACTCAAAGTAAAATTTAGAGTCTCTTTATCGAATTCCTTTAATATCGATTGGAGTTTTTTATAAACAGAAATAGGCCCATCAGCCCCAACTTTGGGAGTGGCAATCATTAATCTCCACTTGTCTGATTCTTTCAAATACAGCCAAAAAGCGGCGCGGATATTCAAGTCCGTATCTAGCAACTTTTTAACAAGTTGCTCTCCATCCATTACCATATTATCCGTAAGTATATCTTTTACCATTTTTCCTTCAACCATTTTAATATACCGTTATCATGATCTCCAACCGCTTCTAATAAATCCCTTGCGCTTTGTTCATCGATATCGACCTCATACCTGTCTTCAGCTGACCAATCCTTCAAAAATGACCAATAGCGATCAAATTGCTCATTTTTTTCTTTTTTTGCATTCAGATCAGGTTCCAATCCGGAAACACTTAATAACCTATCAAAATTGTGAGTATAACTATCATTAACAAATTTTTTGTCGGGTATTACATCCTCCTTGACAAGTCCAGCTACACAGGCTTTAAATGCACATTCAACCGCATAACCTGCCAAATAATACGCTCCCTGGTAATAACCACTTTTTAACAACACCTCAGCCTCCTCCAATCTAGTTTC
Source organism: uncultured Balneolaceae bacterium (assembly GCA_964421495.1). Classification (GTDB taxonomy): domain Bacteria; phylum Bacteroidota; class Rhodothermia; order Balneolales; family Balneolaceae; genus CAJXOW01. Next base: position 11,174 of record CAYQXO010000073.1, on the reverse strand, counting down.
CGCGATTTCTTTAAATTCAGGTGTGAAATTATAAATTTATTCGTAAATTAACTTATTCTTACTTTATCAAGGATGTTAACATAAAACTCATTCATCCCTTCATACCGTTGATGGAAGGTGATTTTAATAGAAAAGACATGGATATTACCCGGAAACATTTAAAGCTTTATTATCTACAAAAATTCGGTTTGCTCAGGGATGCGGAGATATATTTTTCAGGAGATACCGAGTATCCGCCCGAAGATCAGGCATATGTCGAGAAAATGAAGATGATGACCGACGAATTCGTCGAGACGATCAAGAATCATCCCCATCCCGAGGAGATTATTATCGTCCCGGAATTCCCGCTGCATTTATTTGATCTACTGTAGGAGCCTGTCGAAGATCACGGGACGTTTTATAAAGATATCAGCTTACTTCTTTCCGGGTGGGATAATCATTAAAAATGAAAACTGACGGTGATCTGTCCGATGTCCACCAGGTCCATTTCCACCCAGGTATCGTCGTCGGGGGTGCCGAAGCTGTCAGTATCGTTGAGGTGGCGGATCTGTACGAGGAATCCGGGTTCGGTCGATACAGAAAAGTGCTTGTCAAACCGATAGAGGGCGCCGATAAAAGGGATGAGGCCGGCCGAATAATACCAGCGGTTGCCGGTTAATCGCTTTTCGATGCCGAGGGCCAGATCGGCACCGGCGTAAAACTGCCAGCGGTTATTTGTAGAGCGACTGAGTACGCGATCGAGTCCGAGGCGGGCATCCACGTCGAGTCGTTCGTCGTCGGCGCTGCTGTACTGAAAGGAGAGAGAAGCCCGCCGGTGAGCATCGGAGCGGTGGCGGTACCGGTAACGGAGTTCATAGAGCTGATCGCCGCTCCGCGTCAGAAACCGGAAGGTGCTGGTAGCCGGGAAACCGAGCTGATGCCGCGGCGGATCGTCCAGTGTTGCCGTCGTATCGGCGGTTTGCTGCCCTTGTAAATCGGGCGAATGCAGGGACATCAAAACAATGCCCGTCACAATAAGGGTTAACTTTTTGAGCATAAAGCTACGTGGGGAGCGTTTTGTATTCAATTCCAGATGGAGATTTCGGAGTTAATTGTGCCACCCATTTCGCTTAAAGGGTGTCATCTTTTTCCATCGTCCGTACATTTACGTATGGGATTTAATCAAGAGTCTGTTATCTAAGATAAAATCTATATTTGAAGTTAAGTAGTCGGATTTCATGTCCATAACGTCATACAAAATTTCTCTTGTGAGCTCAGAGCGAAGCATCACCCGCGTAAGCGCACCGAGCAAAGCGTTACCCACGAAATGCACAGAGCGATAGCAATTCCCGCGTTAGCGCACCGAGCGAAGCGATTCCCGCGTTAGCGAAATCCAGGCCAGGAAAAACTAACTATTCTTTCACCAAATAAAAAAATACAGGGGAGCGGATTTTACTCCGCTCCCCTGTAGTGTAGTGGCTTGTAACGAACTTGTTGTAATTCCAAATACCATCCGGAATTTGAACCGCAAATCCCGCTATTCACTATGCGAGATTACCGGGCTTATCCTTCCGGATCGGCGTTTACAGACCCAGTTGATATGTAATTACGTTTTTGACAGTATTCAGCACGTCGAGGCTTTGAGTGACGGTGGTCAGGTCGAGTTTCTGTTGCTGCTGCGAACCCATCAGATTCTGCAGATACTTCTGCAGCGGCTCGGAAGAACCGTCACTGAAGACGATCACCAGTTGCTCCATCTCTCCGTCAAATTCGATATCGCCGACGCGGTTATCGTCATAATAGAGTTCGGCACTCGTGTACTGATTGAGCTGGGATGCGGAGGGATCGTCGATTCCCGCCAGTTCACCGACCTCGGCCGAATAATCGATACGAAGCGAAGAGGCAAGCGTAAAGGTCCCCTCCAGCAATTCGAGATCGCCCTCGTCGAGGTTTGCATAGTCATCGTGCGAGAACGTAGCGGCGACCGAAAGTCCGATCATCGATTCCTCATCCACGCTGGTTTCATATGAAAAGCTGAACCGCGTATTCTCTTCCCGGTTGAAATTCAGCGCATGCGTAGCCGGAGCGGTAAAGATCTCCAGGTCTGCCGTCGAGGGAATCAGCATGTCGGAATCGTCAATAAACTCCAGTGCATTCAGATCAAACCGGAACGTGGACTCGCCGTTTTTGGACGCCTCGAGCAGAAAGCTGGTCGGCAGATAATAATCCTCGCCTCCCGTGTTCACCGCCGCGTCCGAATAGTCGCTGAGCGAAAGGCTGGCGTTATTCTCATCCGCATCGGCGGAGCCCGGAAATTCAAAAATGATCGCATCCGAGGACGACTTGTCCCACACCGAATCCTGCGGATTCCATTCATACAGCCCCGTATTGGCGGAGAATTCGAAGCGGTTGTTATTTTCAATACTCTCCGTGCTCGTCACCTGCTCCAGCTCTTCAAGCATCGGGAACGCCCATTCGGCCGAAGCCTCGCCCTGCAGGTTACCGCCGGTGAACGACTCCGTCATCGCCACAAAATCGCCATTCTCTATTTGCGTCACCATGCCGGAAGCATCCTCCGTGGCATTCTGAATATTCTGTTTATCCTCTTCCACCGTCGTTTCCGATCCCGGATCCGTCGAACTGTCGTCGCAAGCAACTCCCAGAAAACCGATCGCCAATATAAAAACAAATATTTGTAAACGTCGTACACTCATGTGATTCATTATTTAGTTGAAAATTAGAGTTAGAAAATTCGCCGGATAATTTATAAGAAATGAGGGGGAAATAAAATATTAATTAAGGGAGGAAGCGAACGATTTGATTTGCTTGATCAGTTCCCTGATTCCTGTCTATTCTTTCCTATTTCTCTTAGGCCTTGTTGTACCTGGCTTGCCCTTTGGGCGCTTAGAAGTAGGCGGCGGATTCTTGCCACCTTTTCTTTTTTTGCCTTCCTTTAACTGTTTTTTACGTGCCATACTCTTTTTCCCACTCTTTTGGATCTAATTCTTCGTAGTCTAATTTAGGAAACTCTATCGTTATCTCACTTCTGTAACGAGATAGATACACTGAAGGTGTACAAAATAATGCTTTACTATCATCATCAATAACCTCTACATCTCGGAAAGGTAGTAGATAAACAATTTGCAAAATAAAGGCGGGCAGTCCGGCTCGCTAGAATGATCAGTAGAGTCTCCCTTTCTGAGAAGGGGACTGTGTTTTATCCAGGAGCGTAGAATATTAGCTTACATATATAAATCATGGCATCTTCAATATAACGGCCAGCGATGGCATTTCCCGATAATCGGACTAATTGCCATTTTTTGATACTTTTCCATAATATTCATATAGTTTCTATGTTATTCATGAGTAATAACTGATGGTTTGAATTCTCCTTTTAATACATGAAAAATTTATTATGAAGAGAAAAAATGGAAAGCAAAGAGTAATTAAATCAAAAGGAGAACGCCTTAACTGGACACCAATAGAGAATACTGAGAAAGTTAACCTTAAGAACATTAATATCAAGGGTGAAAAGGTGTCCTCTGACGTTATAAAGAGAGCAAAAAAGTTTGTTGATAAAAATCGGGATCTATTAATTCCATAAGTTGGCTGGTTATTCACTAAAATTTGTACAGAGAGACAGGTGTAGGGACAAATCGGATCATGAATTTACCGATATTTATACCTTCTTTTCTCCTCAGACAAAATTAAAATATGTATTAAGAGCTGAATATTTTTGTACTAATACATATGCGATTAAATTTTACGCTAAAAGAGATAGAAGCCATCCCAACAAGTATTCAAGAATTGTTGATCGGGGCGATACCAAGAATATTCTGCTAACTGCCGGTAATGTAATAGAACGCTCCCTTGATTATATTTCCGATGTTTCCTTTGCACTTGCCGGTTCAAGAAGCTTTGATCCTGTTTCCAATAGAATTGAATCATATAAAAGAAATCAACGATTCAGAATTTATAGGGAATTATTAGTCCGACATATTGGGGATAGCACCTTTGAACACATTGCCTATGACGAAATCAGCTGTTATTTGCTTTTAAACAAGCAGAATGATGACCTTGCTGAAAAAAGAAATGAAATCGAAGAAAGTTTCCGAAACACCTATGATGAACTTTTAAATGTTCAACTTGAGTAGCTATATCACGGTTCGCTAATTCGAAGTAGATCACCGAACAAACAGCTCAGAAGATCACTAGCTCACTCCAAATAATACACATACGATTCTTCAATATATCTAAAATCCTTCTTATTGCGAGTATAAAGCGGTATTTCTTCTATAATAGCAGTTGCTGCTATTAATCCGTCCGGCAATGACAAATTATGACATTCGTATCACAAAGTACTAATTGCTTCTCTACCATGCCTGTTTCCTTAATTCCCTGGCATTAATATCCCGCCCTTTCCACATTCCGGCTGATGCAAAAAAATCATACGCTTCATTCAATTTCCGACCGCTTTCTTGAATCTCTATGAAATCCAGCTCCTCCAGTAACTGCAAAAGAAAACCGGTCTTTTTATCGTCTTTAATCGTTAGCGTTATCTTCTTCATAATCCATTATTAAAAATTGGTATGGATTCAATCTATGCTTAAAACACAAAATTTATTGATGACCTTATAATGTATTGCTTCGTAAACTTATTTTTTTCCATTGGCCTTTAATTCAACTTTATTATGCTCTCTCGTTGTGCTTTCTAACCGTCTCCAAAACAATATCCGGGTATTCAGATGTTATCCATAGAAGCACGCGGGCTGCCCCTTGCGGTGAGCGTCGATCTTGCTCCCAGTTCCTGAGTGTACCGATGCTAATTCCCATAATGGAAGCAAATTCGCTTTGCGTTAATCCCAATTTCTTTCTTATCTGTTTGACATCCGGTTCATCAATTTGAGTAACCCGCGCCGGCTCTGTACTTCCATCCATTATATTACCGGCTTCTTCGATACTCTCCTTGAGTTGTTGAAATTGTTCTTCCTTCATCATTTTAAATGTCTTTTAAAGTTTCATTAATTTATCAATTTAATGAACTTTCTTCATATTAAGGCTTGATTTGTGTAATAGCGCAAAACTACGTCAATGACTTATGTTATTAATAAAATGATATTATATTGGCATGGATATTCCAATAGAATGGTTATATTTGAAGATGAGGCTCAAGATTTGATAAATCAATATTTGCCATGATCATTGATAAAAAGAGAAAAGAAGAAAAAAAAGTAACGTCAGAAGAGCCCAAAGGCCGTTTTTATGTACGTAAATGGAAGGCTTCTAAAGATGAAATGTCTGAAGTTAGAGAGTACATAAAATCCCGTAAGTCGAAAACACATAAATGGAAACGGCCAGTAGATAAAAACAAAGCCAAACAGATAAGAAAAAAGCTTGTTCGTTAATATTCCCACCTTTTAGTGAGTTCCCGTTCCCGATTTGCGGCAAACGCTATACATGCTTTTATATCTTCCTTCGTCAATTCCGGAAAATCCTCCAGAATTTGTTCTTCCGTCATCCCTGATGCAAGATATTCCAGTATATCATATACTGTTATACGCATGCCCCGAATGCAAGGCTTTCCTCCCCGTTTGTCCGTTTCTATGGTTATGTATTTTCGGAAATCCATAATTAAAAATTCATAATTCATAATTAATCAAACGCTCACTCTCTCCCCCGCTTCCACATTCACCGCACGACGCCCAATGCTGTAATACACAATCCCCGCTTCCTCTGCGTCGTCGAGGTCGTACACGTTGCGGCCGTCGAAAATCACCGGCTGCTTCATATATTGGTGAAAAGCCTCGAAGTCCGGCTGACGGAATTCGTTCCACTCGGTGTTGATGAGCAGTCCGTCGACGTCTTTGAGGGCGGAATCGGGATCGGTGACGTAGGTAGTAGCCGCATCCACGGCGGAGTCGATCGACTCCTTGAAGGTTTCGATCGCCTCCGGATCGTAGGCTTTCAGTTTGGCGCCGCGCTCGACCAGCGCTTCGGCGACGTAGAGAGCCGGCGCCTCGCGGACGTCGTCGGTCTCGGGTTTGAAGGAGAGTCCCCAGAGTCCGAAGGTGTATCCTTCGAGGTCCTCTCCGAAATAGTTGTCGATCATCTCGACGAGACGCAGTTTCTGCCGCTCGTTTACCTCGATCACCGCATCGGTGATGCGGAAATCGTAGTCGTTCTGGCGGGCCGTGTGGAGAATGGCGCGGACGTCCTTTGGAAAGCAGCTCCCGCCAAACCCGTGACCCGCAAAGAGAAACCGCTTGCCGATGCGCGAGTCGGTCCCGATGCCGCGGCGGATATTATCCACATCCGCTCCGACCTTCTCGGCCAGGTTGGCGATTTCATTCATAAAGGAGATCTTGGTCGCCAGCAGCGCGTTGGCCGCATACTTGGTCATCTCGGCACTGCGGTTGTCCATCGTGATAATGGGATTGCCGCTGCGGACAAACGGCTCGTACAGCTTGTGCATCGTCTCGCCCGCGCGGTCGCTCGAGGTTCCGATAATCACGCGCTCCGGCTTCATAAAATCGTCCACCGCCGCCCCTTCGCGCAGGAACTCCGGGTTGGAGACCACGGCGAATTCCTGGTCGGTATGGGCGGCGATCGTCTGACGCACCTTCTCGGCCGTCCCGACCGGCACCGTGCTTTTATTCACGATAATCTTGTATTCGGAAATCAGCTCACCCAGTTGCCCGGCCACATCCAGGACTGCCGACAGATCCGCCTCGCCGTCGCCGCCCGGCGGAGTCGGCAAGCACAGAAAGATAATCTCGGCCTCTTCCACCGCTGCCTCTAAATCAGTGGTAAAATGCAGGCGATCCTCCCGCACCGACCGGTCAAAGATGGTGCGCAATCCCGGCTCATAAATAGGAATTTCGCCTTCGTTTAGTCGCTCAATCTTATCCTCGTCAATATCCACGCAGGTTACGTTGTTACCGGAGTCGGCAAAACACGTTCCCGAAACCAATCCGACGTAGCCCGTACCAATTGTTGCTATATTCATAACACTTGTAAATCCAGATTAAATAGTTAATTACAACTCTTCAATGAAAAAGTTATACGCTACTGTGCCTCATATAGCTCCAGCTCTTCAATATATCTAAAATCCTTCTTATTGCGAGTATAAAGCGGTATTTCTTCTATAATAGCAGTTGCTGCTATTAATCCGTCCGGCAATGACAAATTATGACTCAATGAATAATTGTCCATTAATTCAATGTAACATTCTCCAATGGCCGGATCGAGGTGTAATATATGTAGATGGGATATATCCTGGCGTATTTGATTGTACTCTTCTTTGTTTAACGCACCGTACAAAAGCTCTCCTGCCGTGATGATACTTACTGCTATGCGATCCTGACCAATGGCACGCAACTTTTTTAGAATGGAAGCGTCTTCTTTATAAAAATCAATTATGACATTCGTATCACAAAGTACTAATTGCTTCTCTACCATGCCTGTTTCCTTAATTCCCTGGCATTAATATCCCGCCCTTTCCACATTCCGGCCGATGCAAAAAAATCATACGCCTCATCCAATTTCCGACCGCTTTCTTGAATTTCTATGAAATCCAGCTCCTCCAGTAACTGCAATAGAAAACCGGTCTTTTTATCGTCTTTAATCGTTAGTGTTATCTTCTTCATAATCCATTATTAAAATTTAGTATGGATTCAATCTATGCTTAAAATACAAAATTTATAGTTAGATAAACATCGGGATATACGGGGCCATGAACCCATGCTTTGGGCTGTTCCTCAAAAAAAGACTCATCAAATACAACCAATCCCCAGGCTTGAATATAGTATAAAAGCTTTTGAAGCTTTAGATTAGTGATAGGTTCTTCCAGTATTTCGAGCGATCTCTGATCGATTCGTTTTGGATATAAGACATCTTTAATTGATTGAGTTTTTCCCGGGAAGCGGAAGTCTATATAAGGTAAGATCCAAAACTGTAACAATCCTTACAAATCAGGAAATAACATACTTGAGTGATTTTACTCTCACCCATTACAAATAGAGCCACAAATTAAAAATGCCTTTCAAAAAATTTTGTGTGTTTATTAGTAAATATTTCGTAAATTGGTCGGACTTATATCGAGGATTTAACCAAACAATTACACCTGCACATAAGAAAATGTGTTTAAAAGAGAGTAACTTATGAATACCACACTGAAATATTTAAAGCTGTATTATCTATACAAATTCGGAATAATTACGGAAATGCAGATCTACATACTTTCCGATATCGATCATCCGAGCAAAGATACGCCTTATGTACAAAAAATGAAGGAGATGACGGACGAATTCCATGAATTCGTCAAAAATCATCCCCATCCCGAGCAGATTATCATCGTACCGCAATATCCCCGGGACATTCTCTAATCCACGGAAGCCCTGACGGCAATTTCAAGATTCATCGACCGGCAGCTAGAGGTGACGTTCATAAGGCCAACATTCTTCGTTATCGTCGAATAGGTCTTTAGCCAGCATGAAAGTGGACCGAACTCTAATCACTGCCCGTTTGCCGGCCTCTCCCTTGCGAGCGAAAAAAGATCTAAAGGACCTTTTTCGCTTTTTCCCCGCTTGATGCCGGCTCAATCTCCTCGACATGCGCTCCGTCAAGTTTAACCCTGACGGACTGCTGAATCACGTCAAGCTGCACGACCAAGCTCATTTCGTTGCGGTGTTCGAGGACGCGGCCGGTGAGTCCCTCGAAGGGTCCCTCCTTCACTTTGACCAGGCTTCCCAGCTCGGGGAGCTGGTGGGACAGCGTCTCCAGCCGCTCGGGATCTTCCTGGGTAATTTGGAGCCGACGAATCTGCTCGTCGTCAAGGACGGCGGGTTTGCCGCGGAAGGTGACCAGGTAGGCGATGCCGCTGGTTTTCAGCACCTGGAGGCGTTCTCGCTCGTTGATGTTTGCGAAAATATAGTTGGGAAAAAGAGGAAGGGTTACTTTTTTGATGCGGTCCGACCATTGCCGCTTGACCCGGCATTTGGGCAGAAATACCTCGATATCCCGCTCCTGCAGCTTGCGCTCACACTTCTTTTCGTTGCGGGCACGGGTATAAAAAACCATCCAGCGCGAGCTCAAGGTTTTCTTATTGCGGACAATATATGTTGGTTTCTTTCCCTTCATTAGCGGTTTTACTTTCCTAAATTTACTATACCAATTTAAATTCTCACTCCGAAAGTTTGCCGAACGTTCACAAAATTACGGGGTACCAAAGGAAGATATTCACACGAAGTGCACCGCACGTCAACGATTCTCACGAAGCTTACCGAGCGAAGCGATTACAGCGTTAGTGAAAAAGCCGGATCTTGGGGTTTTTGACCGATTGTTTCCTTAAATAACACCGTTTTTACGTCCCGTTCAGTTAAAACAAACTTCATCCTGACACCTTCCGAGGATCCACGCTAAGAGCCGAAAATTCCGACAGACTCCCGGACCTTTACTTCTGCTTGCTTAACTCAAACTCATTTACCTCGATAAGTTGAGATATATAATTTTTAAGCTTTTCGGTATCGTTGTCGAGCGCATAGTCAATCAGATTGCTCAATTTATCGTCGAATCTGTCCGGCAGCCCATTTTGCTGCGCCACGTGTATTTTATCGTACCGGGTGGCGGAAGTGTTCTCCTCGTCCGTCATAAGCTCTTCGTACAGTTTCTCGCCGGGACGCTTGCCGGTTATTTCGATCGGGATATCCACTTCCGGTTCGAGGCCCGACAACTTGATTAAATCTTTCGCCAGATCCATAATTCTGACCGGTTCGCCCATATCCAGGACATACACGGCACCGCTGTTCTCAAGTCCTCCGGCCTGCAGCACCAATTGGGAAGCTTCGGGAATGGTCATGAAATAGCGTTTCATATCCGGGTGGGTAACGGTAATAGGTTCCCGATTTTTAATCTGTTCTTTAAACTTCGGCACCACGCTGCCCCGGCTCCCCAACACATTACCAAAACGAACCGAAACAAAAATCTGCGAGGGATCGGCCTGGCGGCTTCCATTCTCCACGATGTACTCAGCCAGCCGCTTGGATGCGCCCATCATCGAGGTGGGATTCACGGCCTTGTCGGTGGAGATATTTACGAAATGCTCGACCTTGTACTCCAGCGATAAATTAACGAGATTTTTCGTCCCGCCGACATTATTCAGGATAGCCTGACCGGGATTATTCTCCATGAGCGGTACGTGCTTGTGAGCTGCCGCATGAAAGATGACCTCCGGCCGGTAATTCCTGAACACCGACTGCAACCTGTTGATATCCCGCACATCCGCAATAACCAGGTCGTAATCAAGATCAGGGAAAGAAGCCGACAGTTCCTGATCTATTTTATAGATATTATACTCGCTATGGTCGAGCAATACAATTTTTCGGGGATCAAACTGCGTTATCTGCCGTACAATTTCAGATCCGATGGATCCGCCGGCGCCGGTCACCAGCACCCTCTTGCCTGTTATATACTCCGCAATTTCCTCCGTATTCAGGCGAACCGGTTCGCGACGGAGGAGATCCTCCACATCTACATTTCTTATCTGATTAACCGTAAAGTCTCCATTCAAAAGCTCATACAAGGCGGGAATAATTTTATACTCCACGCCCGTATCCCGCGTCTTCTCCACAATCTCTCTTACCACATCCCCGCTTTCCGACGGCATCGCTATAAGCAGCACATCCACGTCTTTTTGCTCACAAACTGTTGAAACCTCTTCCGTTCCCCCCAGTACATCCAGTCCCAGGAAACTCTGCTTCTGTTTGGCGGGATCGTCATCCAGAAAGCCCACCGGTTTCATTCCGGCTTCGGGATGCCGCAACATTTCACGGGCAATCATCGTACCCGCCTCACCGGCGCCGGCAATCAGTACCCGCTCCAGATTTTCCTCGATTTCCCTAGTCCGCCTGAACTTATATTCATACCACAATCGGGTAGCTATTCTCACTCCGCCCAATCCCAAAAACAACAACATGGCCTCAATAAAGGGAACACTATAGGGGATGAATAACTCGGCTCTAAACAGGTAGGCTATCCCGAGAAAGGCAACGGTACTGAACAGGACTGATCGGTTGAGGACAAACAGATCGCGTACTCCAACTCTATGCCAGGATTGCAGGAAGGATTTTTCATACAGCAGAATGGCCAGCTTAATTGGCAATAAACTAAGCGTAACCCAGAAAATCGTTTCCACGTGG